>JAZBNZ010000210.1:0-2347 GCA_036350895.1 Woeseiaceae bacterium
GCCGCTGGGGCTGACGGGTTTCGGCGGCTCCGGGCATCTCGTCCTGCAGCTGGCGAAGCACCTGTACCCGGACAGCCCGGTGTTCGTGTTCGCGAGAAGCGCGCCGGAGCGCGCATTTGCGCTCGAGCTGGGGGCCGACTGGAGCGGCGCAACCGAGGATCGGCCGCCAGAGCTGCTCGGCGCGATCATCGACACGACCCCGGCCTGGAAGCCCGTGCTGGCGGCGCTCGAGCGGCTCGCGCCTGGCGGTCGGCTCGTGATCAACGCGATCCGCAAGGAGGCCGGCGACGCCGGGCTTCTGGCCGGCATCCGCTACGAGGATCACCTGTGGCAGGAGAAGGAGATCAAGAGCGTGGCGAACGTGACCCATTTCGATCTCGAGGCTTTCCTGCCGGTTGCGGCCGAGGCGGGGCTCAGCGTCGCGACCGAGACCTACGCACTGGAAGAGGCCAACCGTGCGCTGGCGGAGCTCAGGCGCGGGGATATCCGGGGGGCGAAGGTGCTCGAGATCGGCGCGGAGTGATCGGCGCTACGCCCGATGCCGCGGTCTGCCGGCCATTCGCCGCCGGCAACCCGGGAGCCCGTTGCGCGGACTGGCGCGGCCTGTTTTCCGGTCACGATCCCCGGCAGTAACCCCTGAAACAGTTGACACGCTTATGACAAAAGCGAATATTACCGGTTGTCGCCACGCTTGTTGTATACCGACAACAACAAGTCTATAACGATGATATACTCGCTCGTTCAGAGACAGGTTGGTTCGAAAAGCTTCCGGGGTTTGAGCCTCGGGAGCCCAATCGATGTCGAGCGACACGCACAATCAGGAGAAAAAAATAGTGGATAGCAAGCACAGCATCAGAAAGGGGATCGTGCTGGCCCTCGCGCTACCGGGTCTTGTTGCCGTATCGCAACAAGCCATGGCGCAACAGGACCAGATGGATGAAATCGAGGAAATCGTAACCACGGGTACGCGCCGCGACGCTCGCACGGCGGCCGATTCGCCGGTCGCGATCGACGTTATCGGCGGACCGGAGTTCCGCCAGAATTCAGCGACCGACATCCAGGAACTCTTGCGCACGTCGGTACCGTCATTCGACGTCAACACGCAGCCCATCAGTGACGCCGCGACGATCGTTCGCCCGCCCAACGTGCGTGGCCTGTCGCCCGACCAGGTCCTGGTGCTCGTCAACGGCAAGCGCCGGCATCGTGGCTCGATCATCTCGTTCCTCGGCGGCGGCATCTCGGACGGTGCGCAGGGTGTCGATATCTCGGCCATCCCCTCGCTGGCGCTGAAGCAGGTCGAAGTGCTGCGCGACGGTGCGTCGGCACAGTACGGCTCTGACGCTATCGCCGGCGTTATCAACTTCGTGCTGCGCGACGACGCCGAAGGCTTCGAGGTGCAGGCCAATTACGGCTCGACCTACGAAGGCGACGGCAACAATTACCTGATCGCCGCCAACGCGGGCCTGCCGCTCGGCAACAAGGGCTTCATTAACCTGACCGCCGAATACCGGGACGTCGAGGGCACCATCCGCTCTGTCGTCCGTGACGACGTCGCGGCCGCGGTCGCGGGCGGCTACGCGCCGGTTGCGGATTTCGCGACGATCAACAGCTACACCGGCGAAGTGCCGCAGTACTGGGGCCAGCCGGACGTCGAGGACGATATCAAGTTCTTCGTCAACTCGGCCTACGAACTCAGTGAGGCGGCAGAGCTTTACTTCTTCGGTAACTACGCGCAGCGGACCGTCACCGGCGGCTTCTTCTACCGCAACGTTGTCGGACCGACGACGAGCCAGCAGCGCGCCGGCGTGTACCGGGGTCCGACCGTGGATCCGCTCACCGGCCTTGCAGCCCCAGACGGTGTACCGTCAATCCTGGTTGGCGACCTCGCCGGCCCCGGTGTGTCTGGCTGTCCTGACGGCATCCCGCTCGTCGGCCCCGATGGCGTCACCCCGAATCAGGGAATTCTCGACCTGGTTAGCGCCTCTCCGGAATGTTTCTCCTTTGTCGAGACCATCCCGGGCGGCTTCGTGCCGCGCTTCGGCGGCGATAACGAGGACATGTCGGCGGCCCTCGGCCTGCGCGGCGTGCTGGATTTCGGCACCGGGCTCAACTACGACATCAGCGCGCAGACGGGCTCGAACCGGACCGACTTCTTCATCCGTAACACGATCAATGCGTCGCTCGGTCCGGACACCCCGCGTGACTTCACGCCGGGCGGCCAGGAGCAGACCGAGACGATCTTCAACGCGGACTTCGTCTACGGGATCGACCTCGGCATGGCATCGGACCTGAACGTCGCGTTCGGTTACCAGTATCGTGAAGAGGAATTCGACCTGTTCGCCGGCGA
>JAZBNZ010000211.1:0-6835 GCA_036350895.1 Woeseiaceae bacterium
TAGCAGTGCCAGTCGGTCCCCGGCATATCGCGCGGCGAGCCGGAGGGAGCAATCGAGACGACGGCATAGTCTTCCTTGCGCGCAGGTCCGGGGACGGTTTCGACGGTCTCTGTCCCGGACTTATCCACGGGCATGGCCGGTTGCCGGCTCGCATCGATTGCCTGCTTCGACTCGATGGCAAAGAATCAAAAGTGGCGATTCGACGACGTGGACTCCTTTGAGCATGACTGTTCCCCGGAGATTGGCGACCGCTCGAAAAGTGCGCTGGCAACAGCGTGTTGCCCGACCAGAAGAGCCATTCGAGGCCTCGGCACTATACGCTTTTCGGAACCAATAGCCAGCAGCGACCCCCGGGATCTGCGCAAAACCGGGCAGTCACGCCGCGCTCTGCGGTCTGCAGCCGACACCGGGCCTCACGATCCAGTCGACAAACCGAAAGCGGGTGTCATGACACCCGCTTTACTGTACCGTGGTGCTACAGCAGACGCGCCGCTGGGCCGTCGCATCATCCCCCGTCCGGGGAAGTCCAAACTCGTCTTTTGCTGAATCGCGCGAACTCGAAGTCGCTCGGCGTTCGGGCCTCTTGCACCTTTCCGAAACACGGACCTCGAGTCGCCAGGCCCGACTTCAGGACATGGACGAGATCATTATGAAATTACGCATCAGCAACCTGCCATCCAGTACGTCCGACGACGACCTGGCGAGTCTCTTCAGGCCGTTCGGTTACGTCACATCGGCGCAGGTGCTCACCACGACCCATGCCGGTCGCTCCCATGGCTACGGGTTCGTCGAAATGCTGCGCGAATCCGGCGAGCTCGCGATGGCCCAACTCGACGGCCGTCAACTCGACTGCAGGGTACTGCGTGTCAACCGGGCAATGGCGTAATTCATGCAGGCGATGCATCGCACACTCCTCACTACTCTCGCACTGCTCGCGCTGGCACCGGGTACCGGTCTCGTACCGCCGGCCGTCGCAGAGTCGGCCGCTCCGGTCGTGCCAAATAACGCCTATCCGACGGGAGCCTCCTACGGACCCGGGTGGAAGTGCAGCCACGGCTACCGGGAAACGAAGGGCGCGTGCAAGGAGATCCAGGTACCAGCGAACGCCTATCTCGACCCGATCGGCGTCGACCGATGGAAATGTCATCGCGGCTACCGGGCAGCCGGCGACACCTGTGTCCGGGTAGACGTCCCCACGAACGGCTTCCTCAAGGACTCGAGATACGGTCCGGGCTGGGAGTGCGACCGGGGCTATCGCCAGCGCGGCGATAAATGCGTTGCCATCAGCGTCCCCGCAAACGGTTACCCCACCTTCTCGAACTACGGCAGCGGCTGGGAATGCCACCGGGGCTTCCGGAAGGTGGACGACGCCCGCTGCGAGCCGATCGCGGTGCCCGAGCACGGCTACCTCACGGGTGCGGAGCACCGGTCGGGATGGAGCTGCGAGCGCGGCTTCCGGGAAGACGGTGACCGCTGTGTCGCCATCCGCCTGCCCGATAATGCACACGTCGATTACGCCGGCAACGACTGGGACTGCAACAAGCCCTACCTGAAACGATCGGGTCGCTGCGAGCCGCCCGCAGTCGACTGACCAGCCGCTCACGGGTGCCCGGGTTTGTCGACGGCCTTTCGGCCGTGGGGTAAGCTGCCCGGAACGCCCAGAAGAGAAACAACATGGCCGATTTGCGCACGCGGCGCCGCGACTTCCTCAAGTTCCTCGCGGCGAGCCCGCTACTCGGGGGGCCCGCTCGACTCCTCGCCGAAGAAACGCTGGCCAGCCCGGAGCTGTCCGACTTCCTGATCGAGAAACCCGAAGACGCCCTCGACGTGTTCGATTTTCACACCGCGGCAAAGCACAGGCTGCCCCCGGCACACTACGGCTACCTCGCGACGGGAACCGACGGCAACGAGACCCTGGCCGCGAATCGACGCGCCTTCGAGGACGTCTATCTCAGGCCCATGCGCATGGTCGATACCAGTAACGTGAGCCTGCAGACGACGTTGCTCGGCGAAAAGCTCGACTCGCCGATCGTGCTCGCGCCGGTCGGCAGCCAGGGCGCCTTTCACCCCGATGCCGAGCTCGCCTCTGCCCGCGCCGCGAAAGCGAAGGGTCACCTGCAGATCCTGTCGAACGTCGCCTCCAACGCCATCGAGGACGTCATCGCGGCGCGTGGCGAACCCGTCTGGTTCCAGCTCTATCCGTCGAGCCAGTGGCCGATCGCGAAGATGATGCTGGAACGCGCCGAGCGGGCCGGCGCACGGGTCGTCGTGCTCACCGTGGACCTGAACGCCGGCAGCAACCGCGTGTTGCTCGGTCAGTACATCCGCAGCGACGACCGCGACTGCTCGTCATGCCACGGTAGCGGCAGCATCGAGGACTTCCTGCGGATGAACCCGATGTACCAGGGCTCCCGGTTGAACTACGCCGATTTGGATACGTCCGCGATGACCTGGGAGTTCCTGGCGCGCATCCGGCAGGTCACGTCGATGCAGATCGTCGTCAAGGGCATCGTCACTCGCGAGGACGCAGCAGCGGCGGTCGAGGCCGGCGCGGATGCCATCTACGTCTCCAACCACGGCGGACGGGCCGAGGCCAGCGGCCGGGGTGCGCTCGAAAGCCTGCCGGAAGTCGTCGAGGCAGTGAACGGCCGCGTGCCGGTGCTGATCGACAGCGGCTTCCGCCGCGGTACGGATATATTCAAGGCGCTCGCGATGGGCGCCGACGCCGTCTGTATCGGCCGCGCCTACATCTGGGGCCTTGCCGCCTTCGGCCAGGCCGGCGTCGAGAAGGTACTCGAGATGCTGACAGGCGAGCTCCGCATGGTCATGGCCCAGGTGGGTGCGCCGTCGATCGGTGCCATCAAGCCGACCCAGATCGGTACCCGCCGCCGGTTCTGAAAGAGGAGGAGGCCATGTCCGCAGCCGCCCGCCTCGTAAGCCTTACCTTGCTGCTCGCCGCGACCTGCCCGGCCCACGCGGAGCCCCGCCCGGCCGGCGTTACGGGTGAGACCTGGCAGTTCGGGCCCCTGAATCGCTGGGCCTACACGCATCTCCGCGAAGTATTGCCGACCCGGGACATCCCGAACGACTATCGGACCGTACGGCCGCTGCCGGGCGTCGATTCGGCCGCGAACGAGCTCGACCTCATTATCGATGGCGAGTCCGAACGACTCTCCGCGGCTATGGAGCGCCTCTACGTCGACGGCATTGTCGCAATCCAGGACGGCCGTGTCGTCGTCGAACGCTATGCCGGCACGCTGACGCCCGAACGGCCGCACCTGATGTGGTCTGTCACGAAAACCGTGACCGGCCTGACGGCGGCGAGCGTCGCAGCCGACGGGCTGATCGACCTCGACAAGAGCGTCGCGGACTACGTCCCGGCACTCGCCGACAGCGGCTGGGGCAGTGACAGGCTGCGTCTGCTACTCGACATGCAGGACTCGTCCGACTGGACCGAGGACTACGACGCGCCCGACAGCACCGTTCGCCGGCAGGATTGTGCCGACGGGCTGCTCACCGGCGCTGCCTGCGCGGGCATCCCGGTCACCGGCAACTACGAATTCCTGCCGAAGGTCGGTCGCGATCCCGAACGGACCGGCACTTTCGTCTACAAATCCGGCACGACGGACGTCATGGCCTGGGTGCTGGAAGCGGCGACAGGCAAACGCTTCGCCGACCTGGTCTCCGAGCGCCTCTGGAAGCCGATCGGTGCGGAACGGAGCGCGTATATCACCGTCGATACCGGCGGCTTCACACTGGCCTCCGGCGGCATGGCGGCGACGCTCAGGGACATCGGGCGCGTGGGACTCCTGATGCTCGATCGCGGCAGGGCCGGCGATCGGCAGGTCGTACCCGCCGCCTGGATCGAAGATATCTTCACGCAGCCCGGCGATCCCGCCTGGCCGCGGCCGCACGACGACGACACCGCGCCCTACTACAGGTCCTTCGTCTGGGGAGTCGGCGATGGCGCCGGAACCGTCTACGCCGAAGGCGTCCACGGACAGTTCATCTTCGTCTCGCCGTCGACCGGAACGGTCGTTGCGATGTTTTCGAGCTGGCCCAACGCGGACGGCGGTGCGCCCGGTGTGGGTCACGATGCATCGATCGCGCTGCTCGAGGCGGTGCGGACCGCGGTCGCCGGTCCCGATCAGTCAGAGAGCGGGCGATAGCGCAAGGCCAGCTGGAAGGAGACGTCCGGCGACGATTCGACCTTGATGTCCTCGCCGACGGAAAGGCTCAGCGTGTAGCGGTCGCCCAGGCGGATGTTCCCGCCGAAACTCAGGGTCACCGACGGCTCGCCCAGGACGATGAGGTCCGAATCGTGTGTCGCCGTTCGCGCGAGCACCTGTGCGCGGAGCTCGAGCCAGTCTGTAGCCGCATAGCCGAATCCCCCGGCCAGGTGACCGACCCACTCGTTGTAGGTATCCGGCAGCAGTGCGGGCTCCCCGATCCAGGTCGCGTGCAGGCGATAGAACAGGCTGAGCTTGCCGTCGGCCGTCGCATTGCCGATGTCGCCGGCATAGCCGATGCCGAGCGTCACGGCGTCGACCCCGTTGAGGTCACCGGCGTCACCGGTCGGCAGGGTCGCCGCGAAGCGCACGGCCCGGCGGTGATCCGGGTCGTCGTCGAGACGCCAGCCTGCCGACAGGCGCAGGTCACCGATCCCGCTCGTGTTCTCGGTGAAATTCAGGCGCTCCCCCGTCACATCCTCGTAGCGGAATTCGAGGATATCGGTGGCGCGGATCTCACGGCTGCCGCCGGGCAGACCGAAAACATCGTGCCAGCCGTCGATCAGCGAATCCAGGTGCCCTTCTGAATGCCAGACATAGGGCAGCTCCAGCCCGAGCTCGAGACGCGCGGTGGGCGCGTAGCGCAGCCGGAACTCGGCACGCGTCGTCTCACCGTCGAGGACGATGAGTTCTTCACCCCGCCTGTCGGTCGCCGCATGGCTGGAGATGATCGACGACAGTGACCAGCCGAAGCGACCCTTCGGCAGCAGCGTGGCGCCTTCCGTGCTGTCGACGAAGTTATAGATTCCCGAAATCGGCCCGTTGTCCTGGTCGTACAGGGGCTCCGCCGTGACCGTCGTGGCGACGGCCAGGAATGCGGCGAGCAAGGCTCTCGTCGGAAACGGCGACATGGCAAACCGGCAGATGAAAAGGGTCGCAGTATGCCGGATTGGCGGGCCAACCGTAAGCGATGGCGGGCCCTAGTACGCCGTCATGTTCTTGCCGGTCGCGGGCACGACCGGCGCCCGATTCGGGCCTTCGAACACGACCGGCACCGACTCGATGCGCATCCCCGCGTTGCGCAGCACCGCGAAATGGAGATGCGGGCCCGTCGAGAACCCGGTATTACCCGACTCGGCGATGTACTGCCCGCGCTCGACGCGATCGCCGGGCTTCACGCGGATAGACGCGCGGTTGAGGTGGGCATAGACCGCGTAGGTGCCGTCGTCGTGCAGGATCTGCACGACATTGGCCTTGGCACCCTGCCGGCTCGTGTCGAGACCGCCGCGATAGTTGGCTCCCTGGACCGCGAAGACGACACCGCCGCGGGCGGCAAAGATGTCGGTACCGACGGGGACGGCAAAATCGACCGCGTAAGCGGAATCGGCCGTCATGTGGGTTGCCGCTACCGGGTAGGCCTGGGATACGGGGAAGCTCGCCGCCAGGGCGTAGGGCGTCCGGTAAGGCCGCAGGGGCCGGTGCCGCGCGCCGGGGTCGCCCACGACATATTCATAGACATACCCGGTCTCCCAGTCGCCACCTTCCGGCAGCCGGTCGAGCGAGAGCACGACACCGCGGAACTGCGGCGGCACGAGTCTCCTCAGGTCGTCGTCCGGGTCGGGAAACTCGAGGCCGGCAAGCCGATCGAAACGCAGCATCACCTCGACCGGCGCCTGGAATTCGTTGATCGCGATGAAGCGGATCGAAGTCCCGTCGAGCACGTGCCGAATCCCGAAGACCGGGTCTGCATTACCGCCCTCGAGCGGCACGGTTTCGGCGGTCTCACCGTCGGGCGGCGGCCGGTCGCTGTAGATCCAGTTGCCGTCGCTGTCACGATACTTGTACATCGTGTCGGCCGCGCCGGAGGCCGCGGCGAGGAGCATCAGCAGCAGTGTACCCCTACGGCACATCGCTCACGGTGGCGACGGGGCCGTCGAACTCCATCCGGACCCAGCCCACCGAATTCCGGTGGACGTCGTACGCGGGCCAGTACTGGTTGTCCGGCTTCAGGGTGATGACATCGACGGAGCCGTTCCACGTTACGGTCTTGATGCGCAGGGACTTGCGATCACGCTTCTGTGTTACAACGCTGACGAAAGTCTCGAGATCCGGCGTCGGCGTGTCATCCACCGCCACGATGCGGCGCCCGGCGTAGAGGCCGTAGCGCGTCGCCGGCGAGCCATAGCTGAAGAACGCGACGTACACGCCGTAGGGCTCGACGCCCCGCTGCGCCGCCATTGCCCGGTGCGGGTTCTGCAGCAGCGCCCCGCCCCAGGAGACGATGCGATCGATGCCTCGACCATCGAGCGCGGCCGTCTCGAGCGCAATGTCGAGCGCCGCGCCGTCGCGCCACACGGTAACGTTCACCGACGGTTTGCGGGTGGCCTTCTCCAGCGCGCGGTAAGAGGTCACCACGTTGCCGTCGACCGCGAGAATGATATCGCCGTTGCGCAGCTCCCGCGCCGCCGGCGTGCCCGCGACGAGCCGCGTGATCGAGAGCGCGCGCCGCGTGACCGGGTTGTTTTTCTCGAGCTTGTCCAGCCTGTCTTCGTCCAGCCCGGCATTGCGGGCGGCGAACAGGGGCATGTAGACGAACTCCGCCTCGA
>JAZBNZ010000212.1:0-10764 GCA_036350895.1 Woeseiaceae bacterium
GCCGTGAACGAATCCGCGGTCTCGGCACCGACCTCCGGGTTGCCGGAGATGAAGCCACCCGTGCTCTGCGCCTCAACCTGGGTCAGCACGAAGGCGCCCTGGTCCGCGATCCGGTCGGCGATGACGGGTATCGAACGGCAATTTTCCGCAATGTCGCCGCCAGTCGACGCATCGACACCGTTACACGGGTCCTGCACCGGCGCGAAGGTCTGCCCGGCGCCGGAGAACAGGTCCGCGACGTTCGGCGCGCGGACCGACGTCGAGAGCGTGCCTCGAAAACGCAGCGACTCCAGGAGCAGGATATCCGCGCCGATCTTCCACGTGACCTCGTTGCCGATAGTGGAGTAGTCGCCGAGCCGCACTGCACCGTCCAGTACGATGCGGTCGTGCACCGGCAGCGAGATTTCGCCGAACGCCTCGAGCACGTCGAAACTGCCCTCGGTCGGCGCGGACGCGTTGCCGGCGGTGATGCCCTGCTGGACGCTGTCTCCAGGGATGTCGTTGCCGCGTTCTTCGCGATACTCGCCGCCGACCGCCGCGGCAACGCTGCCGCCGGGCAGTTCGATAGGCAGGTTGCCGGACAGCGTAATGTTGACGACCTCCTGCTCGACGAGACTCTTGCGCACGGTTGGCAAAGCGAGATAGGCAACCTGGTCAGGAGTGATGCTGCCCGCGCCGAAAGGATTGAACGGCACACAGCCCTGCAGCCGCGCCTGCTCGTTCCGGCAGCGGATCGTCCCGTCCGCCAGTTCCTCGACGTCGAGCGCGAGCGCGGCACGCTCGATGTTGATCTGGCCATTGGCGAAGATGTCGGCATCTGTGCGCCCGTAGCTGTAGTAGGCGGACAGGAGCCAGTCGTTGCCGAACTCGTGCTCGAGGCCGAGCAGTGCGCGCGATGTCGCGCGCTCGTAATCCGAGAATCGCGACCCGAACTCGACGAGTCGACGTGCCGTACCGTTGACGCCGAGCTGGTTGAGATTCGTGATACCCGCAGCGAGCAGATTGTCACGCAGCAGCTCCGGAACGAGCGGGTGCGTCGCGACGTCCAGGCCGCCGGTGCCGCCGCGCTGGGTCAGCCAGATGTTGCTGTTCAGGTCGAGCGCGAACGGTTCGAGCCCGGACTCGGTCTGCACGTTGGAGTAGTTGAATTCCCCGAAGATCTCGGTCCGTTCGGCGATCGGGTAAGTCAGTGCCCCCGACACGAAGCGGCGTTCGACGGGTGAGAAGATCGTCCGGAAGTCCGCCCGGTTGAACAGGTCGGAGTTCGGCCGGTCCGCGATGCCGAACTGAAACGGCGTGCCGTCGCCGTTGAAGCTGCCGAAGCGGCCTCCCGGCGGAAAGCTCGAACCCAGCCAGACCTGGCTCTCCGCCAGCCCGTCGCCGTCGCTATCCCAGCCGACGAGGTCGGTGTTCGAGAACTCGCGGTCGCGGGCCATCAGTTCGCCGTCGGTCGAATAGCCGAGCGACATCCAGGCATTGCCGCCGTCACCCAGTTCGCCGCCGAACGTGAAGTAGATGTCCTCGCGATCCTTGTCGCCCTCGGTGGCGCCGCCGAGCTGACCCTCGAACATGACGCCCTCGAAGTCGTCCTTCAGGACGATGTTGACGACGCCGGCGACCGCGTCGGAGCCGTAGACCGCCGAGGCGCCGCCGGTCAGCACCTCGATCCGGTCGATCATCGTGGTCGGAATCGCGTTGAGGTCGACGCCGTAGCCGACGCTCGGGGTCACGCCGGACACGAAGCGCCGGCCGTTGACGAGGACCAGCGTTCTCGAGGTGCCGAGGTTGCGCAGGCTGGTCAGGTTCTGCCCCGACAGCGAGACGCTGAACGCGGCATTGGCATTGTTGATGGCGCCGATGCTCTGCGGGATCGTCTGCAGAAAATCGCCGACGTTGGTTGCGCCGATGTTGTCGAGACGCTCGTCGCCAATGATCTCGACCGGGGCCGAATACTGGAAACCATCGCGCCGGATGCGGCTGCCGGTGACCACGATTTCCTCGATGCTCGAGGCCTCCGTTGTCTCCTGGGCCTGGCCCGGGGCCGGCCCAATCAAGCCGATCGCAAGCGCCAGTGTCGCCGTGACACAGTAACGTTGAGTATGTTTCATGATGTGCTCCCCACATGATGTAGACAGCATCATCGTAGGGAGATAGTACTTTCAGAACGATTCCGGAGCGTGCGTTTTCGACGGCCCGGCAATGCGGATCGTGCAATGTACAGGCGCCCGGCGCACAGAATGTCACGGGGCGGCCGAATCGCTCGTCAGGCGGGCCCGCTCAGCCTCGGATCGGGGTTGTCCCGCATGTCCTCGACCATCTGCATTCGCGTCCGAAAGTCGATCGTCGACCGGTGCTTCTTGAGGATGACGCGGGTCTCGGAGTACCCGGTGTCGTGGATCCAGGTGAGGAAGTCGTGCAGCTGGGACGTATCGACGGCAATGACCTCGGCGACCAGGAGTTCGTCACCCAGCACCATCGACACGTCGAGCACCTCGGGCCTCGCCATCAACCGGTCGAGCAGTCCCCAGGAGTCGACCGTCGGCGGTGCCGAAATCGAGACGAGGGCGCGGATCGCGAAGCCGAGCTTCTCGAAGGCGATTTCGTATCGAGCACCGGAGAGGATTCCCCGGTCGCGCAGGGCGGTGATCCGCCGCGTCACCGCGGTGCGGGACAAGTGGACGAGCTTCGACAGCTCGACCGAGGTCAGCTCGGCATCTGCCGATAGCGCTGCAAGTATGGCGAGATCGTAGCTGTCGACCGCCGGTCGCGGTTTGTTGTCGGTCATGCTGCTCGCAATTGGCCAGGCCCAACGCTTTTCGACCAGCCGCGCGGTGACAGGTTTCCTCCGTTTCGGGGCTGGCCCACGGACAGGCCCGGGCGATGCCCCGGATGGCGGCGTTCCACCGGCAAATCGACGGAATTTGACGTAACACTCTGAAACACACTTCACCGGACAGGAAACAGCCGGGAAACATTGCCGGAGCATCGTGACAGTGACAGCCGTTTGAAACCCGGATATCCCGGTTAACTGCAGGCTGTCAGGAGTGTTGTCATGAACACCAGAATGCTGCTTGCGCTCACAGGGGCGTTGTTCCTTGCCGGCTGCGGCGGCAGCAGTACGCCTCCACCGCCACCGCCTTTACCTGACGTCAGCACGTCAGACATCGTTACGTTCGGCACGATCACGCGCTTCGGTAGCGTCTACGCCAATGGCGTCGTCTATGACTGCAACGGTGCGAACGTGACCATGAACGACGAAGTCGGTCAGCTGGCCGACCTTCGTGTCGGGCACGTCGTTGCGATTACCGCGACTATCCGCGCACGTGAACAGGTCGCGAAAGCCCTGACCATCGGCTGCCTCGATGAAGCCGAAGGGCCGGTTTCGGACCTCGATCTCGAGGACAACAGTTTTGTCCTGCTCGGCCGAACGGTACATTTCGACGAACTGACGGTCTTCGAAAACGTAGGCTATGACGAACTGGCGAACGGTAACGTCGTCAGGGTCATTGGCCATGAGCGTTACCAGGACCGGATCCAGGCAACGCACATCGAACGCATCGCCAACGCCTGGGCTGTCGGAATGCGGATGGAAGTGAAGGGCAACATCAGCGACCTCGATCCCGGCCTGATGCGCTTCCGGATAGGCACACAGTGGTGCGACTACTCGAATGCGATGATGGAACTCGGGAGCGCCGACCTTGCCAACGGTCTATACGTCGAAGTGAAGAGCACGTCGCCCATGTTAAAAGGCGACTTGATGCTGGACCAGGTGCGCGCACGCGATCGTGATCGTGATCGCGACCGGGATCGCCAGTGCGCAGATGGCTGCGTTTATGATCTCGAGGGATACGTCACCGAGTTCGTTTCTCCGCTCGACTTCGTGGTCGACGGTGCGGCGGTGACCACGACCACTGCGACGATCTACGTGAACGGTACGGTGGACACGCTCGCGAATGACATCAAGGTCAGCATTACGGGCGACTTCAACGACGAAGACGTACTGGTCGCAGAGCGGATCGTCTTCCACCTGCCGTCGGTTGTGCAGATAGAAGCAGACCTCGAGGCCGTGGATGTCGACAGCGCCACCGTCACGTTACTCGGTATCGAAGTAACGACCGATGACTCGACGATGTTCCGCGACGTCAGCGACGCGGCTGTCTACGAGTTCTGGCTGGACGACCTTGCGGTCGGCGATCGGATCGAGATTCGGGCTTACCTGGATGGCGCTACGGTCGTTGCAACGCGGCTGGAACGGGACGATGCAGAAGACACCGTGACGCTGAAGGCGCCGGTGGAAGCTGTTGATCGGCCCAGCCTGACCATGCTCGGCGTATCCGTTACGGCCCGCGATGGGACAGTGTTCCAGGCGGCGGACAAGACGGTCATCGACGAAGAAGCATTCTTCGATCTCGTCGAGGTCGGCACGCTCGTCAAGGCAGTCGGTATCGATAACGGAGCGGGAATAACGGCCGACACGCTGTTTATCCGCGAGTGTGTCAACAGCTGCCTGTAAGTCAGGCAATGAGCCGTTGACGTTGCGGCTCAAGGGACCGGTGATCCGCACCAGGATGACGCTGATACAGCCACACCGCCGGTCTCGCCGGGCCGGCCCCGCAAGGGGTCGGCCCGTTTTTCATTCACGCAGCGGTTCTCGCGGCGGGCTCGCTCTGCTGTGACGGCGGCAATTGAATCCTCGCAACGGTGCCTCCGCCTTCCCGCGGTAGCAGCTCGATGTTCCAGCCATGCTTCCGGGCAAGCTGACGCGCGATGGCCAGCCCGAGGCCGCTGCCGGGAATCGTGGAGTTACCGTGGGACTCCAGCCGGTAAAACGGTTCGAAGACGGCTTGCGACTGGGCCGGTGGTATACCCGGACCGCGGTCCATGATCTCGATGCGGCCGCCTTGCTCGCTGCACGCAAGATTGATGTCAATAGGTTTGCCGTTGCCGTAGAGGACGGCATTCTTCAGAACGTTCGACAACACGCGCTCGAGCGCATTGCGGTCCGCCGTGTAGGTGCACGGGGCGGCGCAGCGGTTAAGCCTGACGTCGACGCCATCCGGTTTGAGATCGAGCAAGAGCGACTCGACTACGTCCCACAGCTGCAGCCTGACCGGCATTGACGTCTCGACGCCGCGTGAAAACTCCACGAACTGACCGACGAGCTTGTTGATTGTCTCGACGTTACGGCGAATCCGGCCGACGAGTTCGCTGTTGCCATTGTTCTCGAGCATCTCGGCCGCGAGACTGACCCGCGTCAGCGGCGTACGCAGGTCGTGCGAGATGCCGGCAACCATCACAGTGCGGTTGTCCTCCAGGTGCTTGAGATTCAGCGACATCTGGTTGAAGGTCTCGGCGAGTTCGGCGAATTCCCTGGGGCCGCTAACCGGAAGCATCGCCGGCAACCGGCCCTGACCCAGCTGCCGGGTTGCCCTGGTGAGCCGGTCGAGCGGCTGGGTAATTCTGCGCACCACGAGAATGCTGACGATGATCGTCAGCAAGGCACCACCAACGAGGAAGAGAGTCAGGGCGAGCGGTGGATGCAGGCCCAGCCGGTCCGACGGGAAGCCGAAACGCAGGCCGTCAACAGCGCCCGGCCGATCGACCCAGACGATGGACCCATCATCCGACCGGGTGATCCTGAAGTCGGTGTAGCCGTGCTTGACCAGCGCCTCGCGGAAGTAGTCCAGGTATGTCGAACTCGACATCTCGAGGCCGATAGCCGCGGTAGCGTCCACGACGATGACCTCGTGATCGTGCAGCATCTGGTCGACGTAGCGCGTGCGTTGATCGGCAGGCAGGTGGGGCAGCGTTTCCGCGCCCGTTGCGATCTCCGCGGCGAGGTCTTCGGCGGAACGTTGCGCCAGGGGCATGAACACGAGGTAGACGGTCACCGTCGCAATGAAGACCAGGAATACCAGCAGTGTGACTGCGGTCGTGACCGCGGCGCGTCCGAACAGCGATCCCGGCAGCAGCTTCACACCGGTTCCGCCTTCGGCGTGAACTGGTAGCCGACACCCCACACGGTACGGATCAAGCGGGGCTCTGCCGGATCGTCCTCGATCTTGTGGCGGAGCCGCGTGACGCGGACGTCGATGCTGCGGTCGAACGGGTCCCGGTCATAGTGTTTCAGGCAGTCCAGGATCTGGTCCCGGCTAAGGACCTTGTTCGGGCGGTCGATGAAGACGGCCAGCAGGTCGAATTCGGCGCGGGACAGGTCGACTTCCTCGCCGTCCCGGAACAGCAGCCGTTCTTCGGGCTCGAAGACGAAGGGGCCGAATGCGTATCGCGGTCCCGTTGCCGAGCCGATGTCGGCGTCGACGCTGCCGCGGCGCAGCACGGCGCGGATCCGGGCGAGCAGCTCGCGCGGATTGAACGGCTTGGGGAGATAATCGTCCGCGCCCACCTCGAGACCGACGATCCGGTCGATGTCTTCACCGCGCGCGGACACCATGATGATCGGCAGATTATGTTCACTTCGGAGCCGGCGCGCGATCGATAACCCGTCTTCACCGGGCAGCATCAGGTCGAGGAGCACAAGGTCGGGTGTCTGCCGGGCCAGCCACGCGTCCATGCTGTTCCCGTCGCCGACACTGGCGACCTCGAAGCCCTGTTCGCCGAGATACATCGTGATCAGCTCGCAGATCTCAGGGTCGTCGTCCACGACGAGCAGCAGGGACTTTTCGGTGCGATCTCCCGACATGGCGAACTCCGTAGCCATACACTGTAACAGAGCGTTCTGGTTGCGAAATACGTAGGAAACACGATCCCCGCAGCATTCTTTGTGTAGCCCGGAAGGAACCTCGAAAGGCGAGGCTTGGCTACGAGGAGGATGACGATGAAAACGCTTATTTCGATCACAAAGCGATGGTCAGGCTGGCTTGCTCTGGGAGCGGCCGGGCTCGCAATAGGGCTCCTCGGTTACGGAGTGTCGAGCTTTGCAGCAAAGGGTGGGATTCCAGGACCGCCGACAGGCGGCGAAAGCCCTAACAACCTGTCATACCCTGGTCTCCACACTGGCACGATAGTCCCGATCGAGGCTTTCTGGTCGGTACCGGCTGACGGCGACGCAACCGGACTCGGTGTCTATTATTCCTACGGCTGCGACCAGCCGGAAGGGGATCCACCGTACTCGTACCCGAACACATCGTGTGTAGATAGCCTGTCAGAACCGACCCAGTACTACACGGCTGCCCAGTGCACCGACGGTTTGCCGCCGTCGCCCTGCCTTGGTCTGCCGGTATCCCGAATCTACTGGCAGAAAGTGGACGAAAACAACTGGTGGGCGGACGACCACAGCGCAACCGCTGTTCCGGTCGAAGCCGAGTACACGAACTGGGGTGACGCGCTCGAAGCCGTCTCCTGGAACGAAAAGTCGGTCATCCGTGTAGAAACGCAGCCCTTCAGCAGCACGATACCCGGGTTTGATCCGACGATTGGTCCGTGCCTGGACGACGTAAACACAGCTGAAGACGAATGCAAGACCGGCTTCCAGATGTGGCACGTATCGGGTCAGGGCATTACGGAGCACTGGGGCGTTCGCGCTACGGTACCTGATGAAGGTTCTGCAGCAATTCCTTACGTCTATGAAACGCCGTTCCAGATCATCAAGGAAACAGGCGTCAACGACATGGATGCAATGCTGAACATCGCGAAGATGGTGGAAGGAGATGCGACTTGCCATGCACCTGGCGGTAACGAAGGGGATCCTGCTCCAGTAGTTCCGGCAGAATCCTGGATCGTCGATCCTGATACCGGTAAGGGTGCGTGGGGCTCCATGTGCACGTACCGCGACGAGCCGTACAGCATTGAAACCAGTGTTGGCGGCAAGTATGTCTACGGCTACAACTGGAGGATGAAAGACGTCGACCTCGGTTCGATCTGTGGAGAACAGTGGTTGAAGACGGGTTACTGGCGGCTGACTTTCTACGCACCGAACGTCAGCTTCGTCAATACACCGGACGACAACGACGTCGCACCGCCGGACATCGCAGCCGAAGCGATTGATGTACCGGCCCCGCTGGCAGCGCTTGCTGAAGAAGAAGATCCTGAAGAAGACGATCGGCTTTACAGGCCGGTGTTCGACAGGGTCAATAATCTTGCCTACATCGATATTTGCATTGTGGGCAAGACTGCGGGTAACGGCGGTGGTAAAGGCGGCGCTAAAGGAGGTGGAAAGAAGTAATCACTGAAGAGCCGACAGGGTGATCGGATGCCATGTCAGTGCTCGACTCGTACTAGCCAGGAGGGCCTCTATCGGCCTTCCTGGATTTTTTTGACTACCGAAAAATGCTGATCCGCCCGGTGCGGTGAAAGATCAGTACGTCAATGCAAGCGGCCTAACCCTGTACCGATAGTCCGGTGGCTGCAGCGCTATCCAGAAACACCAAAGGCCGTGGACACACTCTGTAACAAAGCGGTGGGTCCTCGAAATACCCGGGAAACAAAGGCTATCCACGCTTGATCTGTGTGGCTGCCCGGCAGGTTTCAGCGGTCATTGCCGGGCGCAGGGAGGTGCGGAATGCTGTCGAGATCGTCATGGACCCTGGTGATATTGGCGTTCTGTCTGTTCGCAAAGACCGACGCCGGTATCACCGAACTGCAATTTGCCCCGGAACCCGTCAACCTGACCCCGGCCCTCGGTTCGACGGCCGACAAGGCACGGCTGCTCCGGCTCACCAACGGCACGCTGGTTGTTGCCTGGCACGAGGGAGCGGGCCCCCCGGACAGCGCCTGGGGCCCGGTAAGTGCTCCATTCGCGGCACGTGACATCTTTGTGCGCGCCTCGTACGACGACGGCGAAACCTGGACCGCAGCGCTCAATGTCTCCAACACGGCCGACCTTACCGACGAGACCGTCTTCTATGACAGCGTCGGCGACGGGAGCGGGCTCGGGAATTTCTACGGCGATTCCAGTAAGCCCACCGTCATTGCCGCGGGAACCGATCTCGCCGTGACCTGGCACGATGCCTACTGCGGTCCCGGTATCCAGGGGCCGGCACGGTACCCGACCGAGACCGGTATGCTCGAGGTGCCTTATCACTGTCTCTACGTCGCCCGCCTCAAGGTGGGCGCCGGCGGCATTTCGGTGGTGTCCGTCGACCGCCTGAGCGATGCATCGAGGGACGTCAAGAACGAGGTCATTCGCGCGAGCGGGGCGGGATTTGCAGCCGCGTGGCAGGAAGATCCCGACGGCCTGCAGCTCGGCGAAGCCAGGGGCGAGGGTGACGGAGCCAGCGGCGCGCGGGTTAGTCCGGGAACGGATATCTGGTACGCCTGGATCACGCGCAAGGAATTCACGGATGCAGCAGCCGCCTGGCACGGCCCGGTCCCGATCAGTGACAACTACGACTATGAGGCCAGTGTTGCGACCGGTGGCGGCGGCTCGCGGCCGAACCTGTTCGTCGCGGGTTCCCCGCCGACGGCCATGCTGGTCTACGAAGAGGCCAAGAACAACGGTAAGGAAGATCGAGGCAAGTACGTCCGCTTCCACCAGTTCGCCTACGACGCACCGCCGACCGGGGAGGCCGGCATTATCGTCAGCGCGCCGGCGGAGAATGCACGCCGCGCCCGGGTGATCGCGACGACGTCGCCGGGCCGCGTCTACGGCACGCGCATGGCGCTGATGTGGCGGCAGGGCGAGGGCATACAGGGTGCGCCCGCCGACTTCATGATGCGAGTCGGTTCCGTGCCGGAAGGCACGGACCTCGCCGCTACCCCGGATGCCGGGTTCCGCACCGCAGACCTCCGGCCGGCCGTCGACACGGCGGATGCCAACAACAGCGCGCCGGCGCTGAATCTCAGCTCGGCGGCGCTGTACGACGCGACCGCCGAAGACCCCAACGGTAACGCCAAGGCGCATCGCGCGATCATGGACGGCGATTTCATCTACGCCGGTTACACGCACGATTCCGATGCCCTGGACGGCGTAGACGCGTACCAGTACTTCGTGCGCTGGACCGACGACGGCGGGGTCAACTGGTCCGAGCCCGTGCAGGTTTCCGGCGGAACGGATGGTGTCGGCAACGTGATCGAGCCGCGCCTGATCCGGACGCCGGGCACTGTCGATTCCGGGAAGCCCGAGGACATCCGCAATCCCGACGTCTACGTCCTCGCCTGGGGCTCCGCACTCGAGAACCCGGACGGCTCCGAACCGGTTCGCGACGCGCTGTACGTCACGCGGACAGTCGATCGCGGGCTGAGTTTCGAGCCGGTTCGGGCCATGGCGGATTCCCGCAGCGCCGACGACCAGACCGATGAGCAGATCCAGCTGCGCGTGAGCCCGGACGGGCAACAGCTGGGGGTCGTGTGGATCCGCCGCGATACGACCGAATCCGATGTGATCTTCACCACGGCCCTCGGCATAACTCGAACGGCCGATCTCGTCGTATCGTTATCGCCTAGTAATGCGACCCCGGATGTCGGCGCCGCCATCGAGGTCGACATCGAGGTCGCAAACGGCGGTCCGTTCACGGCTACCGAGCTCATGTTGAACGTCGAGGTGCCGGACGGCCTGTCGCTCCTCGACGTCGATGCCGGGTCCGGGACCTGCGACGTTCCGGCCCGAGTCGAGTGCCTGCTGGACGATCTCGCACCCGGCGCTGCTGCCGTCGTCACGCTGTCGCTCGTTGCCGATACGCGTGGCGAATGGAGGCTGGTTGCAGAGTCCGCAGCGCTCGAGGAGGAGCCGGAGCCCGCCGACAACCGTGCGGAACTGGCCATCGATGTCATAGCCAAGGCAGATCTCTCGGCCATCGCCAATCCCGA
>JAZBNZ010000213.1:0-14699 GCA_036350895.1 Woeseiaceae bacterium
GCAGGACAGCAGCATCGTGCCGGTCGCGAGGAAAAACAGCCAGGGGTGATGCCAGTCCATGAAAACGACGTCGCCGTCGGCTGCTCGCCGCACCGCCCGGCGCCGCGGGCGGGCAACGCCGTAGACGACGGTGCGCCAGGAAAAACGGCGTCGGTCGCAGGATTCGCGACGGTCGTTGCTTGCCAGAACCAGGGCTTCGCTCATACCTGTAGTCCGTTTATTGTTTTTGCGGGCATGAACCCAGGGTCCGTGCCGGTTTTCGTTATCGGTGTCCCGAGCATACGCTATTTCTGCTCCGCCGTGGCGGCCGTCACGTCGAGCAGGTACGCGATCAGGTCCTCGCGGTGGGATTTATCCCGCAATCCCGGGTAGGTCATGCGATTGCCGGGGAGAAAGCCGGCGGGCTGGCTGAGCCACGCGTCCAGCGCCCGCGGCGTCCAGACAAAACGAGCTTCCGACAGCGCGGCCGAATAGCTGAACGAGGTCACGGCACCGGCCTCGCGGCCAAAAAATCCGTACAGGTTGGGCCCGATCATGTTCGGGCCGCCGGCATCGAGACTGTGGCAGGCGCGACAGACCCGAGCCTGGTCTTCACCGGCGGCGAGATCCGCACTCGCGTAAGGCTCGGCTGCGAGCCACTCGGCGGGCGTGCGGATATCCTGCTCACCGAGCGTTGCCGCCGTCAGCGACGTGGCAGGGTCCGCGGTATCGTCGGAACCGCCGCCGCAGGCGGCCATCACTGCGGCTGTGCAAAAAACCATGACCCATCGTGAATTCGAGCGTCCTGTCATCAACGGTTTCCTGTGCAAAATTGCGAAGCAAGAGTTGTACCAGAAACCGTCGGCCGTTGGATATCAACGGATTCCGCGGCGCTGCTGGACGCGGATTCGGGCACTTGTATAGAAAGCCGACGCCCCGCCCGGGCTTGGGAATCCCGGGCCGACGCGCAATAATGTCTGCCCTCACGCAAACCCTGTACGCCGGAACGCCACCGATGAAGACCTACACCGCCACAACCGCCGAAGGCGCGACCGTACGCTACGTCGATCGCAAGCGCTGGTTCTGGCTGGCGTCCCTGTTCTACCCGTTACAGCCGTTCGTCGGAATTGCCCTGCACGCGGCCACCGGCAACGAGTGGTGGCTCCTGCTGCCCCTGGTCTTCAATTACGGGATCGCACCGGCGCTCGACTGGCTGGTCGGCGAGGACCAGAACAACCCACCGGAAGCGGTCACTATGCAGCTCGATCGCGACCCCTACTACCGGTGGCTGACCTGGCTCGTCGTGCCGCTGCATTACATAACGCTGTTCGGATGCGCAGCCTACGCGGCAACGGCCGACCTGGGCGCTTTCGGATTCTGGGGACTCGCCGTCGTCGCCGGAATGACCGCCGGCCTCGCGATCAATACCGGCCATGAACTCGGCCACAAGAATTCCAGGCTCGAAAAGAACCTCGCCAAGTGGGCCCTCGCAGTCCCGGCCTACGGCCATTTCCTGATCGACCACAATCGCGGCCACCACCGTGACGTCGCCACGCCCGGTGACCCCGCCAGTGCCCGCATGGGCGAGAGCATCTACAAGTTCGCCCGCCGCGAGATACCGGGAGCATTCAGGAACGCCTGGGCACTCGAAAAGGACAGGCTCGACCGTCGCGGCAAACCGGCATGGCATCCCGACAACCAGATCCTGCAGTCCCTCGGCATCAGCCTCGCGATCGCAGCTTTGCTGATAGCGGCCTTCGGCTGGATCATGGTGCCCTTCCTGCTCGTGCATCACGCCATGGCGTACTGGCAGCTGACGAGCGCCAACTACATCGAGCACTACGGCTTGCTCCGCGTTCCCGACGAGAATGGCAAGCCGGAGCGCTGCCAGCCGCATCATTCGTGGAACAGCAATCATGTCCTGAGCAACCTGGTCCTGTTCCACCTGGAACGTCACTCGGATCACCACACGCACCCGCTGCGGCGCTACCAGTCGCTGCGGCACTTCGACAATCTCCCGGAACTGCCCAACGGTTACTTCGGGATGTACGTTCTCGCCTACCTGCCGCCGCTCTGGTTCCGGGTCATGGACCGGCGGCTGCTCGCCCTGCCCCACGTCGCCGGCGATCTCGACAAGGTCAACATCGATCCGGACGCCCGTCCCCGCATCCTGCTCGAGCATGGCCGCGACCGCATGCAGCCGCCCACGCTGAAGATGCCGTAGGCGGACTCCGCCGACGGCCTGCCGTAAATTTCGACGGCGGCGCCATACTCCCGGCAATGTGATCTGCCGCACAGCAGCGAGCGTGACGGCCGTATATCGTGTTCGCCATTCGTGTGGGCAAAACGGACGACATTCTGATGCACAGGCTGGTATGGATCGCTGCCCTGGCCCTGACCTGCTCCGCACCGGCGGCGGCGGATCACAACTTCGGCATCGGCGTCAAAGCCGGGACGCTCGGTATCGGCGTGGAAGGCACGTGGCGGCCACCCGTCGTGCCGTGGCTCGACTTCCGCGTGGGCGTCAACCGCTACGACTACGAGGATAACGGCGAGTACTCCAGTGTCCCGTACGACGGTTCGCTCAGCCTTGACACCTACTACGCATCCGCCAACCTGCGCTTTCCGCTCAGCCCGTTCCGACTGACGGCCGGGGTCTACAGCAACGGCAACGAACTCGAGCTGTCGAGCACCGGTTCCGGCATCTACGAGATCGGCGGCATTCCCTACGATGCCGCCGACGTCGGCACCCTGCGCAGCGTGACCTCGTTCTCTGGGACTTCGCCCTATCTCGGCGTGGGCTTCGACTTCACGGTACTGAACAGGGTCGGGCTTAATCTCGACTTCGGCGTACTCTGGCAGGGCGACCCCGACGTGACGCTGACGGCGGATGGCATCCTCGCCGGCGACCCGTTCTTCCAGTCCGCACTGGAAGCCGAGCGCCTCGAACTCGTCGACGAAGTATCCGACTACAAGGCCTGGCCGGTCGTGTCGCTGGGCTTCGTCTTCAATTTCCTTTAGGGAAGCGACGTCCCGGGGACGGGCATTGCGGCCGGGCACTACGCCCGGCCGCTTTCTTTGGGGCTCAGGCCGCCTGTTCCGACAGGGTCGGATGCCGGCGCACGAGGAACAGGGCCACGCTGATTGCCAGCAAAATCGGCAGTGGCACCAGCATCAGCGGCGTCCAGCCTACGAGGTGCATCATCGTACCGGCGAGCAGCGACGTCGCCGCCGACGTACCGAATACCAGGAACTCGTTGACGGCCTGGGCGCGATATCGCTCCTCGATCGAGTAGGTGTAGGTCAGCATCGTCGTGCCACCGACGTAGAGGAAATTCCAGCCGACACCGAGCAGCACCAGCGCCCACCAGTAGTGCAGCACGCTCTGACCCTGCAGACCGATGATCGAGGTGGCAAACAGCGCCGCAGTCCCGGCGATCATCAGCCGGGTCACGCCGAGTCGCTGTATGAGAAAGCCCGAGAACAGTGACGGAACGTACATGCCGAGGACATGGGCACGGATCACGCCCGCCGTCGCCTCGAGCGAGTGACCCTCGAAAAGGTGCATGCTGATCGGTGTCGCGGTCATGACCAGTGTCATCAGGCCGTAACCGACCGTACCGCCGAGCACCGCAACCAGGTAAACCGGCTGCCGGACGATCTCGCCGGTCGGCCTTCCGGTCGGCGCACGATCACCCGGCGTACGGGCCTCGGGTGCTTTCAGGTTCAGCAGAAGGGCGGCCTGCAGCGCGTAGAGACAGGCCAGCGCAAGCATCGTGCCCCCGTACTGCACATTGTCGATCCAGTCCTGCCCGCGGGTCGCAAGCTCCGGCCCCACGAGCGCACCGCCGATCGAGCCGACGAGCACGAAGGAAATCGCCATTGCCGTCTTGTCCGCCGGCACGCTTTCGGCAGCGGCGTAGCGATACTGTTGCGTGAACGCCATGTTGATGCCGAACAGCATCCCGGCAAGCACGAAAAGGCCGAAGCTCTCGAGATGTATGGCCGCAGTGGCGACACAGACCGCCAGCATCGCCGACGCCGACGACAGCGCGAAACCCCGTGCCCGTCCGATCCGGCGCATGAGTACCGTTGCGGGCACGGTAGTCAGGGCAACCGCCACGATCGTCATCGACACGGGCAGCGTGGACCACGCCGGGTTATCAGTCAGCGATGCCCCGATGATGCCGGAAAGTGTCACGATCACGATCGAGCCGGTCGCCGAAATGAGCTGGCACGTAATCAGGATGACCAGGTTCGATTTGATGATCGGCGATGACGGCATGCGCGAAGTTTCCCACAATCCATTCCGGGATGCGCAGGTGCCCCGGCCCGCCTGCTAAACTCTGTGAATGAAAGTCGACCTGCACACGCACACGACGGCCTCCGACGGGCAATTGCCGCCCGCGGAACTGCTCGGCGCTGCCTGCGACGAGGGCGTGTCCCTCCTCGCGATTACCGATCACGACACGATCGCCGGCTACGACGCACTGCCGCCGCGTGATGACTTGACGATCGTGCCGGGTATCGAGCTGTCGACTACGTGGTGCGGAAGGTCCATACACATCGTCGGTCTCGGCATCGATCTCGACGACGCCGGGCTGGCCGAGGCGATACGGCGGCAGCTGCAAGCGCGGCAGCGCCGGGCGGAGATCATCACGGACCGACTCGCAAAACGCGGCCTGGCAATACAACTGGACGACATCCTGGCGATCGCCGGCACCGCGGCTCCAGGCCGCCCGCACTTCGCCCGATATCTCGTCGAAAGCGGCCAGGTCCGCGACTTGCGGACGGCTTTCAGGAAGTACCTCGGCGCCGGGAAAGCGGGCGACGTGAAAACGCTGTGGCCCGAACTCGCTTCCGCCGTCGAGTACATTCGAGACGCCGGCGGCGTCGGCGTGCTCGCACACCCGGACAAGTACAGGATGACGCACCGGAAGCTCGAGAGCCTCGCGCGCGACTTCGCCGCCGCGGGGGGCCGCTGCATCGAGATCGTCTGCGGCCGGTTTACCCCCGCCGTGACCGCGGGGCTCGCGGAACTGGCCGGCCAGTTCGGCTTCAGCGTCTCGCTGGGCTCCGACTTCCATGCGCCGACGCCGTGGAGCCGTCCGGGCGTCGAGGCGGCCGTCGTCGGGCAATGCACGCCCGTATGGGACGCATGGTAGACGTACTCGAAATCGACGACAGGGTTTCGATCCCGCTCGCAGAGATCGAGTTTTCGGCCGTACGCTCGCAGGGCAGCGGCGGCCAGAACGTCAACAAGGTCGCGACCGCCGTGCAGCTGCGATACGACGCGATGCGCAGCGATGCCTTGCCGGAGGCGGTGCGATCCCGGCTGCTCGAGCTCGGCGACCGGCGGGTAACGAGCGACGGTATCGTCGTGATAAAAGCGCAGAATTCGCGCAGCCAGGCCCGCAACCGGGATGCCGCGCTCGAGAGACTCGCCGAGCTTATCCGCGCGGCGAGCCGTGTCGACCCGCCGCGCATTCCGACGCGCCCGGGCGCGAAAGCCAAGGCGCTGCGCGTGGAGGACAAACGGCACCGCAGCAAGGTCAAGGCACGACGCGGCCGCGTGCGGGACGACTAGCCCGCCGCTGCAATCATACCGAGCAACCTTCCGATATCGTGCAGCGTCTGTACGAGTTCCACCCTGAACCGAACACCGGCGCCTCGTCCCCGGCCAGGGAACTCAATGCGTATGTCCTCGTCGCCCGAACAGATACAGGTCCGCTGCGGGAGTACCTCCCATTCCCCGACGTAAAAGCACGGGTTCAGGGTGTCGAGACTGATTCGGGGCACTCGCCCAGCATCGAGCCCAGGGCCCGAGTACCTTCCCGTCGCAACTCGATATATGTTATAAAGGTAACTTGGTAACATATTGGGGGTGCCATGAAGCGACGCCATGTTCAACGCACTCAAACCGGCGTGCGAATCGAGTCTTCGCTCCTCAAGGTCCTCAAAGGTCTCGCCGAATATACGGAGCTGTCGCTCGGGGACCTGCTGGAGGGAATCGTCCTGCACAGCTTCGAGGGCAAAGCGCCCTTCTCGCCTGCAACGCGGCGCGTGATCGCGCAGCTCAAGGAAGTGTACGGTTGTGACCTGACCGCGGCGGACAGCCACCGGCTCACCGAGCGCTCGACATGACTCTTACCGAATACACGATAGAGCGCTTCGAGCGGCTCGATGTCGACCCTGCCCGCTTCGACCACGCAGCTCATATATATGTTGCCCGGCTGTTTCTCGCTCATTACCCCGAGCGCGAAGCCATCGACCGGTTCAGCCGGGCACTTCGGCGACTCACGCTCGCAGCCGGTGCGCCGGAGAAATACCACGCTACCATCACCGGCTTTTATCTCCGGACGATCGCCCGGCGCATGGCAACGCGGCCCGACGACAGCTGGGCGTCATTCAGAAGCCGCAATGCGGACCTTTTCGACGGTTCTTCCCTGCAGGCAGGCTACTCGACGCAACGGCTGGCGTCCGCCGCTGCCCGGCGCCGCTTTCTCGAACCGGACCTCGACAGCACCGCCACGGGCGCTTGAAGCGATATTGCGATCCATGCCCGCACAGCATCCACGGCGGCCGTTGCGGCTTCGCGGGACAACGCCGTAGAATCCCGCCTTCGGCCTCTGCTACCGAGTCTGCCGCTTGCGCTTCGACACGCCCGTACTCTTCTCGCTGTTCCGGTATACCGTTTACGCGTTGCTGTCGATCAACGTTTACCTGTTCTTCGCCGAGGAATACCAGGCGGCGCTGACCCAGTTCGCCGACGGCATTGCGCTCGCCGACTTCATAGAAGCCTTTGCAGCAACCGTCGATACGGCCGCCTGGGTCGTGCTGCTCCTGCTGTTCGAGCTGGAAACCCGTGTTCTCGACGACAGTGCGTTCACGCCCCGGGTGACATGGTCACTGCGGATTCTGCGGGCAGTCTGTTACGCGGTGATTATCTATGCGTTTTACGGCTACGTCGTCAACCTCGCCTTCACTTACGAGACCTCGGTGCTGGCGGGCGTTTCCAACCTGTGCGCACTCCCGGGAGACGGCTGGTCCTGGTCGGTAACGCTCGACGAGTTCGCCGGCATTACCGCGACGAACTGTGCTTCCTGGTCCGACGCGACACAGTTCTATCGTTTCGACGGGCTCAACGCGGCCGTGGACACCACGACGCTCGCCGACATCCGGTGGCTCGCCTGGGTTGACGTCATCAACGGCGCCGTCTGGATAGTCGTCGTGATACTGCTCGAGGTCGACGTCTGGCTGCAGGAACACAACCGCTACGAGGGCACCGCGTTCTTCGTCAGCACCGCCCTCAAGTTCGTGCTGTACGGAACGCTGTGTCTCGCGGTCCTTTTCTGGATGTGGAAAGGCGACTTCACCGACTGGTGGGATGCCCTGTTGTGGCTCATTGCGTTCGTCTTCATCGAACTCAACGTGTTCGAGTGGCGCGCGGAGACTCACGAGGAAGCAGCCGAGGGAATGCAGGGCTAGTCGATACCGATCAGCTTGTGCGTTTGCAGTGAAAGCTTCCAGCGCGGATGCGCGAGACAGTACGCGATCGCGGCGCGCGTGTTCGCGTCACGCGCCGGCGAGTCCATCGGCTGCAGGAAGAAATGCTCGAAATCCAGCGCCTCGAACCGAACCGGCGCCGCTTCCGCCTCGACCTGCGGATAAACCAGTTTGAGTTCGTTGCCGCGACGCTGCTTGAGCGGCGCCCTTCCTTTGGGGCTCACGCACAGCCAGTCGATACCGTCCGGCGCTTCGATGGTCCCGTTGGTTTCGACCGCCACGTAAAAACCGACCGCATGCAGGGCATCGATCAGGGAGCGGTCCAGCTGCAGCAGCGGCTCGCCGCCGGTACAGACCACGAAGCGCCGACCTTCCGCGGTACCGGGCCACAGGGCGGCGACGGTGTTCGCCAGTTCGGTTGCCGTGCGGTACTTGCCGCCACGACGGCCGTCCGTCCCGACGAACTCGGTATCGCAGAAGCGGCACACCGCCGATTCACGGTGGCGCTCGCGCCCGCTCCACAGGTTGCAGCCCGCGAAACGCAGGAACACTGCAGGCTGCCCCGTCTGCGCGCCCTCGCCCTGCAGGGTGAAGTAGATTTCCTTGACCGAGTACGTCATCGCACGTCGAGCAACGGATCCCGGACGCCGGCTTCCGCAAAGCCCTTCGCCCGAAGACGACAGGCAGGACAGCTGCCACAGGGCGGCCGCCTGCCCTCGTAACACGTGTGCGTCAGCGCCATGGCCTCCATGGCGCCGAGGCGGACGGCCAGTTCGACGGTCTCCTTCTTGCTGAGGAACATCAGCGGCGTGTGCACGCTGAATTCCCGCTCCATGCCCAGGGAGACGGCACGCTCGAGCGCGCGCAGCGTCTCGTCGCGGCAATCCGGGTAGCCGCTGTAGTCCGTCTGCGCGACGCCGGTCACGATGTCGTTGATGTCGTAGCGGCAGGCGTACGCGGCGGCAAAGGTGATGAAGATCAGGTTACGCCCGGGCACGAAGGTGTTCGGCAAACCGTCTTCCGGCATGTCTCCCACGGGAATGTCGCCTGCCGTCAACGCGTTGCCGCCCAGCGCGGCGAACGTGTCGATCGGCAGCACCGTGTGGGGTACGCCGGCCAGCGCTGCCACCGCGCTTGCGGACTCGAGTTCGATGCGATGCCGCTGGCCATAGTCGAAACTGATCGCCCGGACGTTCCCCGACCCGAAGCGTTCCATGGCCCAGTAGAGGCAGGTCGTCGAGTCCTGGCCGCCACTCAGCACCACCACCGAAGCCCGCGACGTCATCGCCCGTTACCCGGCTGGCGCCGGCGCTGCTCGAAATCGCCCGGCTCGGGCCGTTCGAGTTCGTCCATATAGTCGCCGACGAGGTCGCTCGAGACATCCCAAAGCCGCTCGCCGAGCGTGTCGCTCTGCATGTGGGGATTACCGACGATCGTCACCGCGTTGCAGTCCTCGAAATACTGTCCGCTCA
Source organism: Woeseiaceae bacterium (assembly GCA_036350895.1). Classification (GTDB taxonomy): domain Bacteria; phylum Pseudomonadota; class Gammaproteobacteria; order Steroidobacterales; family Woeseiaceae; genus UBA1847. The sequence goes on from JAZBNZ010000213.1 coordinate 8,958, forward strand.
CGGCACCGAGATCGGGGCTCGTTGCCACATAACAACTCGTCGCGGCACCCTCCTCGATCGTCTTGCCGACGAGCGACGCCAGCATGCCGAAGCCGAAGCGCGTGACGGTCCCGAGATTGCGATCGATCTCGGTATCGATGAGGCCCGGATGCAGCGCGTTCGCCGTGATGCGCGTGCCGCGCAGCCGCTTGCCCAGTTCGCGGGCGAACAGCACGTTCGCAAGCTTCGACTGGCCATAGGCCAGCGAGTCGCTGTAGTAACGGCTGCCGTCCAGGTTGTCGAAGTCGATGCCCGGTTCCGGTGCGCTCGTGTAGGCGGTGCGGCTGGCGACGACGACGATGCGGCCCTGCCACGCCAGGTACAGGCGCTCGAGCAGACGGTTAACGAACAGGAAGTGGCCGAGATGGTTGATCGCGAAATGCCGCTCGACCCCGTTGACCAGCATCCGCTCGTTGCCGCCGCCGCGAACGCCGGCATTGCAGACGAGGATGTCGATCGGCGCCTTCAGCGAACGAATCTGCGCCGCACACTCGACGACCGACTCCGGCTCGCCGAGTTCCAGCGCGACCGGGGTCGTCACCCCGACGACGCGCCGGCACGCCTCCTCGGCACGCGCGAGTGACCGGCTGGTGCCGACGACGTAGGCGCCGCGGGCCGCGAGCGCGCGCATGGTTTCGAATCCGATCCCGGAGGTACACCCTGTCACGACCGCGAGCCGGCCGGACAGATCGATACCTGCCGTCACCTCGGCCGCGGTCGAGGCCGCGCCGAACGGGCTCCGCGGGACGCCGGCGGTCGGCTCCTTGTCCGGCCCGCCACAGGCACTGACCAGCGGCAGCGATGCCGCGACCCCGGCTCCGGCCAAAAAGTGCCTCCGGCTGATCGATGGCGTGGTCACTGCCCGCCGTCCCTTCGGAACAGGTCTTCGGCAGCGGTCAACCCGGGATCATCGGTTCCCGACGACACGTCGGCGTCGCCTCCGAACAGTGCGTCGAGCTCGGCTTGCGCCGCCTCGTGCTTCTGCCGCGCCGCCTCGTCAAAGGCACCTTCGGTGGCTACGAACCAGTCGCAGAAATTGACCTGCTCCTTCTCCCGCACGCGTTCTGCATCATCCTCGCTGCACTGGTCTACGGCCGCCGGATCGTAGTGGCGGCACATCCGGCAGACGTGCAGATCGGCTCCGCACTCGCGGCAGCTGTCCTGCCGCGACAGCGGCAAAGACAGGTGGGCGAGCGACGCCCCGCAGCGAAAACAGGTGACAAAATGGCTCATCATTGCCCTCCGTCCATGAAACGGCAGTATAGACCGATCCGGCAGCGGCTTTACGCTGGCTGTGACTCGGTATATCGTGCGCCGTCCAGCAGCGTCTCTCCAACCGGAATGTCCGCGAAAGCCAAGCACCAAACCGCTATTTCGAGCGCGCCGCCGACATCCGTCGCGGATCCGGCGCTGCTGAACAGCGAGCGTATCAAGGCCCGCTTCGGCAGCTATGGCATCGAGATCCTCGGCGAATTCCATGGTCTTCGCCAGGCCAACCTCTACTCGCGGGAAGGCGGCGACAAGGTGTGCCGGACTTTCGCGCTCGTCCGGGCGACAGAGGTTTCAGAGCCGATCGCTGCGGAACACTCGGCGATCGCCGGCGGGCGTTCGATCGGCGCGACCTTCCGGGACAGCGGCTGGGACGTCGTCAAGAGAACCCGCTACACGGGCGTGCTGGAGCGCGAGATGCTCGGCAACGATCTCGGCCACGCCATTGCCGAACTGATGCGGCTCGACCCGCCGGTCCCGCTGGCCGTCCATGCCTACGAGCTGATCGTCGAGCGGGAGAACACGTCGCTACACTACGCAAGCATTCTCGAACTGCACCACCCGGCCTACCTCGACGGCGACGAACTCGCACGACTGTTCCCGGTGGCCGCAGATTCGACAATAAACCCGGCCCTCCGGGACGATTTCATCGGCCAGTTCGGGCTTACCCGCGGTTTTGCGGAGTGATTCCTGTTGACAGGCCCTGCCCGGGTCTAGAATTGAACCCGGTATCTTGCCTGGGGACTTCCAAATGACCAAGTTACACCGCGTTCTCGTGTTGCTCGCTCTACTCGTCGTCAGCTCGCCTGCGCTGGCGCAGGAGGCGCCGAGCGACGGCGCCAACGTCTGGACCGTCGTCGAGGAGCAATGGAACCTCGAGGAAAAGCGCGACAAGCGCTGGGCCGAGCGTCTGCTGACGAGCGATTTCTCCGGCTGGGACAAGTCTGCGCCCGCCCCGCGCTCGAAAGGTTCCACGATCTACTGGAACCGCTTCTCGGAGCGCCAGGGAGAAACCGTCGCGCACGAACTGTACCCGCTCTCCATCGTGGTTCACGACGACACGGCCATCGTGCATTACCTCTACACCAGCGCCTTCGAGGGCAAGGACGGCGATATCGAGGTGACGAACGGGCGCTTCACGGACATACTGGTTCGCACCGACGAGGGCTGGAAATTTCTCGCCTGGCATGGCGGCCCCGACGAATAAGCCGTAACGGGCCGCCAGCCGGCCGGATTAAGCCCGGGTTCAGGATCGGGATGCCAGCATCAGGTATCCTGATCGCACACGGGGAACAACGATGCGCAGAGTATTCGGATATCCGGCCTTGTTTCTGACCGGCCTGGTCCTTACGGGTCCCGCCCTGGCGCAGGTCCCGGTCGACGATGCGGGCAGCCCCTATGCCGCCAGCGTCGCCGGCGCGTCAATCGAGCAGTTCGGCGACGAGGACATTCCGCTACTCGGCAGCCGCGACCTCGAGACCCTGGTGGGTCCGGTCGCCCTGTATCCCGATACGCTGCTTGCCGTCGTCCTGCCCGCAGCCGCCTACCCGCTGCAGATCGTGCAGGCGGCCCGGTTCCTGGACGAACTCGAGGCCGACCCGACCCTCGCCCCGTCGCCGGAATGGGACGAATCGGTCGTCGCGCTGCTCAACTACCCCGAGATCCTGCGGCAACTCAACGAGGATATCGACTGGACGCTCGAACTCGGGGAAGCCGTCATCGCCCAGCAGGCGGACGTGCTCGCCGCGATCCAGCGGTTTCGGGATCGTGCATACGTGGCCGGGAACCTGAGGAGCGATGACCGCCAGCGAGTGACGCGGGACGATTCCATTATCGAGATCGACCCTGTCGACGAATCGGTCATCCATGTCCCGGTCTACCGCCCCGAGCGCGTCGTCATCGCGACGGCGAGCCCTGCCTATTCGTACCGGCCCAACCCCTACCCGGTCTACTACTATCCGTATCCGGACACGCATGCGTTCAACAGCGGCTTCTTCTGGGGTGTCACCACGGCGTACTCGCTCAGCTGGTACAGTCCCCGCATTCACGTCCTGCACCACAGCTATCCCGCGCATCCGTATTACCGGCATAACTACGGCTGGCGATGGTGGTACCGTCGCCCGAGCGTCGCCTATCATAACTACACGTATCACCGGCCGGACTACCGGACGCCAAGCCGGGTTCGCAACCGTACCGGCGACTACTGGGTGCCGCGGCAGGTGCGCCGCGCGGATTCGAGGAGCAACCGGGTACCGGCCACGCTGCGCCAGGCCGAGACTTACACGACGACCCGCCGCGCCGTACCCTCGTCCCGCAGTCAGACACCGGCGCCGCTGACCCGTAGCCGGCTGTCGACTCCGGCGCCCTCGCCGGCAACCGCACGGACCGTCGCGCCCGCGCCCGAACTAGACCGTGTTCGGCAGCGTCCGACGAGCGCCTCGAGCCGGCGACCGGCTCTCACGGATCGCGGGCGCCCTGGACGCGACGCCTACGTGCCGCCGCAGCGTCGAGAACCGGCGCGGGATTATCGCCCGCGGACAGGCTCCAGTGAGATAGATCGAACGTCTCGATACCGGCGCAGCGAACCGCCCCGGCAGGTCGCCCCGAAGCCGGTCTCGCGACCGGCACCGGCCAGGCCCGCAACACGGGCACCGTCCGTTTCGCCGGGTTCGAAATCGATAACGCGCGACGCACCGCGGCGCGGCGGCCGGGATAAGGCGAGGCACCGGTTGCGCAGGGACTAGTGCCTACGACTCGCCGTCACCGCGGTCAGTGCGCGGCGACGGCAGCCGCCCCGCCTTTCGCAAGGATTCGCGCAGCACGTATTCGATCTGCGCATTCAGGCTGCGCAGGTCGTCGTTCGCCCAGCGCTGCATCGCGGCCAGGGTCTTCTCGTCGATTCGAAGCGCAAACGCTTTGCGTTTCGCCAAAATACCCCCTCGGGAGAATCGCGCGCGATCAGGTGTAGAGGCTTCCCGTATTCAGAACGGGCTGTGCCTGCTCTTCGCCGCAGAGCACCACCAGCAGGTTGCTGACCATCGCCGCCTTGCGTTCGTCGTCGAGTTCGATGATCTGGCCCTTTTCCAGCTCTGCGAGGGCCATCTCCACCATGCCGACGGCGCCGGCGACGATCTGCGTCCGCGCAGCGATGATCGCGGACGCCTGCTGGCGTCGAAGCATGGCATTCGCAATTTCCGCCGCGTAAGCGAGATGACTGATGCGGGCCTCGATGACGGTAATCCCAGCCTGCTGGAGGCGATCCTGCACCTCTTCGCGCAGCGCCTGCGCGATCTCCTGCGGGTCACTCCGCAGACCGATGCCGCTTTGCTCGTCGGCCGCCTCGTACGGGTAATTGGTCGACAGGTTCCGTAGAGCGGCTTCGCTCTGTATCTGGACGAATTCCTCGTAGTCGTCCACCTCGAACAGGGCTTCGGCCGTATCGAACACCTTCCAGACCACGACGGCCGCGATCTCGATGGGACTCCCGTTGGAGTCGTTGACCTTCAGCTTGCCGCTCTCGAAATTCCGGATGCGCGTGGAGACGGCGGTCTTCTGGTAAAACGGGTTGGCCCATTTCAGGCCCGGCTCCCGCGCGGTCCCGACGTAATCACCGAACAGTTGCAGCACCTTGGCCTCGTTCGGGTGAACCATGAACAGCCCGGCCCACAGAACGAGGACGACGACGGCTATCACTATGGTCGCTATCAGGCCACTCACTGATTGCGCGAGCGCCGCCCTGTAGATCAGCCAGCCGCTTGCGAGCTGGGCAGCGAGCAGCACCGCAAGCATTACGTAGCCGGACGACACTTTCCGTTCACGCTCGGTAATCATGATCTCTCCACATGATTCATATTGATATCATTTTGGTATCACTTGGCCGACAAGTCAAGCGATTACACGGCCATAAAGCCGTCAAGCCTCTGGTTTACGGTGTAACAAGCAAGTCCTCGAGGGCGGGACGATTCCGCCGCACCCGGCGCCTCAGGCGTCGGTGCCACCCAGCGGCAAGCGGATGACGAAGCAGGCACCGGGTCCCTCGACGTCCCCGAGCGACAGCGAGCCACCGTGCGCCCGCGCAACGAGCGTCGCGAGATACAGGCCGAGTCCCGTGCCACCGGTGTGCCGCGCGCGGGACGGATCGCTGCGGTAGAAGGGCTCACCGATGTGCTCGGCCTGCTCCTCTGGAATACCGGGACCGTGATCCCTGACGGTGAATACGAGATCGGTGGCATCGGCGTCGACAGTCACGACGATCGGGCCGTCCTCCGCCTTGCTGTACCGGAGCGCGTTACTGACGATGTTCTTGAGCAGCAGTGTTACGCGGGCCTCGTCGATGTCGGCCTTGAGCGCGGGCGTACGGAAGTCGAGCTGTATACGATCGCGATCGCGCGAGAAAAAGTCGTCGACGAGATCCTGCACGAGCTCGCATACGAC
>JAZBNZ010000214.1:0-3176 GCA_036350895.1 Woeseiaceae bacterium
GGCCGCCGCCGCACGGATCGCGTCCGGGTCGACGGAGTCACCGTGCTCGGTCGTGACGACCGCGAGGTCGAGGCCGCCGAGCTTTGAACGGACGATCGGGTAGAAGGCACGAATCCGGGTGATCGAAACGCCGTCGAAGGATTCGCCGGTCTGTCCGGTTGCGGCGATCGAGACCGCTGCCCCGGGCTCCGCGGATGCGTCGCTGCGGCAGCGGACACCGGCGCGGGCGGCGTCGAGAACCCCGCCGACGGCGGCGGCGACGGCCTGCGCCTCGATAGAGGCCGGACCGGTGGTCGTGATCTCGAGTCCTGTCGGTAAGCCGTCGATGGCTTTGAGAGAAACAGTACGATTTTCAGCAGTTTGCACGATTCCGCAGCCTTGAAGCCCGTTACGGAGACGCATCCTAGGCTCTCTGGATCGTTAATGAAAATTCAATTTTGCGATGAGTTTATTGATCTAAACAGAATGAAACGAAGGCCGCCGTCCGCTTCGCTGCCCCGTCGCGAAGATACGTTGCCAGAGCGGCCGCCGTGCTATCTTCACCGCGCCATGACGCCCTCCGATCACAGTGATATTTACCGCCTTGACCTGGCGCTGCCGCCCGGCACGGCGGCCCTGCGCGTCGCGGTTGCCGAGACGACGACGATACTCGCCGAGATCGCCGACCCGCGTTTCACGGTGGCGGCCCGCGTGCATTCGTTCCGCAAGACCACGAAGCGCCTGCGGGCGCTGTTCCGCCTGATCCGCTCGGGCTTCCCCGATTACAAGGAAGCCAACGCGACCTTTCGCGATATGGCGAGGCTCTTCACGTCGCATCGCGATGCCCGCGTCATGGCCGGCCTCGTCGAGAACCTCGGCCGCTCGCGCACGGCCGACCCGGTCGTCGACTGGTTCGATTACCGCGCGGAGGCGGCAGAGCGCCTCGCCGCCGGCAAGCTGCAGGCACTGCCCGGGCCGCTGCAGGAAGCGCTCGTTCGCTTCAATGCCTGGGACTTCGACAGCGTCAGTCGCGACGACGTGCTGCAGGGGTTCCGGAAGACCTTCGACGTCGTCGTCGAGCAGAGCGACCTCGTCAACGACGAAAGCGAGAGCGAAGAAGCCCACGAGTGGCGCAAGCAGTGCAAGGATCACTGGTATCACCTGCGCTTGCTGGAGGACGCCCTCCCGGCGAATGAACGTAACAAGATCGAAGGCTACGACCGGCTCGGCGACCTCCTCGGCAGCGTCCACGACCGCGACGTGCTGATGCACCACCTCGAGGCGCTACCCGAGTTCCTGAAGGAGACACGGCAGGCGACGGCGATCGCGCGGGCGGCATGGCGGGAGCGGCGTGCGATGCAGGCCGAAGCCATCGAGCTTTCGGCCACGCTGCTCGACGAACATCCGAGGAAGCTCGAGTCGAAAATCCGCCGCAAGTGGCGGTGACCGCGCCACGAATCGCCGACCCCTGTCCTTGACTCGCCGCGCGGGGGCCGGTCTAATACGCTGCCCCGCTCGGGGGCACCCTTATATGGAGCGCCGTCCGGCGGCGCCTTTACAAGACGGCCAGGTAGCTCAGTTGGTAGAGCAGCGGATTGAAAATCCGCGTGTCGGTGGTTCGATTCCGCCCCTGGCCACCAGGTACTCAGAAAGCCCCTCGATGAGGGGCTTTCCTGTATCTGGGAGGGGCGGAATCGCCACCGATGGCGCGGTGGTTCGGCCTGGGCGGCAGCCCCGATGGAATGACGCGGTTTTTCGGGTCAGGTGGGTACACCACATGGAAGCTCATCGAGCGAGCCGGGCTCCTGGCTATCTTCTTGACTCGGTTCGATTCCGCCCCTGACCACACCGCTGTGGATCCGGCTCAACGGCTGCTACCATCTCCGAGTCATAAGATCGAGGCATTCCATGAAACCCCACCGCGTCCTGCTGACCGTCGTCAGTCTCGCTTCCTGTATCCTTGTTTCACCCGCCTCGGCCGACCTGGCCCGGAGCCTCGCAGACGTCGAAGACGATGTGATTGCCTGGCGCAGGGATATTCACCAGAACCCGGAACTCTCCAATCGCGAGTTCCGCACGGCGGAGCTCGTGGCCGAGCACCTTCGATCGCTGGGATTCGATAAGGTCGAAACCGGCGTCGCTCACACTGGCGTGGTCGGCACCCTGGTCGGCGGTAAGCCCGGACCAACCGTAGCGTTGCGCGCCGACATGGATGGCCTCCCCGTCGAAGAGAAGACCGGTCTCCCGTTCGCGTCCACCGCGAAGGGTGAGTTCAACGGCGAAGAAGTATCGGTCATGCACGCCTGCGGCCACGACATGCACGTGGCCATGCTGATGGGCGCAGCAAAAGTACTTGCGGAGAATCGCGAGGAACTGGCAGGCGCGGTCAAATTCATCTTCCAGCCAGCGGAGGAAGGACCGCCTGTCGGTGAGGATGGCGGCGCCAGGATGATGATTCGCGAAGGCGTACTCGATGGCGAGTACTCACCGGAGGCCATACTCGGCCTCCACGTATGGCCGGCGGAAACCGGCACCCTCAACTATCGCGCCAACGGCTTTATGGCCGCCGCTGACTCGCTATACATCACGATCGAGGGCGAGCAGACGCATGGCTCCTCGCCCTGGCGCGGCGTGGACCCCATCTACGTTGCCGGCCAGATCACGGTGGCCTTACAAGGTATTCCCAGCCGCTTCCTGGATATCACGAAGAGCCCCGCCGTCATCACGATCGGCAGTATTCACGGTGGCGTCCGCGGCAACATCATCCCGGACCGCGTCGAAATGGCGGGTACGATACGCACTTTCGACGCCGGCGAGCGCGAGCTTCTACTCGCGAAGCTCAGGAGTACGGTTAACGGCATCGCCGATGCGGCAGGCGCGACGGCGACCATCGACATCGGCCTTAGTGTCCCGGTCACGGGCAACGACCCTGAACTGTTGCAACGCATGATGCCGACGCTGAAGCGGGCCGCCGGCGACGACAAGGTGCTGGAGCACTCGTTGATCACGGGCGCGGAAGACTACTCGTTTTACCAGGAGCGTATTCCGGGTTTGTTCCTGATGCTCGGGGTCAATGATCCCGGCGTCGCCGCGGGCCAGTCGCCATCCAATCATTCGCCGTTTTTCAGCCCGAACGAAGACGCGCTGATCGTCGGGGTGCGGGCGCTGGTCGGTTTCGCAATGGACTACGCTGCCAC
>JAZBNZ010000215.1:0-27234 GCA_036350895.1 Woeseiaceae bacterium
GACGTCTGCGGCGGTGCTGAGCGTTTCTGCTGTAGGAGCGGCTCTTCAAGCCGCGACCGCGCGGACGTAACGAATATCCGCGGTATCGCCGTAACCTCTGCCCGGCATTCCGCCTACGGCAGGTCGTCGATCAGCTCCGCGTCCTTGACCGGCTCGGTCAGGTCCTGCGCCGTGACGTTCAGCAGCAGCGCCGTGGCGCTCGCCGTGTAGATCGACGAATAGGTACCCACGATGATGCCGACGATCAGCGCGATCGAGAACGGTGCGATCGACTCGCCGCCGAAGACCAGCAGCGCGAACAGCACGAACAACGTCGTGGCACCGGTGATCAACGTCCGGGCCAGCATCTCGTTGATCGAGACATTCATCGACTCGGCCGCATCGACGCCGCGCAGCTTGAAGAAGTTTTCCCGGATCCGGTCGAAGGCGACGACCGTGTCGTTCAGCGAGTAACCGATCACCGCGAGCACCGCCGCCACGACCGTCAGGTCAAACGGCAGGTGGAACCACGAGAAGAAACCCACGGTAATGATCACGTCGTGCACCAGCGCGGCCACCGCGCCCATCGCGAACTTCCACTGGAAGCGGAACATCACGTACGCGAAGATCATCATCAACGCGAAGATCATCGCGAGGCCGCCCTGCTCCGCGAGCTCGCCACCGACCTGGGGGCTCACGCTCTCGACGCGGCGGAGTTCGACGCCGGCGGTGCCCCGTTCGAGCGTCGCCTGCAGGCGGCGCCGGATCTCCTGCTGGTTGCCTTCCTGCTGCGGCGGCAACCGGACCAGCACGTCGGTCGCTTCGCCGAACAGCGTCACCTGGGCATCCTCGAAGCCGTCTGCCTCGAGGTCGGCGCGGATCTGCTCCACGTCCGCGGGTGCCGGATAACCCACTTCGAGCAGGATGCCGCCGGTGAAGTCGATCCCGAAGTCCAGTCCGCGCACGCTGATGGACACCAGCGCGGCAATGACCGCCACGACCGAGATCGTCAATGCGATACGGCGGCGCGAAGCGCCAAGGAAGTTGATGTTGGTCTTGTCCTTTATCAGTCGCATCGTCCTGCCCTACACCGGTACGGATTCGAGTTTGCGGCCGCCAAACGCGAGGTTCACGATCGTGCGCGTGCCGACGATTGCCGTGAACATCGACGTGACGATGCCGATCGTCAGCGTAATCGCGAAGCCCTTGATCGGGCCCGTGCCGAACGCAAACAGCACGATCGCGGCAATCAGCGTCGTGATGTTGGCGTCCGCGATGGACGACAGCGCCTTGTCATAGCCCGAGTGGATCGCCGCCTGCGGTGGCGCACCGTCGAACAGTTCCTCGCGAATGCGCTCGAAGATCAGCACGTTCGCGTCGACGGCCATGCCGACCGTCAGGACGATGCCCGCGATCCCCGGCAGCGTCAGCGCTGCGCCGAACATCGACAGCACCGCCACGATGAACACGAGATTCGAGAGCAGGGCTACGTTCGCGATCATGCCGAACCAGCGGTAGTAGATCGCCATGAATATGATCACCGAGACAAAGCCGATCAGGATCGCGCGGAAACCGCGATCGATGTTGTCCTGCCCGAGCGTCGGGCCGATCGTCCGCTCGTCGATCTTGTAAACGGGGGCGGCGAGCGCGCCGGCCCGCAGCAGGCGCGCGAGGCTGGTGGCTTCGCCCGCGTTCAGGCCGTAGATCTGGAAGTTGTTCTTGAAGACGCCGTTGATCGTCGCGGTGTTGATGATTTCCTCGGTCTTGACCCGGCGAGTCTCGACTTCGTCACCGATGCGAACGGTTTCTTCACGCCACTCGATGAAGAGCGTCGACATCGGCTTGCCGACGTTGTTCTGCGTCGTCCGGAGCATCTTTTCGCCGCCGGCCGAGTCGAGCCGGATGTTGACGGCGGGCTGGCCTTCGGCGGTGCGACCGACCGAGGCGTCGACGATCTGGTCGCCCGATGCGACGACGTCGCGCTTCAGCACCTGGTCCGGAACGCCGCGCCCGGGATAGCGCCGGGAACCCGGCTCGTCGCCGGAGAGATCGACCAGGCGGAATTCGAGCGTCGCTGTGGCCGTCAGGATCTTGTCGAGCTCCGTCGAGTCCTGTACGCCCGGGAGCTGCACGACGATCCGGTCGACGCCCTGTCGCTGCACGAGCGGCTCGGCGACACCGAGGCTGTCGACACGATTCCTCAAGGTCGTCATGTTCTGTTCGATCGCAAAATCCTGGCGCGCCTTGACCTGCGCCTCGCTCATGCGAACGCTCAGCGAGCGGCCGTCGGCCGAGTCGGTGATCAACACGTCGGCGTCGGCCTCGCGGACGATCCGTCGCGCCGCTTCCAGATCTTCTTCCGACTGGACCCGCACGCGAATCACGTTGTCGTTCAGATCGACGCGGCTGCGGATTCGTTCGTCCCGCAGACGCTCGATGAAGTCCTGCTGGTAGGCCTGCATGCGATTGCTGATCGCCGTCGCCATGTCGACCTCGAGCAGGACGTACACGCCGCCGCGCAGGTCGAGGCCGAGGCTCATCGGGTCGAGACCCAGTGACCGCATCCATTCCGGCATCCGTGGCGCCAGCGTCAGGGCGACGTTGACATCCGGCTCGAAGCGCTCGCGCAGGAGATCGGCCGCGACCTGCTGGTCGGAGCCGGATTCGAATCGCAGCAGCGCCCGCCCGTCGTCCACCCAGGCGCCGGCGACGTCCAGCCCGCGGGTCTCCAACACGCGCACGTACTCGTCGAGCATGGTCTCGGAGACGCCCTCCTCGGCTTCGGTCGCGACCTGCACGGCACCGGACGTCCCGTACAGGTTCGGCAGCGCCATGAAGACGCCCGCAAGAAAGATGAAGAGAACCGTGAGGTTCAGCCAGGCAGGATATCTGTTCATGATGTGTCCGTTGGGCAGACGGCCGGATCAGGGCATCAGGCCTCGTCGATCGTTCCTTTCGGGACGACCTGCGAAATGCTGCTTTTCTGAATCTTGATCTCGGTGTCGTCAGTGATCGCGAGAACGGCGTAATGCTCGCTCACGCCCGTGATCTTGCCGAGAATGCCGCCGGCCGTCATGATCTCGTCGCCGACAGAAACGTTGTTGACGAGCTCCTGGTGGGCCTTCTGCTTTTTCTGCTGCGGCCGAATCAGGAGAAACCAGAATGCGCCGAAGATCAGCAGCATGGGCCAGAGCATGTCGAAGAGACTGGCCTGCGGCTGGGCCGCAGCCTGGGCGTACGCGTTAGAAATAAAGAAATCCATGATCACTATTGGTTGTTGTTGAACGGGATAGCGGGGCTCAGGGGCGCGGTATTATGGCACAGGCCCGCCGCATGCGAAGCGTTTATCCCCGGGGTATGGGGTCCATACGGCAAAACCCAAGCCCTCAGGCCGACGGCGCCTTCGGCGGATACAGCGTCTCGAGTTCCCTCGCGACGGCCGCCGTCCGGCCAAGACCGATCGACTCCCGCAGGCGCACCATCAGCGACTGATAGTAATGCAGGTTGTGGATCGTCGCGAGGCGTGGCCCCAGGATTTCACCGCACTTCTCGAGATGCTTGAGGTAGGCCAGGCTGTAGTGACGGCAGGTGTAGCAGCTGCACTCCGGGTCCGGCGGGCCGGTGTCGTCGGTGTAGCGCGAATGGCGGAACTTCACCAGGCCGCGTGACGTAAACAGCTGGCCGTTGCGCGCATGCCGGGTCGGGATCACGCAGTCGAACATGTCGACGCCGCGGCAGACCGCCTCCGCGATATCGAGCGGCGTGCCGACACCCATCAGGTAGCGCGGCGCCCCCTCGGGCATGCGGCCCGCCAGGAAGTCGAGCACCGCATTGCGTTCGTCGGCGGGCTCGCCCACGGCGAGACCGCCGATCGCGTAACCGTCGAAGCCGATCGCGGACAGCCCGTCGAGCGACTCCTGGCGCAGGCCTTCGTAGACTCCGCCCTGAACGATGCCGAAGAGCGCCTCGCCCCGATCGGGCTCGTCGTTCTTCAGCTCGTCGAAACGGGACCGGCTCCGGGCAGCCCAGCGCAGGGACAGCTGCATCGACTCGCGAGCCGCCGACTCGCTCGCCGGGTACGGCGTGCACTCGTCGAAGATCATCGTCACGTCGGCGTTCAGCTCGTGCTGCACTTCCATGGAACGCTCGGGCGTCAGCATCACGGTGTCGCCGTTGACCGGCGACTGGAAGCGGACGCCCTCCTCGCTCAGCTTGCGCAGCTGGGCGAGCGAAAAGACCTGGAAGCCGCCCGAATCGGTGAGTATCGGCCCGTCCCAGTGCATGAACTCGTGCAGGCCGTGATGCTTGCGGATGACCTCGGTGCCCGGCCGCAGCATCAGGTGAAACGTGTTGCCGAGGATCATCTCGGCGCCGCTGTCGGCCACCTCCTCGGGGGTGACGCTCTTGACGGTCCCGTAGGTCCCGACCGGCATGAACGCAGGCGTCTCGACGGTACCGCGCCGGAACGTCAGCCGGCCACGGCGCGCGTGCCCGTCTGTGTCGAGGATCTCGAGCTTCACCCGGGCACCCCGGGTGCGAGGAACATCGAGTCGCCGTAACTGAAGAAGCGATAGCGCTCGCGGACCGCGTGCCGATACGCCTCAAGGACGCGCTCGCGGCCGGCGAAGGCGGACACCAGCAGCAACAGCGACGACTGCGGCAGGTGGAAATTGGTCAGCATCGCGTCCACCGAGCGGAACCGGTAGCCCGGCATGATGAAGAGCTCGGTCTCGCCGTCGAACGGCGCAATGTCGCCCTCGGCGGATGCGGCCTCGAGACTCCGCACCGCGGTCGTCCCGACCGCAATGACGCGTCCGCCGGCGGCGCGGGTCGCCTGGACGGCGTCGACGCACTCGGCATTCACGATGACGCGCTCGGCGTGCAGCCGGTTGGCTTCGACCTGGTCATGCCGCAGCGACTGGAACGTCCCGGCCCCGACGTGCAGGGTCACCCAGGCGTGGCGGACACCGAGCTCGAGCGTCTCGTCAAGCATGGCTTCGTCGAAGTGCAGGCCGGCCGTCGGCGCGGCGACGGCGCCCGGGTCCCGCGCGTAGACGGTTTGATAGCGCTCGCTGTCGGCGGATTCCGCATCGCGGCCGAGGTACGGCGGCAGAGGCACCGAGCCCTGCTGCTCCAGGACTTGCATCACCGGATGCGAGAACTCGAGTTCGAAAAACTCGCCCTCCCGACGCAGGATTCGGGCCGTCACCCCCTCGCCGAAATCGATCACCGCACCCGGCTTCGGCGTCTTGCTGGCCTTCAGCATGACGAGCGCCCGGGTCTCCTCCTCGACACGCTCGATCAGGAGTTCGACACGACCGCCCGTCGCCTTATGGCCGAAGAGCCGCGCAGGGATCACCCGCGTGTCGTTGAAGACCAGGAGATCGCCCGGCCGGAGCACGGCGGGCAGCTCGGCAAACTGCCGGTCCGTGAGCGTCGCGCCCACGTCGAGCAGCCGGCTGCCGCGCCGCTCCTCTGTCGGAAAGCGCGCGATCAGTTCGTCGGGAAGTTCGTAATCGTATTCGGATAGCTGCATGGCGGCGTAGCCTAACCGAAGTCACGAAAAAACGCCGCTCGGGACAGGCCCGCGCGGCGTCTCGATTCGCCGTTCTGCGCCCGATCAGGTATCGGTTTCGACGATCACCGTGCGCAGTCCGCCATGGACGGGCTTCGGCGCAGGCGGGCCGAGCGGCGGCAGCGGGGCGCGGAAGCTCATGCGATCGTCCGGGATCTCTACCTCGAGCGTCCGTCGTCGCTTGTCGCGCATGATCACAAGTTCGAGCTTCTCGCCCGGCTGATACGACGACAGGATCCGGATCGCGTGCTCCACTGACTGCGGCTCGCGGCCGTCGATGCTCTGGATGACGTCGCCTTCTTCGAGCTTGAGCGTGTCAGATCCGGGCGCTTTCACGACCAGCAGCCCCTCGCTTGTGCCGAAATACTTGCCGAGTCCTTCGTTGAGCTCCACGAGTTCCATGTCTCCCCAGCCGCGTCCGCTCCAGCGGAACGCAAACGCGTTGATCGAGTCCTCGATCGCCCCCGGCATGACCCGCAGGCGCTGGCCGAGGTCGGGGCCGCCCTTGAAGACGAACACCTGGTCGTCCGCGGGCCGTGGCTCGACCGTGACCGTGCCGACGTTGCCGTCGCGCAGGTACTCGATGTCGAGCTTGTCGCCCTCGTCGAGGGTTCGCACTCGCTCCAGCAGGCGCTGGTTCGCTGCCATCCGGCTGGGCGCACTCAGCGACTCGTCGTCAATCGCCGTCAGGATGTCGCCGCTGCGCAGACCGGCCTCGGCGGCCGCGCTGCCGGGCGTCACACCGATCACCTTGACGCCCTCGACGGGGCCATCGCTGTCCTCCTCGCCCGCGATCATGACACCGATCCGCGGCTTGCCGCGCATCTCGACGATGCGCTCTTCCATCCGGATCATTTCCGGCAGGTTACGTGTACTGAGTTCGGCGACGCGAGCGGCCGCCTCGGCGAGCTGTGCTTCCGCCTGCCGGAGCGCCTTTTCGTGCTCCGCCTGTTCCGCCTCGAGGACGCGCGAGTGCTCCTCGAGTTCCGCCGCGCGGGCCTCGGCTTGTGCCTCGTCACCCTGCGCAAGGACCGGCGGCGCGCCCAGCACGAGCGGCAGGGCTGCCAGCATGAGTTTCCTGTAGTTCATTTCCGGGACTCCATTGGTTAAAACGCGGCTCGCTGCGTCTGCGCATAACGCAGCTTCACCAGCAACTTCATCAGGCGGATGCGCTCCCGCCAGAAAATCTCTTCATCCTCCGCGCTCATCCGGTACTCCGGATCACTGAGCTGCAGATCGATCGCGGCAATACGGTCGGTAATATCGGCGATGCTCGCTGCCGTACCCGCGCGACGAACGCGCGGCGCATCGGGCAGCGACGCGAGCTCGACCTCGAGCTCGCTCGATTCGGCGCGCAGCACATTGAGCCGCGTCGCGGCAGGGGGATTGGTCGGCAGCGCCGTCGGCACGACCTGGCCCGGCACGTCGTCGACCGCGGTCCAGAGGGACGGGAGCGCGATCACGACGAGCACCACCGCCGCCGCCAGACCGGCGCCGAGATACCACTGCCGGGCGGCCGGACGCCGGGTCTCGGCGAACAAACCCTCCGCTTCCGCCTGCTCGCGAATCCGTTCCCAGACGGCCCGCGGCGGCGGCGTGTCGGGCAGCGAGCGCAATCCCGCACGGAGTGCGTCGTGTTCGCCGGCTGTCATTCCTGCAATCATGGCTTCTTCTTTACCGTCACTCATCAGACACCTCGCACCAGTTCCGCGCCTCCCGACTCGAGGCCCTGCGCCAGCAGCGGCCTGAGCTTCTGGTAGGCGCGCGATAGCTGCGATTTCGAAAAACTCTCTGTTTTGCCCAGCTGCTCTGCGATCTCCCGGTGCGTGAATCCTTCGACGTCGTGCAGCCAGACCACCACGCGGCTGACATCGGGCAGGTTCGCGAGCGCCGTATCGAGATCCATTGCGTCGTCCGGTCGACCGGAGACGCCGTGGCCCGCCACGTCACCCGGCGTCAGGTCGTCGAAGTCGTCATCGAGCGACTGGCCGCGGCTCGTCCATGCCGAGCGCAGGAACATCAGCGCCTTTGTCACCGCGATCCGCCGGATCCAGGTGCCGAGGGCCGCCTCGGCCCGGAAGTTACCGACCGAACGCATGACCTCGATGAACGTTTCCTGCACGAGGTCCTCGGCATGAGCCGGGACGCGCGTGAACCGGAGACACAGCGAATACACCGGGGAGGCAAACGCGCGATAGATGATCTCGTGCGCCCGCGCATCGCCGCGCCGGGCGCGGTCGACGATGGCCGTATCGATCTCTATGCTCGCGAACTTGCTCATCCTGACCCTTTGGATGCCGCACCCGGCAAAACCGTCGCAGGCTGCGCGATATTTTTGCCCCGGCCGATCTGGACAGCCCGGCCTCTGAGCTTATACTGTGCGACCGCCCACGACAGCCGGGATGGCGGAACTGGTAGACGCGCCGGATTCAAAATCCGGTTCTGGAAACAGAGTGAGGGTTCGATTCCCTCTCCCGGCACCAAATCGAGACCTATGTTCAGGATGAAATACTGCTCCAACTGTGGAGAAACGGTCAGCTATCGCGTGCCGGACGGCGACAACCGCGAGCGTGCCGTCTGCGACGCCTGCGGGATGGTGCACTACCGGAACCCGCTGGTGGTGGTCGGCTGCGTTGCCGAACGCGACGGCAAGATCCTCCTGTGCAAGCGCTCGATCGAGCCGCGCTACGGCAAGTGGACCGTCCCGGCGGGCTTCATGGAGCTGGGCGAGTCACTCGCCGAAGGGGCCGCCAGGGAGACCCGCGAGGAGGCCTGCGCAACCGTCGAGATGGGACACCTGTTCGCCTCGGTGGACGTCGTCGATGCCGGGCAGGTGCACTTCTTCTTCACGGCTAAACTCGTGAGCGACTACGCTGCCGGCGAGGAGTCACTCGACGCCGGGCTGTTCGCACCCGACGAGATCCCGTGGGACGAGATCGCCTTCTCGAGTGGGAAGTTCGCGCTCGAGAAGTACCTTGAGGACGGCGGGGAGGACAACGGCGTGCACATTCACGAGCTGCGTCGCGCCAGGGAAATTCCCGAGGACGCCAGCTGACAGTGCGGGTGGCCGCGACGGCGGCCGCGTGATGTCCTGGATCCGGGGCAATCGCCCCCTGGTCAGTTGCCCTTGGCGTCGAGACGCAGGGCAAGCTGGTCGGCCGGCAGGTAACCGCCGATCAGTTCTCCGTCCTCGAGGACGATCGCCGGCGTGCCCGTCAAACCGACTTCCTGGCCCAGGATGTAGTGCTGCTGGACGGTCGAGGCGTCGCATTTCCGGGTCTCGAATTCCCGGTCCATCTTGGCCGCGGTCAGGGCACGGGGTCGATCCGACGCGCACCAGACATCCTCCGACGTATTCCAGGCCCGCGACGCGGGTCCGTTGCGCGGATAGAGCAGGTAGCGGACCTCGATGCCCTGCGCCAGGTAGTCGTCGATCTGGCTGTGCAGCCGGCGGCAGTAGCCGCACTCGACGTCCGTGAAGATCGTGACGGTGTGCTTGACCTCGGCCGGCGTGAACGCAATCACCTCACCGTCGTCGAGCGTCTCCATCAGTTCCCGACGCGCCGAGTTGCGGGCGAGCTCCGTGAGGTTGATCGAGTTGTCGAGGTCGATCATGTCCCCCTGCATGAGGTAGCGGCCGTCGGCCGATACGTAGGCGACGATGGCGCCCTTCTGGATCTTGTACCAGCCGTCGATGCCGCTCGTGTCGATGTCCTCGGCGTCGATCGCATCGAACTTCTCGGCGATCTTCGCGCGAACGGCTTCCAGCTGCTCGTCGGCGGCGGCCAGCGTGGTGCCCAGGCAGCCGGCGGCGGCTATGGTGATACCGATAATAGAGAGAATCTGGCGACGCATCAGAGAAGTTCCTGGCTGGTGTTGAAGTGCTGTGACCCGCGGCAACCGGCAAGGTTCCGCGACGCATGCTATCCGGCGATCGTTTGTCCGTACGGCAGTCCGGTTATTAGAGGGGACCGCGGCAGGCGCGCGAATATTACATCAGCCGCGCGGATGATGCTCGCCGTGCAGGTCTTTGAGGCGCTCGCGGGCGACATGCGTGTAGATCTGGGTCGTCGACAGGTCGCTGTGGCCCAGCAGCAGCTGTACCACGCGGAGGTCGGCGCCCCGGTTGAGCAGGTGGGTCGCAAACGCATGCCGGAGGCTGTGCGGCGACAGCTTGCGCCGGATCCCGGCTTTCTCTGCATAGCGCTTGATGATGTGCCAGAAAGCCTGGCGCGTCATGCGATCGCCGCGGCGGGTCGGGAAGAGGTAGTCGGTCTGCCGCTCGAGGAGTATTTCCATGCGCGGGCCGTCGATGAAGTCCTGCAGCCAGCGCTGGGACTCTTCGCCGAGCGGAATGAGCCGCTCGCGGTCGCCCTTGCCGACGATCCGGAGGACGCCCTGGTTGAAGTTGATCTGCGACTGCTTGAGATTGATCAGCTCGGAGACCCTGAGCCCCGTTGCGTAGAGCAACTCGAGCATGGCCCGGTCACGGTGACCCAGCGGTTCGTCGGTGTTCGGGGCATTGAGCAGCGCGTCGACCTCGTCTTCCGACAGGGTCTTCGGCAACGAGCGGCCGATGCGCGGCATCTCGATATCGGCCGTCGGGTCGGAATCGCGCATGCCTTCGCGCATGATGTAGCGGAAAAAACGCCGGAAGCTGGAGAGCTGCCGTGCCGTCGAGCGGGGCTTGGCGCCGGACTCGACGCGGTCCGCAATGAAGTCGAGCAGGTCGGACTTGTTCGCCTTGTCGATCGTCTTCTCGTTAACGGCGAGCCCGCGGCCGAGCGTCATCAGGTCGGCACGGTAGGCGCCGAGCGTGTTTTGCGACAGGCCGCGCTCCATCCAGATTGCGTCGAGAAAACGGTCGACGAGTTCTTCTGTGCGGGCGACTGTCGCTGAATCCGGTTTGTTGCTGTCAGTGCTGGCCATGGCTTCCATCTCAGGGTCTTGCAATCCGTTGCGCCGCGAACCTCGGTTCGGCGGAATAACCCGGGCGTCAAATTTCCAGGCTTTTGAGTATGATAACTGGGCCGTTCAGCAGGCGTGACGAGCATCACAGATTGCCGCAGGCGTTGACATAAGGTGACACACGTCACATCGAACGGTTCAGAGCAAACCACACTTCCGGACTATATTCGCCCAATGACACCCTCCCTGCCCGGACCTGTTACCCGTTTCGCGTATTCGGTGTACGGCCTTTACGCGCTCGCCGTATTCGCGTGCGGCGTCTTCACGACGGTGCTGGTCGTCACGATCACGCCGGGACAGGAGCGTCGCCGGCGGCTCGTGGCAGCCATCATCCGGTTCACCTTCCTCGTCGCCGGGGTAAACCCCCGGGTGCAGGGGCTCGACAACCTGCCGGACGGGCCGTCGGTCATCGTCGCCAACCACGCCAGCTACGTCGACGGGCTGCTCCTTAAAGCCTTCCTGCCGCCCAGGTTTTCCTTCGTGATCAAGGGCGAGATGCGCCGCTACCCGCTCGTGCATTTCGTGCTGCGGCGCGCCGGCGCCCGCTTCGTCGAGCGCTACGGCACGAGCACCCGGGATGTCAGGGACTTCGTCCGGGCCGCCAGGGACGGTGCCGCGCTCGGCTTCTTCCCGGAGGGTACCTTCGCCGCAGAACCGGGCGTACTCGCGTTCCGTCCGGGCGCTTTCCTGGCGGCGATCAAGGCGGAGCTGCCCGTCGTGCCGATCGCGATTCGTGGCACGCGGCGCATGCTGCCGGCCGGCAGGGCCCTGCCCTGGCCGGCCCGTATCGAGGTCGATATCCTGCCGGCTATCGCTCCCGACGACGCCGATTTCACGACGAGCCGGGGCCTCGCGGCGGCCTCGCGGCGGCGCATCGTCGACGTCGTCGGGGAGCCGGATCTCGTCGCCGAGGCCTGATTGGGGCATGTTGCACCGCAACGTAAAATGGCGCAAAGTCGCCTCCGGGAATTTTAAGGAAGGTTAAAAAAATGTCGGCAGACCCGGTTGTCATCCTCGCCGCGCGCCGCACACCGATCGGTGCATTCCAGGGCGTCTTCAGCCCGGTCAAGGCCACGGACCTCGGCGCCGCCGCGATTGCCGCGGCGGTCAGTGACTCGCGCATCGACGTGAATCGCGTTGACGAGGTCCTGATGGGCTGCGTACTGCCGGCCGGTCTCGGCCAGGCGCCTGCACGCCAGGCGGCAATCGGCGGCGGCATCCCGGTCGGCGCCGCGTGCACGACGATCAACAAGATGTGCGGCTCCGGCATGAAAGCCATCATGCAGGGCTACGACGCGATCGGCGCGGGCAGCGCCGGGATCGTCGTCGCGGGCGGTCTCGAATCGATGACCAACGCCCCCTACATCCTGCCGAAGGCACGCTCGGGCTACCGGATGGGGCACCAGGAGGTGCTCGATCACATGTTCACCGACGGGCTGCAGGACGTATACGACGGTCACATGATGGGCCACTACGCCGACGCGACCGCGGCAAAGTACGGTTTTTCCCGCGAGGACCAGGACGCGTTCGCGATCGAATCCGTCACCCGCGCGCAGGCCGCCGTCGCCAACGGTGATTTCGCGAACGAGATCACCCCGGTGACGTTCTCGACCCGCAAGGGTGAGGTCACGGTCGGCGAGGACGAAACGCCCGGCACGGTCAGCGTCGAGAAGATTCCGACGCTCCGCGCCGCCTTCGGCAAGGACGGCACCGTGACCGCCGCCAGCTCGTCCTCGATCTCCGACGGCGCCGCGGCGGTCGTGCTGACGACGGCAAGCCACGCCGAGCAGGAAGGCCTCGAGCCTATTGCCCGGATCGTCGGCCACTCGAGCTTCGCCCAGGAGCCGGCGTGGTTCACGACGGCACCGGTATCGGCAATCGAGCGCCTGCACGCGAAGCTGGGCTGGGGCCCGGACGACGTCGATCTCTACGAGATCAACGAAGCGTTCGCGGTCGTGGCGATGGCGGCCCTGCGAGACGTCGGGCTCGACCATTCCAGGGTCAACGTCAACGGCGGCGCGTGTGCACTCGGCCACCCGATCGGCGCCACCGGCGCACGGATCACGACGACGCTGATCTACGCTCTCCGCGCGCGCGGCCTCAAGCGCGGCATCGCGTCACTGTGCATCGGCGGCGGTGAAGCCACCGCCATTGGTATCGAAATCATCTGAACCGGTTCGGGAGGTCACCATGGATATTGCCAACGCCAAAGCCGTCGTGACCGGCGGCGCCTCGGGACTCGGGCTGGCCACGGCCCGCCGTGTCATCGACGCCGGCGGCCACGCCGCACTTCTCGACGTCAACGAAGACCAGGGCAAGGCGAGTGCCGCCGAGCTCGGCGACCGGGCAACCTTCATACGCACAGACGTTGCGGACGAAGCCTCGGTCAGGGCTGCCGTCGCCGCGGCGGCGGAATTCATGGGCGGCATCACGCTCGCCGTCAACTGTGCGGGTATCGCTACCGCCGGCCGCACGCTCGGCCGGGAAGGGCCCTGGCCTGCCGAGAAGTTCAACCGCGTCATCCAGGTCAACCTGGTTGGCTCGTACAACGTGACCAAGGAATCGGCCGCCGTCATGGCCGGCAACGAACCGAACGCGGACGGCGAACGCGGCGTCGTCATCAGCACGGCGTCGATCGCGGCGTTCGAAGGCCAGATCGGCCAGGCTGCCTACTCGGCGTCCAAGGGCGGCGTCGTCGGCATGATGCTGCCACTCGCACGCGAGTTCGCGCAGTTCGGCATCCGCGTCAACACGATCGCGCCCGGCATCTTCAAGACGCCGATGATGGCCGGGATGCCCGACGAGGTGCAGGAGTCACTGGGCAAGCAGGTACCGTTCCCGCCGCGCCTCGGCGAACCGGAACAGTACGCCGACACAGTCGCATTCATCTACGGCAACAGCTACGTCAACGGCGAGACGATCCGCGTCGACGGCGCAATCCGCATGCAGCCAAAATAATAATTTGGGGTCAGAGTAAAGACTCCGTTCCGAAGTCTTTACTCTGACCCCAAATTATCAGCTCGATCGGTGGAGCTGATCTCCGTGCCCGCTTACGCCGGCACGGCAAGAACCGGGCATACGGACCGCCTCAGTACGCGTTCGGTGGTGCTCCCGGCAAGCGCCTGGCCGAGCGTGTCACGGCCGTTCGTCGTCATGACGATGAGATCGGCCTTGTCGGCCTCGGCGGCGCGTAGAATAGCGTCGACCGGTTCCCCGCCGGCGAGGTCGGTTCGCCACGACCAGCCTTCGCCCTCGGGCAACGCAGGCAACGGCGGCATGCTCTCGCCGACATGAAATATCGTCATCTCGGTATCGCCGTCGCCCATGATCTCGGCGGCGCGGCGTGCGAATTCGATTGCGTGGCTGCCATCCAGCTCAGCGTCGACAGGGATGAGCACCCTCTTCAGATTCAGGTCGCCGTTGTCCAGCGCTACCAGATCGCGTTTAGCCTTGCCAGGCACGAATAGCGTCATTGCTCCCGCATTCCGGGCGATGGCCTCGGCATCCGAACGATGCAGCCAGGACGTCCCGGCGCTTGCCGATCCCTCGGTCGCAAGCACGATGAGATCATGCGGGTGCTCGTCGAGGAATTTCGTCGTCGCGCGGACCGGGTCATGGCTTTTCACAGCGAGCTTGCGTACGTCGACGCCAAGCTCCTCAGGAACCGCCGACCGGTCACTGCCGGGCTCGAGCAGGCCCCAGCGCTCGAGCGTCTTTCGCACGGCCGGAAAACGATCCCAGTCGATGTCCTCCCTGCTCTGCTCGCCGACGTGCAGGATCGTCAGCTCGGTCTGCCGTAGCAGTGCGATCGCGAGTGCATGGGCAAACGCCCTGTCACTGGCTGGAGAGAAGTCTGTGGTATGCAGAACACTGTTAACGAAAGGAGTCTGGGATTTCATATTTATTTCCGGCGGGTCGATCCATAGATTGGGCCATTGACAGCGATGCATCCAAACGGATTGACCGCTGTCCAGGGATGGTCACATGCCCGAATAATTCGGTCCGCCGCCGCCTTCCGGCACCGTCCAGACGATGTTCTGCGTCGGGTCCTTGATGTCGCAGGTCTTGCAGTGCACGCAGTTCTGCGCGTTGATCCGGAAGACCTGCTCGCCCTCCTCCTCGACGATCTCGTAGACGCCGGCGGGGCAATAGCGCTGCGCCGGTTCGTCGAACATCGGCAGGTTGTAGCCGATCGGCTTCTCGGGATCCTTCAGCCTGAGATGCGACGGCTGGTCTTCCTCGTGGTTCGTGCTCGAGAGGAATACCGAGGAGAGCCGGTCGAACGTGATCTCGCCGTCCGGCTTCGGGTAGTCGATCTTCGGGTACTCGTCGGCCTTGCCGAGGGTCTCGTGATCGGGCGTCGTGAAGTGCCAGGTGAACGGCAGCTTGCCCCGGAAGATGTTCTGGTCGATGAACGTAAACGCCGCGCCCCAGAAGACGCCGAGCTTGTGCAGTGCCGGCGTGAAGTTGCGCGCCCGGTGCATCTCGTCCTGGGCCCAGGACGCCTCGACGGCCGTACCGTACGCCGTCAGCTCGCCCTGTCCCTCGTCGCCGGCCTTCAGTGCCTCGACGATCGATTCGGCGGCCAGCATGCCGGTCTTCAACGCGAGGTGGGCGCCCTTGATCTTGACCCCGTTGAGGAAGCCCGCATCGCAGCCGACGAGCATGCCGCCCGGAAAGGTCAGCCGCGGCAGCGACTGCAGCCCGCCCTTGTTGACCGCGCGCGCCCCGTAGCCGACTCGCTCTCCACCATCGAGATACTGGCGGATCTTCGGATGCAGCTTCCAGCGCTGGAACTCGTCGAAGGGCGACAGGTGCGGGTTCTTGTAGGCAAGGCCGACGATCAGGCCGAGATACACCTGGTTGTTCTCCGCGTGATACAGGAACCCGCCACCGTCAGTGTGGTTGTCGAGGGGCCAGCCCGTGGTATGCACGACCAGCCCTTCCCGGTGTTTCGCCGGGTCGATCTCCCAGACTTCCTTGATGCCGATACCGTAATGCTGCGGGTCGCAGTCGGCACGTAGGGAAAACTTCGACATCAGCTCCTCGCCGAGATTGCCGCGCACGCCTTCCGCGAAGATCGTGTACTTGCCGAGGAGCTCGTAGCCGGGTGTATAGCTCGGCTTTTTCTCGCCGTCCTTGCCGATGCCCATGTCGCTCGTCGCGACGCCCGTCACCCTGCCGTCCTCGTCGAAGAGCACTTCCGACGCGGCGAACCCCGGAAAGACGTTCACGCCGAGGTTCTCGGCCTGCTCACCGAGCCAGCGGCACAGGCGGCCGAGACTGATGATGTAGTTGCCGTCGTTGTGCATCGGCTTCGGCACGAAGGGTCCGGGAACCCGCGTGGCCCCGGTCTCGCTCGTCAGGTAGTAGATGTCGTCGCCGGTCACCGCCGTCTTCACGGGTGCGCCCATCGCTTTCCAGTCCGGGAACAGCTCGTCGAGTGCGCGCGGCTCGAAGACGTTGCCCGAGAGAATATGCGCCCCGATCTCCGAGCCCTTCTCGACCACGACGACCGACAGGGAGTCGTCGAGCTGCAGCAGCCGGCACGCGGCCGCCAGTCCCGCGGGACCGCCGCCGACGATGACGACATCGAATTCCATGGACTCGCGTTCTTCAGTCATTGGGTTTGCCTTCCTGTGGACCGAGCGCGGCATTCTACCAGTGTCGGTGGCAGCCGGCAGCGGGGCCGGGTACCCTTCCGCGACCCGGCAGGGACGACGGTGACCCGAGCGACGCACACTTGACCCGGCAATACACACTTCGAGAAGCCTACGACCGCGCCGTCGAGCAGCCGGGACACATCCGTGACCCGGCACAGGACCGCGTCGTCGACCTGATGGTCGATCTCGTCGCCCGTCTCGAGGCAACGTCGAGCCGTGGCGGAGGCCTGCTCGACCGCCTGCTGCGCCGCGACGAAGCGATACCGGTGCGGGGCCTGTACCTGTGGGGCGGCGTCGGTCGCGGCAAAACCTGGCTCCTGGATCTCTTTTTCGACTCCCTCCGGATCGAGCGCCGGCAGCGCATCCACTTCCACCGGATGATGGCCTACGTCCACGGCCGCCTGGGCCGCCTGAAGGGCGTCGAGGACCCGCTCGCGAAGGTTGCCGACGAGGTCGCCCGGCGCACGCGCGTCCTGTGTTTCGACGAGTTTTTCGTCAGCGACATCGGCGACGCGATGATCCTGGCGCGGCTCCTGGACGCCCTGTTCGAACGGGGCGTCACGCTCGTCGCGACCTCCAATGCCGCCCCCGAGGACCTCTACAGGGACGGCCTGCAGCGTGCCCGCTTCCTCCCGGCGATCGACCTCATTCGCGAGCATACGGACGTGATCCATATCGACGGCGAGACGGACTACCGGCTCAGGCTGCTCCAGCAGGCCGGGACCTACGTCGAGGCGGACGAGGACCGCGCGGCCGAGCGCCTCGAACGCTTCTTCGCGGACTTCGGCCACAGCCAGATCCGGAGCAACGAGAAACTCGATATCAACGCGCGGCCGATCGTGGCGCGGCGCGTCGCGAAGGGCATCGCCTGGTTCGATTTCGGCGAACTCTGCGACGGCCCTCGCAGCCCGGCCGACTACATCGAGATCGCCCGCTGGTACCCGACGGTCATCATCCAGGACGTGCCCCTGTTCGACGCGACGCTCGACGACCAGGCACGCCGTTTCATTTCGCTCGTGGACGAGTTCTACGACCGGCGGGTCAAGCTGATCCTGTCCGCCGCCGCAGCCCCCGCGGAGCTGTACCGGGGCCAGCGCCTGGCCTTCGAATTCGAGCGCACCGCGAGCCGACTCATGGAAATGCAGTCCGACGAGTATCTTCGCCTCGCGCACCTGCCCTGACGCCGCCAGCCGCGAACCCGGCGCGACCGGCAATTGTCAGCCCTGCCCTCAGCCGCTAATGTTGGCGGTCGACCCGACCGGTGACACCCATGGATAACGAAGAAGTCAAAGACGAGCTGATCCTCGAGGAGTTCCTCCCCTACCGGCTCGCCGTGCTCTCGCATACCGTGAGCAGCAAGATTGCAGGCGTCTACGAAGAGCGTTTCCAGGTCTCGATCCCGGAGTGGCGCGTCATCGCCATACTGGGCCGGTTTCCCGGCCTGTCCGCGGTCGAGGTGGCGCAGCGGACCATGCTCGACAAGGTCGCTGTCAGCCGCGCCGTCACCAAGCTCATCAAGAACGGCCGCCTCGACCGCGAGTTCGCCGATGCCGACCGGCGCCGCTCTATCCTCAATCTTTCCGAGGAAGGGCGTCGTATCCACGACGAGATCGCCCCGCTCGCGCTGCGCTTCGAGCGGGACCTGCTGCAGGGTATCGCGCCCGAGGATTTCGAGCGCTTCAATCTCGTGATGGAACGACTGGTCGCCCGGGCGCGCATGCTGGGCGCGCCCTGAACGCCTACTGACCTATCTCGGTGCGCACCCGGATCAGCTCCGGGAAAAACTCGAGGTCGATCGCGCGCTTCAGGAACGGGACGCCCGAGGAGCCGCCGGTGCCGTGCTTGTGGCCGATGATGCGTTCGACGGTCTTCAGATGGTGGAAACGCCAGAACTGGAAATTATTGCCGATATCCATCAGCGCCTCGCACACCTCGTACCAGGTCCAGTGGCCGGCCGTGTCCTCGTAGATCGTCGTCAGCACGGCGATGACCTCGTCGTTGTCTTCCCGCATCACGCTGAAATCGCGATCGATCACCTCGGCGGGCACCGGCAAACCGCTGCGCGCGAGATGCATCAGGAACTCCTCGTACAGCGACGGAGCGTGCAGCTGGGCCTTAAGCTTCGCATGCCAGTCCGGGTGATGCCGGTGCACTTTCAGCATCGACCGATTCTTGTTGCCGAGCGCGAATTCGAGCAGGCGGTACTGGGCGGACTGGAAGCCCGACGCGTTGCCGAAAACGTGGCGAAACTCGGCGTACTCGCTGGGCGTGAGCGTATCGAGCACCTTCCACTGGTTGTAAAGCTGGTTCTGCACGTGCCTCACGCGCGCCAGGGCCTTGACGGCCGGCGGCACGCGGTCTTCGCGGAAAAAGCCGATCGCACGGTGAATCTCGTGCAGGACGAGCTTCATCCACAGCTCCGCGACCTGGTGCTGGATGATGAACAGCAATTCGTCGGGATGCGGCGGATCCGATAGCGGCGCCTGGGCGGAGAGCAATTTTTCGAGCCCCAGGTAGGCGCCGTAATCGTCATCCGGCGAGAGTTTGGTATAGATCGACTTTTCGAGCTTGCGCTGGGCCATGGCGATCGGGGGATATCTCGGGGTCGGCAAGTATAACGGGTCGCGATCTGCAAAAACTCGCGAATTCTGGCCGTTCGAACGATTGTTTCACTCGTGATTAATGTAGAATGCCGCGCCTAAACGGGCCAGGACCGAGCGCCGCAAGGCCGCCGGGAGCACTCAGCAAATGCCACGCCAGGAACTTCGTCGGGGGAGCGATGCCAGGGAGCGCATCGTCGAAGCCATAGTGCGGTCACGCGTCAGCACGGAAGCGTTGCCCGACCGCCGCCATATCAAGCGCTATCTCGAGCAATACTTCGCGCACGTGCCCTACGAGGATCTCGAGGGCCGTGACGAGACCAGGATGGCCAGGGCCGCCATCGATCACCTCGAATTCGGCAGGACGCGGCGGGTCGGACAGGCGCTGCTTCGCGTTTTCAACCCGACCGAGGCCGAAAACGGCTACGAATCGATTTACACGTTCATCGAGATGGTGAACGACGACATGCCCTTCCTGGTCGACTCCGTCGTTGCCGCGATCGGGCGTAGGGACCTCGGCGTGCACATGACCGTGCACCCGATCATCCGCATCCAGCGCGACAAGCGCGGCCGGATGACCGGCATCCCGGCACCGAGCAAAAAGGGCGGCAAGCGCGAATCCTGGATCCGGATCGCCATCGACAAGGAAACCGATGCCGCCGAACTCGCGCTGCTCCACGAGGAGATCGAGCGCGTGCTCGCCGACGTCCGCCTCGCGGTGAGTGACTGGGAGGCGATGCGCGACAGGATGGAAGCCGCGACGGCCGAGCTGGAAGCGACTGGCTCCGGCGGCGCGGCGGAATTCAAGGCCGAAAGCGCCGAATTCCTGCGCTGGCTGGCCGACGACCACTTCACGTTCCTCGGTTACCGCGAGTATCACCTCACGGAGCGCGGCGATCGCGTCACCCTCAAGCCGGTCGCCGGCACCGGCCTTGGACTGCTCAGCAAGGGAGAGAGCCGGTCCCGGGGTGTCGAACTGACCCGCGAAATGCGCCGCCTCGCCCGTAACAAGAACTGGCTGATCATCACCAAGGCCAACTCCCGGTCGACGGTGCATCGGCACGCCTACCTCGACTACATCGGGGTCAAGATCTACGACGACTCCGGCAAGGCCGTGGGCGAACATCGCTTCGTCGGGCTGTTCACGTCGATCGCCTACAGCGAGAGCCCGCGCAACATTCCGCTCCTCAGGCAGAAGGTCGACAGCATCGTGCGACGGAACAAGGTCGAGCCCGGCGGACACCGCAGCAAGGCCCTGATGCACATCATCGACACGTTCCCGCGTGACGAACTGTTGCAGGCGAGCGTGAGCGACCTCTCGCGAACGACGCTCGGAATCCTGAACCTGCAGGACAGGCTTCGCGTCCGTTTCTTCGTGCGCCGGGACACGTTCCGGCGCTTCTTCTCGTGCCTCGTCTACGTGCCGCGCGAGAAATACACGACGGCGGTGCGCCGACGGATCGAACGGCTGCTGATCGACGCGTTCGAGGGCAAGAGCATCGACTCGTCCGTCCAGCTGTCGGACTCCCCGCTCGCGCGCGTCCACATCGTCGTCCACACCGGGGATGGCGAGCGACCGCGGATCAGCATCCAGCAGATAGAGGAGCGGATCGCCGACATCGTCGTCACCTGGGAAGACAAGCTCAAGAAGTGTCTCGCCGCAACCTTCGGCGAGGAACGGGGCCACCACCTCTTCCACCAGTACGGTCACGTGTTCCCCGCGGGCTTCCAGGACGACACGCCGCCCAAGGATGCCTGCGACGACGTGAACCGCATCGACTCGATGCGCCGCGACGGCGTCCTCCGCTCCGTCAGCCTCTACTGCCCGGAGGACTGCGCACCCGGCCACATGCACTTCATTATCTACACCGACGACGAACTGCTGGCACTGTCCGCGGCTCTGCCCGTGCTCGAGGACATGGGCGTTGACGTGTACACCGAGCGTCCCTACGAACTCAGGCTGACGGACGACGACTATTTCTGGATCCAGGATTTTCACCTTCGCCACGAGAACGGCAGCGTCATCGATGTCGCGGCAGTCGCGCCGCGGTTCGAGGAATGCTTCATGCGGGTGCTGTCCGGCGAGGCCGAGAGCGACGGCCTGAATCGCCTGATCGTCTACGCGGGTCTCGACTGGCGACAGACGGAACTGTTGCGCTGCTACGCCAAGTACCTGCTGCAGCTCGGGCTGCCGTTCAGCCAGTCGTACATGGAAGACGTGCTCGTCGCGCATCCCGATACGACCGCCCTGTTCGTCCGGCAGTTCGAGCTGCAGTTCGACCCGTCGCTGACCAGGGCGGAACGTGAACAGGCGGTCGAGGAGAACGGTACGCAGGTACGGCGCGCCGTCAGGAAGGCCCGCAACGTCGACGAAGACCGCATTCTCAATGCCTTCGCGAACGCGATACTGAACACGCTGCGAACCAACTACTACATAATCGACGACGAGGGCCGGCGCCGCCGCGCCCTGTCGATCAAGCTCGACACGCGCAAGCTCGCGGAGTCCCCGCTGCCGCGACCGAAGTACGAGATTTTCGTCTACTCGACCGAGGTCGAGGGCGTGCACCTGCGCAGCGGCCGTATCGCCCGCGGCGGCCTCCGCTGGTCGGACCGGCGGGAAGATTTCCGCACCGAGATCCTGGGCCTGATGAAGGCGCAGGTCGTCAAGAACACCGTCATCGTCCCGACGGGGGCCAAGGGCGGCTTCGTCTGCAAGAACCTGCCGAGCGATGACAGGGAAGCGATCCTCGCGACCGGCATAGAGTGCTACAAGCTCTTCATCAGCAGCCTGCTCGACATTACCGACAACGTGATCGAGGGCAAGGTTCGCACGCCGAAAGGCGTCGTCCGGCGCGACGACGAAGACCCCTATCTCGTCGTCGCGGCCGACAAGGGCACGGCAACCTTCTCGGACATCGCGAACGGCATCTCGCAGCAGTACGACTTCTGGCTTGACGACGCGTTCGCCTCCGGCGGCTCGGCCGGTTACGACCACAAGAAGATGGGCATCACGGCGCGAGGTGGCTGGGAGGCGGTGAAGCGCCACTTCCGCGAACAGGGCCTCAACACGCAGCAGGACCTCTTCACGGTGGCGGGCATCGGCGACATGAGCGGCGACGTCTTCGGCAACGGGATGCTCCTGTCGAAAAAGATCCTGCTCGTGGCGGCGTTCAACCACCAGCATATCTTCCTCGATCCGGAACCCGACGCGGCTGCCAGCTACCGTGAACGCAAGCGGCTGTTCGACATGGGGCGGAGCAGCTGGTCGGACTACGACGAGAAGCTGATCTCGAAAGGCGGCGGCATTTTCTCCCGGCAGGCGAAGACGATCCGGCTCAGCCGGGAAGTCCGCCGATTGCTCGATACCGATGCCGCGTCGATGCAGCCTAACGAGCTGGTCAGGGCGATCCTGCGCATGCAGGTCGACCTGCTCTGGAACGGCGGCATCGGCACGTATATCAAGGCCAGCTCGGAGAGCCACGCCGACGTCGGCGACCGCAGCAACGACTCCGTGCGGGTGAATGCAAACGAGGTCCGTTGCAAGGTCATCGGCGAAGGCGGCAACCTCGGCATCACGCAGCGGGGGCGCATCGAGTACAGCCTTAACGGCGGCCGGATCAATACCGACTTCATCGACAATTCGGCAGGCGTCGACAGCTCCGACCGCGAGGTCAATATCAAGATCCTGCTGAGCGACGTGCAGAAGGCCAAGGGTATGTCGCGAAAAGCGCGCAACGAACTGCTCGCCTCGATGACCGATGACGTGGCCGAGCTCGTCCTCCGCAACAACTACCTGCAGACGCAGGCGATCAGCATGAGCGAAGTCCGCTCGATGGAGCGCATCGACGAGACGGCCCGCGTGATCGGCAGCCTCGAACGCTCGGGACTGCTCGACCGCGATCTGGAGTTCCTGCCCGACGACGTCGAGATCGAGGAGCGCAAGGCCCGGCGCCAGGGCATGACGCGCCCGGAGCTCGCGGTCATCCTGAGCTACGCGAAAATCGACGTCTACAACGGTCTCGTCGCCTCGGGCGAGTCGCTCGAGGATTTCCTCGTGACCCACCCGATGCGTTATTTCCCGGAGGTTTTGCGGCGTCGCTACGCCGAGTTCCTGCCGACGCACCGGCTGAGCCCGCAGATACTCGCTACGCTGATCGCCAACGACATCGTCAACCGCATGGGCCCGGCCTTCGTGCGCCGCGTACAGCTCGACACCGGTGCGAGCGTCTGTGCGATCGCCCGGGCCTACACGGTGGCGCGCCAGATCTGCAGGGCCGGCGCGCTGAACCGGACGATCCAGGAACTCGATTACGAGGTAGCGCCCTCGGTGCAGATACAGCTTCTCTCGGAGGTGGCGCGAACGCAGCGGCATGCGACCTACTGGCTCATCGATCAGTTCGGCGAGACGATCGAGATCGGCCCGGCCGTGGAGCGGCTGAGCGATGGCATGCAGACGGTCTACACGAGGACCAGCGGCGTGCAGTCCAGCGCGGCCAGGCAACGGCACCAGGAAGCGGTTGCACGCTACATCGGCATGGGCGTGCCCGACGCGCTCGCCGAGAAAATAGCGGCGCTGCTGCTGACCCGCGCCGCGCTCGACATCGCCGACCTCGCGGCGCAGTACAAGCGCGACGTCATCGAGACGGCGCGCCTGTACTCGGCCTTCAACGAAAATCTCGGCATCTTCTGGCTGCACGTCTGCGCCGAGGAACTCGAGGTCAACGGTCGCTGGCAGGCGATGGCGCGCGGCAATCTCCGCAACGAGCTCTACCAGATCCGCCGCGAACTCGCTATCCAACTGTTGAAACGGCGCAGCAAAAAGCCGATGCCCGAACTCGTCGCACATTGGCTGTCGCAGCGGCAGAGCCGAGTAGATCGCATCAAGTCGATGATCGAGGAGATGAAGCTCCGCGGCGACGCCGATTTTGCTACGCTGTTCGTCGCCGCGCAGGAACTCCGGGACCTCCTCGACGATCCCGCGGCACGGAAGTAATTCTCGACGACGCAAACGGAGACGGTATGGCGGGCAAGCTCGTACTCTGCCGACACGGCCAGAGTGACTGGAATTTACGAAATCTTTTCACCGGCTGGACGGACATCGACCTGACGGAAAAGGGCATCGACGAGGCCACGACGGCGGGGCGACAGCTCAGGGACCTCGGCATCGAATTCGATATCGCGTACACCTCGGTCCTGAAGCGTGCCATCCGGACGCTGTGGATCATGCTCGACGAGATGGACCGCATGTGGATCCCGGTCGTCCGCGACTGGCGCCTCAACGAACGCCACTACGGCGCGCTGCAGGGCCTCAACAAGGCGGAGACTGCCGCGAAGTACGGCGACGAGCAGGTCCACATCTGGCGCCGGAGCTACGACATACCGCCGCCGGCGCTCGACGCGGACGACGAACGCCACCCGTCGCACGATCCGCGCTACCGCGGCATCGACGGCCTCCCGGCGACCGAATCGCTGAAGACCACTCTCGACCGCGTCCGGCCGTGCTGGATCGAGGTCATTGCCCCCGAACTCGAGGCCGGCAGGAGCGTCCTCATCGCCGCACACGGCAACTCGCTCAGGGCGCTCGTGAAGATGCTCGACGAAATCTCCGACGAGGAGATCACGGGCTTCAACATCCCGACCGGCATCCCCCTCGTCTACGAACTCGACGACGATCTCAAACCGGTGTCGCGGGAGTTTCTCGGCGACCCGGAAGCCGTCGCGAAGGCGGCCGCCGCCGTGGCCGCGCAGGGCAAGAGCGGCTGAAGGCGACCGTGCTCTACGCTATCGGCGACCGCCATCCCGAGATCGACACCGAGGGCACCTGGATCGCCCCCGGCGCACAGGTGATGGGTGCCGTGCGGCTCGCCCGTTTCGCCAGCGTCTGGTTCAACGCCGTGCTCCGCGGCGATAACGAATGGATCGAGGTCGGCGAGCGGTCGAACATCCAGGACGGTTCCGTCCTGCACACCGATCCCGGCTGTCCGCTCACGATCGGCCGGAACGTCACGGTCGGCCACAAGGTCATGCTGCACGGCTGTTCGATCGGGGACAACACGCTGATCGGCATTGGCAGTACGATCCTGAACAATGCCGTCATACCGGAGAACTGTATCGTCGGGGCGCAGGCACTCGTCACCGAGGGCAAGACCTTCGAGCCGGGGTCGCTGATCATCGGCGCGCCCGCCCGCGCGGTCAAAACGCTCGACGAAGACGCCATCGCGATGATCCGGCGTTCGGCCGACGTCTACGTCACCAACGCCGCGCGCTTCGCGAAAGACCTCACCCCGCTCTAGCGGGAGGTGAATTGACGCCTAGTCCTGCGCCTTCGGGTGGGAGCGCGGCTTGACGGCGTCGGGCTCTACCACCCGGATGAGGCCTTCCTGCGCAGTCGACGCGACCAGCATGCCGTCCTGCGTGAACAGCTGCCCGCGCGCGAACCCCCGGGCCCCTCCGGCGTTCGGAGCGTCCATCGCGTAGAGCAGCCACTCGTCGACGCGCACCGCGCGATGGAACCACAGCGCGTGATCGAGGCTCGCCATGATGACGTTGCCGCGGGTAAACGAGAGTCCGTGCGGCAGGGTCGCGGCGCCCAGGAGCTCGTAATCGGAAACGTAGGCCAAAAGGTTCTGGTGCAGCGCCAGGGTGTCCGGGAGGCGATCCACCGCCCGAATCCAGACGTGCTTGACCGGTTCGCGCGGCTCCGCGTTGTCGAACCGCACCGGCTCGACGGGCCGGAATTCGAACGGCCGCGCGCTGGTCAGAAACCGGCGCATCATCATCGGAATGGTGTCGAGTTGCCCCCGGGCAACCTTGGTGA
Source organism: Woeseiaceae bacterium (assembly GCA_036350895.1). Classification (GTDB taxonomy): domain Bacteria; phylum Pseudomonadota; class Gammaproteobacteria; order Steroidobacterales; family Woeseiaceae; genus UBA1847. The sequence goes on from JAZBNZ010000215.1 coordinate 25,603, forward strand.
CGTCCTCGAGGCCGTCAGGCCCGGGGACGTCCGGCATCGCGGCCGCGTGTTCGAGGCCCGATTCCGGGGTCTGGAATGAGGCTGCGAGGTTCAGGATGGGCCGCCCGTGCTGGATCGCGACCACGCGCCGGCTCGAGAAGCTGCCGCCGTCCCGCGCCCGGTCCACCTCGTAGATGATCGGCGCCCGGGTGTCGCCGCGGCGCAGGAAGTAGGCATGCAGCGAGTGGGCGATCCGGCCGTCCACCGTGGACTGGGCGGCAGACAGCGCCTGCCCCAGCACCTGGCCACCGAAGACCTGCGGGCTGCCGATATCGCGGCTCGCACCGCGGAAGATGTTGTCTTCGATGCGCTCCAGTTCGAGCAGCGAGATCAGGTCCGCGAGTACCGGATGCACTACACGTCCGTCCGCCCGCCGTCGACGGCGATACCGGTACCGCTGACGAAAACGGCGTCGTCGCTCGCGAGGAACAGCACCACCTTGGCCACGTCGACCGGCTCGCCCACACGTCGCGCCGCCGAGTGCGCGATGCAGTAGTCCCTGAGCCCCTTGTTGCGGCGGAAGGTTTCGCGGCTCTGCGGCGTCATGATCGCGCCGGGCTGGACGTAATTCGCCGTGATCCCGAATTCGCCGGTGTCCGCGGCCAGCGCGCGCGTGAGCGCCGCGAGGTCCCGCTCCGCCTTCTGGATGGCCTCCCCGGCACGCGCGGCAAACAGGCTGCGCAGGAAGCCGATGCTGATGATCCGGCCGGCCGGGCTCTTCTTTAGCTCGGGCAGCGCCGATCGTGCGAGCGACGTCACCAGCGCGGAGCGCAGTTCTAGCAGACGATCGAGTTCGGGGCCGGGCGACTCGATCGGCGCCTCGACGGAATATGGAAAGTCGCCGACGACGATATCGAGCCCGCCGATCTTTTCGATGCAGGCATCGACGAGGGCCGGCAGGCGGCTCGAGTCGGTCATCGGCGAGACGTGGCCCGTGATGCCGCGAACCTGCCGGTAGTGCTGCTCGACGCCGCTCGCGGCCGTATCGGCAGCCAGCACCGTTGCCCCATGCTTGACCAGGGTTCTGGCTACTGCCTCACCGATGCCGTCGGCCGCGTTCGTGACCAGCGCTTTCAGTCCATACAGTCGCAACGGTTCAGACATGCAATCTCCGGGATTCGAGGGGTTGATCGACGACCGCGCAGCCTACGCGGGGCCGATGGGGGCCGCAAATACTTTGTCCGCGAAACCGGCACAAAAGGACCTTCCGGGCAGCGGCCATTCCGGCAACATTATCGTCAAATCGGCCCGAGGCCGGAAGCGGCCGGTGCCCCGCCCTTCCGGCCCTTGCGGCGCGACATCGTCGAGGCACGCCAGGATTGCTGTTTTGCCGCGAATCCATGCTATTCTCTGCACCGGAAAGTTACTTAGCTTGCAAGCGTTAGCGACTGTTTCTTCTGACTTTTCATGGATGCAGTCTGGCGGCAGGCAGGTGAGGTAATTGCTCGGTAACGCGCCAAGGATCTGGCGCTATTCTCCAAAGGGGGGAGAAATGAATCGTTCTTCATCACCCATCCGTTCCCGGATGACATGTGTGCTGTGCTCGCTTGCCGTCGCCGCCGGTTTCGCACCCGCGGCCTTCGCGCAGGAAGA
>JAZBNZ010000216.1:0-2220 GCA_036350895.1 Woeseiaceae bacterium
ACCTTCCGCGCCAACCTGAAGGAATTCGAGCGCGGCCAGATTTGCCGTGCGGGCCTTGGCGTCGGCCAGTTCGAGATCGAGAACCTTGACCAGGACGACGTCATCGGCACGCCGCTCGAGGGTCTCTTGACCGACGATCCGGGCGACATCATCGGCGGCTGTGACCGCTTCCGGCACGCCAACGAGTACAACGACGAGCGCCTGCAGCTCAGGGCGAAGGCGGACTACTTCATTGGTGACCATGTCATCACGGGTGGTGTCGAGTACGAGGACTTCAGTCTTTTCAACCTGTTCGTGCAGTCGTCGCTGGGCCGCTTTATCTACGACGGCACTGATGGCATCGCTGCGAACACGGCCGATGTCTCCTACCAGAACGCGACGTCGAACAACGCGAACGACGCGGCGGCCAGCTGGGGATACAACAAGTGGTCGCTCTTCATCCAGGACTCGATCCAGCTGTCACCGACCTTCGAGCTGCAGCTCGGCCTGCGCTACGAGACCTTTAGCCAGTCCGACTCGCCGGTCTACAGCCAGGAAATCTTCGACACCTACGGCGTTCGCAGCGATGCGAACCTCGACGGCAAGGACCTGATCCTGCCGCGCCTGTCATTCCGCTGGGACGTCGACGACCGCACGACCCTGACCGGTGGCTTCGGCCGCTTCTCGGGCGGCAACCCGCAGGTCTGGGTCTCGAACGCGTTCCAGACGCCGGCGGTGTTCGCGAGCGTCAACGACTTCGTCGGCGCCGATCCAACCGTGATACCGCCTGTTCTTCTGAACCAGGTGGCTGCCGGGACGCCGCTGCCTATCGACGTGATCTCCGAAGACTTCGAGATTCCGTCGGACTGGAAAGCGTCGCTGCGCGTGGAACGTGAGTTCCTCGACGGCTACATCGCGTCGGCCCAGTACCTGTACACGCAGGTGGAGGACGGCTTCCTGTGGCGCAACCTGGCGCAGACGAGCCTGAACGATTCGCTGCCGACGGGCGTGGCGCCAGACGGCCGGCCGATCTACGCGGACCTGCAGGATCTCGGCGTCGACAACCTGACGCAGCTTGGCAACTTCAGCGATGGCAGGAACCACGTTCTCGCGGTGGGCCTCGCCAAGCGCTACGACTTCGGCCTCAACTTCAACGTGAGCTACGCCTACCAGGACGTCGAAGCCGTCACCGAAGGTACCTCGTCACGCGGTATTTCAAACTGGCGCGGCATCGCGGCTATCGACCGGAACAACCCGGCCGCACGCACGTCGCCGTTCCAGGTTGAGCATGCCTTCAAGCTGAACCTCGGCTACGAGAAGGACTTCTTCGGCACCGGCAACAGCTTCACGCGTATCGACCTGTTCCTGCAGCGCCTCTCTGGCGATGCCTACGGCAACACGTTCAACGTGAACAGCGGCAACGCGCTGTTTGGCCGCGCCGGACAGTTCGAGAATCCGTTCGACAACAACCCGCTGTACATCCCGGCACGTACGGGTGATCCGAACGTCGTCTACGCCAGCGGCTTCGACACCAACGCGTTCCTGAACTACGTGGGTGCGGGTGATACGGGCCGTATCGAGGACATGTACTCGCGCAGCTCCGGCTGGAACACGCTGGCGGATCTTCGTATCCAGCAGCAGATCCCGCTGTTCAGCGACCGGGTCAGCGTCAAGCTGTACATGAACATCGACAACGTGCTGAACCTCCTGAACAGCGACTGGGGCGTGTTCAACAACGGCCCGGGCTTCGGCCAGAACGCGATCGTCACGGCTGACCTGGTCAGCGCCGCCGACGTTGCCGCGAACGGTGTCGACGCAGCGACCGCGCTGACGGGTGACGATCCCCGGACGACCTGCATCACCGCCGGCTCGTGCCTGTATCGCTATAACTTCTTCAGCGATCGCAACATCGACAACATCTCTGCACCGCGGTCCGTCTACCGGATCCGGTTCGGATTCAAGGTCGACTTCTAGATCGCTGCAACGAGCGAAACGAGAAAGCCCGGCTTCGGCCGGGCTTTTTTTTGTCCTGGTGGAGCCGGGCTTCAACAATGCACTGTTCGGCATGGCTTTTGACCCGCTCGGGATGCTTTCGAACGCTGTTGCCGAACCCGCATGGATCGGCTTTGCCTCGGTCGCGGCTTGAAGAGCCGCTCCTACAGTCCACGATTTGGGGTGGGCGTGTGGGGTGGGGTGGCTTTCGGACTCGGGGACAACGCGCGCGACTGGACTGCGGCGGGG
>JAZBNZ010000217.1:0-3583 GCA_036350895.1 Woeseiaceae bacterium
ACCAGGATTCGAACCTGGGTTGACGGAGTCAGAGTCCGTAGTCCTACCGCTAGACGATCCCCCAAGAGACCTTGCACATTGTCAGTGCCCATTATACCCGGGACCAGGATGGACTCGGATCGGCGTTGGCCGATCCTCGGGGCTACGCCCCGGCCTCGCTTCGCTCCGCCGTCCAAAACGCTCGCGCGTTTTGTCGAACCTGGGTTGACGGAGTCAGAGTCCGTAGTCCTACCGCTAGACGATCCCCCAAGAGATCGAAATACGATGCAGCCCTAGCGCTTCGAGTACTGGGTCGCGCGGCGGGCCTTGCGAAGGCCGACCTTCTTGCGCTCGACCTCGCGAGCGTCGCGCGTCACGAAGCCTGCCTTGCGGAGCGGCGAGCGCAGCGACTCGTCGTATTCCATCAGGGCGCGAGTCAGTCCGTGACGGATCGCGCCGGCCTGGCCGGTGGTTCCGCCGCCCGTAACCGTGACGGTCACGTCGAACTTGTCCGTGAGATTGATCAGCTCGAGCGGCTGGCGAACGATCATCTGAGCCGTCTTGCGGCCGAAGAAGACATCCAGGTCGCGGTTATTGACCTTGATCGAGCCGGTGCCGGGGCGCAGGAACACGCGCGCCGTCGACGTTTTGCGACGACCGGTGCCGTAGAATTGTGTGTCGGTCATTAGCTTCTCTCTCGCCGCTTACGCGTTGACTTCAAGCGGGATGGGCTGCTGGGCAGCGTGAGTGTGTTCGGGGCCTGCGAAGATGCGCAGCTTCGAGAACATCTTGCGACCCAGCGGACCACGCGGAAGCATGCCCTTGACGGCATACTCGAGTGCTCGCTCCGGATGCTCGTCGAGCAGCTTCTCGAGGGACATCGACTTCAGGTTGCCGATGTAACCCGTGTGCCGGTGGTACATCTTGTCCTTCATCTTGTTGCCGGTAACCCGGATCTTCTCGGCGTTCACGACGACGATATAGTCACCCGTGTCGACGTGCGGCGTGTACACGGGCTTGTGCTTGCCGCGCAGGCGCCGGGCGATCTCGGTCGACAGGCGACCCAGGGTTTTCCCTGTCGCATCAACGACATACCAGTCGCGGCGCACGTCTGCCGGCTTTGCAGAAAACGTCTTCATTATCTTTGGTTTCCGTAGGGAATCAGCTTGTTAGGTGTCGGGAGACCGGAGCCCGGACCCTGCCCGACCCGCACACGCGCTACCCTTCCAGGCACGCGAAGCGGCGAAAGGCGCGAGATTCTACTTGGATAGCGGCGTCATTGCAAACCACCGCGACGAATTTGAGGGCGGCCGGCGGCCGCCCGTAATTCTTCAGGAAAACAGAGGCTTAGAGCGGCCGCTTGCCGCTCGCTGGTGCCTCGTTGACCTAGAACTTGTATTCGAGCGCGATACCGGTCTGGGTATCGGTCTTTTCGGTGCCCACCGGCACGTCGCTGTTGTTTCGGACCGTGTAGGAAGCCACCAGCGACAGGGCCCCGATCAGTGTCGCGGAGACCGACGACTTGGACTCGAAGAAGGTGTTTTCCTCACCGGATTCGATGGTGAACTCCTGCTTGAAATCCGCCGTTTCGCTGAAGTTCCATTCATAGTCGAGTCCGCCGAACAGGATCGTCTCGTCCTGCCGGAATCCCAGCTGGTCTTCGGACTGACGCGCACCGGCACCGGCCTCGACGTTCAGGGTGTGCTTCGGCCCTGTCAGAAGCCGGCGACCGTAACCGACCGTCTGCGAGAACTGGGTATCGAAGGCCCCGAAGCGATCCTTGCGCCAGTTCAGGCGCCCGAACAGGAAGTCCTTCTCGGTCAGGTCCCAGCGACTCCGCCAGCGCGCCGTGTAGTACTCGGCGTTCGTGATCTTGTTCTCGGAGGAGGTGAATGCCTGGCCGCTCGCCTCGTGCTCCCAGCGCCCGCTCGTGTACGTCGCCGACGCCCTCGTATCCATGCTGGTCGTCTCGGTGTTACCGGTCGTCGCCAGGTAACCGAACGACATCGTCCCTTCGAACGGGTCGTCGGCCTCCTCTTCGGCGGCGAAAACGGGTGTCACAAATACGACCAGCGACAGTGCGATGCTGAACCGCTTCAACATGGTTCTATCCTCTTCTCTGGAGCCTGCCGGCTCGGGAAAACGCGCGAGTATGCCTCGTGTCTCCCGGCACGGCCAGTCTTTGGCAGCCGGTAAAACACAATCCCGGCAAGCGCGGTTATAATCGCGGGATGACTACACGACGACTGAGCGCTGTCGACCGCCTCCTCGCCAGCGCCAATAACGCACTTCGCACGGTCGCGGCACCGGCCGGCGAAGCGACCCGCGAATACCCTGCGGAAACGGTGGCCGAGGCGGACCTCTCCGATGCCGAGCGACGCCATGCCGCCGGCCTGATGCGCGTCAACCACGCGGGCGAAGTCGCCGCGCAGGCGCTGTACCAGGGACACGCGAGCGTTGCGCGCCGCCACGACATCGAGGCGCAGATCAAGAACGCGGCCATCGAGGAATTCGACCACCTGGCGTGGTGCGAACGCAGGCTCCGCGAACTCGGCGAAACACCGAGCCGCTTGTCGCCGCTCTGGTACGCGGGCGCATTCGCGATCGGGGCCGCGAGCGGCGCGCTCGGCGACCGCTGGAGCCTCGGCTTCATTGCCGAAACGGAAAAGCAGGTGTGCGAGCATCTCGACAGTCACCTCGACGGCCTGCCCGCCGGCGATGAACGCAGCCGTTCCGTCGTTCGCCGGATGCGCGACGAGGAAGAAGAGCACGGCGATCATGCCCGCGCCGCCGGAGCGGCCGAGCTGCCGCCGCCGGTTCGGCGACTCATGCGTCTCACGGCACGCGTAATGACGCGTTCGGCCTACTGGGTCTAGCGCCATGAGTTCAGGGAAAACACAGACTTAGCTTGCCCTTCTGAGAAAAAACGTTTACAAAAGGCTCGCTTGAGCGATTAGGGGCCTTATTCCATGCAAACCACTGCGAGAACGCTGAGCGACGTACCCGCGATCAACCGCTTCCTGAGCTACTGCCGGGTTCGTACCGTTCCTTCCAAGACCGTCATGATCCACGCGGGCGATTTGCCCGACGTGCTGTACTACATCGTGGACGGCTCCGTCGAGGTCATGATCGAGGACGAGGACGGGAACGAAATGGTCCTGTCGTACCTCAACAAGGGCCAGTTTTTCGGGGAAATGGGCCTGTTCTACGAACAGCCGACGCGCAGCGCCTGGGTCCGCACGCGGACGGAATGCGAGATCGCCGAGATGACCTACCCGCGCTTCCGGCAGATCGCCAGCGAAAGCCCGGGACTCGTCTTCGAACTGGCGACACAGCTGGCAACCCGCCTCGACCGGACCAACCGCAAGCTCGGCGACCTCGCGTTCGTCGACGTGACCGGCCGCGTCGCGCACGCGATCATGGATCTCTGTAACGAGCCCGATGCGATGACGCACCCGGACGGCATGCAGATCAAGGTCAGCCGGCAGGAACTGAGCCGGCTCGTCGGCTGTTCGCGCGAAATGGCAGGCCGCGTACTCAAGGTACTCGAGGAACAGGGGCTGGTCTCGGCGAGCGGCAAGACGATCGTCGTCTACGGCGCGAG
>JAZBNZ010000218.1:0-5002 GCA_036350895.1 Woeseiaceae bacterium
ACGGTGGCATACGGCCTCGAACATCCCGACACGGGTGCCCGCTTTCGGCAGCACCTCGAGTCGGTCATCGGGGGCTGAAACCCTGATGCGGTTGATCAAGAGAGCAATGGATACCGGCGCTACGGGTATATCCAGGCTCCGGGCCAGCGGCGTGCAGGCCTACGCGACTGCGCCGTAACGATGGCGTTCCCGGCGGACCAGCAGCCCGACAACCCGCCCGTCGAGAGCGGCGGCGGACCCGGCCGAAAGATCCTGCTGGTCGTCGTGGCCTTGCTGTTGCTCGGGCTTGCGTGGCTGCAGTGGGTTTTCCCGGGACAGATCGACGCCGCAACGAACGTCAACCTGCCGCACGAGCCCTACACGATCAGTGCCGAGGCCAGGGCCCTGCACGATTCCCTGTTCATCGCGGATCTGCACAGCGATTCGCTGCTCTGGAAACGGGATCTGCTCGAACGCTCCTCGATCGGTCACATGGATGTCCCCCGCCTGCGGGAGGGCAACGTGGCGCTGCAGGTTTTCAGCGCCACGACGAAGAGCCCAGAGGGCCAGAATTACGAAGAGAACGAGGCGGATGCCCGGGATCGCATCACGGCACTGGCTATGGCGTCCTTCTGGCCGCCACGCACCTGGGGAAGCCTGTACGAACGGGCCGTTTACCAGCTCGAGAAACTGCACAAGCTGGCGGCGAGCGGAGCGGTCGTGCTGATCACGGACCCGGGCTCGCTCGAGGATTTGCTCCGACGGCGCGCCGCCGGGGAACAGGTGATCGGCGGCGTTTATCTCATCGAGGGCGCGCACCCGCTCGAGGGTGATGTCGAGAACCTGGACCGTCTGTTCGAGCAGGGACTGCGCATCGTCGGCCTGACGCATTTTTTCGATAACGAGCTGGGCGGATCACTGCACGGCACCAGCGGGGCCGGTCTCAATGCGTTCGGCCGGGCCGTCGTTCGCCGCGCGGACGAGCTGGGCCTGATCATCGATATCGCGCATGCCTCGCCGGCCATGGTCAGAGACGTACTCGCGATGACGTCGCGGCCAATGATCCTGTCTCACGGTGGCGTCAAGCGTGCCTGCGATACCGCAAGAAACCTCGACGATGATTTGATGCGGGAGTTTGCCGAGCGGGGCGGGATTCTCGGCATCGGCTTCTGGGACGCGGCCGTCTGCGACCCGAGTCCGGAGGGTATCGCACGCTCCATTCGTTACGCCGTGGATCTCATGGGCGTCGAGCACGTAGCGCTCGGCTCCGATTACGACGGCGCGACCGCCGTGACGATGCATGTCGGTGAGCTTGCCGCTCTCACGCAGGCGCTACTGGACCAGGGTTTCAGTGAAACGGAAATTCGGCTGGTGATGGGTGAGAACGTCAAGCGCTTCCTGCTCGACAACCTGCCGGAAGACGCGCGGTAAACACGTGCTTTGAAGGCGGGTCGAGTCAGCGTACATCGCGTCGCGGCTTGAAGAGCCGCTCCTACAGCAGCAGTGATCAAGCTTGCTCGACGGGATAATCCGAGCGAGTCCACCGGACTCCGGAAGTTCGCTCCGGCCGGCATGTCCGGCGTGCCGGTGCTATCAGGGAAACGAAAAAGGGCCTCGATGATGAGGCCCTTCTTCTGTGTATGGCTCCCCGGGCCCGCTCGGTGTGAGCAGGACGAATCGTACTGGACGGGATAATCCGAGCGAGGCCACCGGGCTCCGGAAATTCGCTCCGGCCGGCATGTCCGGCATGCCGGTGCTATCAGGGAAACGAAAAAGGGCCTCGATGATGAGGCCCTTCTTCTGTGTATGGCTCCCCGGGCCGGACTCGAACCAGCGACCAATTGATTAACAGTCAACCGCTCTACCAACTGAGCTACCGGGGAAAGGTAGGGTGTCCCGATCGGGACCACCTGCTCGGCGAGGGGCGGGATTCTCGGACAGCCCCTCGGCTAAGTCAAGCCGCCAGCACCCGTTTTAGCCGCTCGACCGCCGTTTCGAGGGAATCGAGGGAGCAGGCGAAGGACAGGCGGAGATAGCCGGGAGCGCCGAACGCCGATCCCGGTACACAGGCGATACGGCCATCATCGAGCAGCCGGTCGGCCAGCGCAAGGTCGTCAGCGAGCCCCAGCCGCTCGAGTGCACCCGCGACCTGCGGAAATGCGTAGAACGTGCCTTCACCCCGGCGGCACTCGAAGCCCGGCAGCCTGGCGAGCGCGTCGACAAGGAAATCGTGCCGGGTGCGATACGCGGCGGTCATTTCGGCGACGATGGCCTGGTCGCCGGTCAGCGCCGCGGTGGCGGCAGCCTGCGAAACACTGCAGGCATTGGAGGTGCTCTGGCTCTGAACGGTCGTCATCGCATCGATGAGCCAGGCCGGACCCGCGGCGTAGCCGATGCGCCAGCCGGTCATTGCGTAGGCCTTCGAGACCCCGTTGATCGTGACGGTACGGTCGTACAGCGCCGGGCAGGCAGCGGCGAAACTGCTGAACGGGTGGCTTCCCCAGTAGATGTGCTCGTAGATCTCGTCCGACGCGACCACGACGTCGGGATAGGCTTCCAGCACTTCGCCGATTGCGGCCAGTTCGGCCGCGGAATAGGCGGCTCCTGTCGGGTTGGACGGGCTGTTCATGATCAGGAGCCGAGTCCGTGGCGAGAGCGCGGCCTCCAGTTGCCCCGGCTCAATCTTGAAGTGCGACTCGATTCCGGTATCGACGATCACCGCCTTGGCCTCGTTGAGACGGACCATTTCCGGGTAGGAGACCCAGTAGGGGGAGGGAATTATCGCCTCGTCGCCGGGTCCGAGAAGAGCGACGCACAGGTTGAACAGCGACTGTTTGGCACCACCTGATACGAGTACCTGCTCCGGACTGTATTCAAGGCCGTTGTCCTGCTCGAGCTTCGCACAGACGGCCTCGCGGAGTTCGGCGGTGCCTTCGATCGGTGTGTAACGGGTATCGCCGCGGCGAATGGCCGCGATGGCGGCGGCGCAAATCGGCTCGGGCGTGTCGAAGTCGGGTTCACCGGTGCCGAGATTGACGATGTCGATGCCCTGCCGTCGGAGTGCCGTCGCGCGGGCCAGCACGGCGCCGGTTGCCGACGGCTTCACCCGCGTCATGCGAACTGAAACTGATAAACTCAAGAACTTGCCTCCGGAATACGCATCGATGGTACGCGAATCCAATACCCTGCCCAAGAACGATCACGACGACCGTGGCCATCTCACGCTGGTCTCGGAGTACGAACCGGCCGGCGACCAGGTTACGGCGATCAAGGCCCTCAAGGAGGGCCTGGAAGACGGTCTTGCCCGGCAGATCCTGCTCGGGGTAACCGGTTCGGGCAAGACCTTCACGATGGCGAGCGTCATCGAACGGCTGCAGCGCCCCGCGATCGTGCTTGCGCCGAACAAGACACTCGCCGCACAGCTGTACGGAGAGATGCGTGAGTTCTTCCCGCACAACGCCGTCGAATATTTCGTGTCCTATTACGACTACTACCAGCCGGAGGCTTACGTCCCGAGCTCGGACACCTATATCGAGAAGGACGCCTCTATCAACCAGCACATCGAGCAGATGCGGCTGTCAGCCACCAAGGCACTGATCGAGCGGCCGGATGCGATCATCGTCGCGACCGTCTCGGCCATCTACGGCCTCGGCGACCCGGAAGCCTATTTCAGCATGGTGATGCATCTCGTGCGTGGCGATCGGACCGACCAGCGGACGATCCTGCGGCGGCTGGCCGAGTTGCAGTACACGCGGAATGAAATGGAGCTCGCGCAGGGTACCTACCGTGTGCGCGGCGACGTGATCGATATATTCCCCGCGGAGTCCGAGCGCGAAGCCGTCCGCGTCGAGCTCTTCGACGACGAGATCGAATCGCTCGCCTATTTCGACCCGCTGACCGGCGAGGTGCTACGCCGGGTAGCGCGGCTCACGATATTCCCCAAGACCCACTACGTCACGCCGCGCGAGCGGCTGCTTGCGGCTTGCGAGCAGATCAAGGTGGAGCTCAAGGACAGGCTGGAGTACCTGCGCCAGCACCAGAAACTGCTCGAGGCACAGCGGCTCGAGCAGCGCACGATGTTCGATCTCGAAATGATCCGCGAGCTCGGCTACTGCACCGGGATCGAAAACTATTCCCGCTATCTTTCGGGCCGCAGCGAAGGCGAGCCGCCTCCGTGCCTGTTCGACTACGTGCCGCCGGAAGCGATCCTGATCATCGACGAGAGCCACGTTACGGTTCCGCAGCTCGGCGGCATGTATCGGGGCGATCGCTCGCGCAAGGAAACGCTCGTCGAGTACGGGTTCCGGCTACCCTCGGCGCTCGATAACCGGCCGCTGCGGTTCGAGGAGTTCGAGCGGCTGTCGCCGCAGACGGTCTACGTGTCCGCGACCCCGGGTGACTACGAGCGTCGCCACGCCGACAAGATCGTCGAGCAGGTCGTCAGGCCGACCGGTCTGGTCGACCCGATGGTCGAGATACGGCCGGCGAGTACCCAGGTTGACGACGTGCTCTCCGAGATCGGGAAGCGCGTCGAGGTCGGGGAGCGCGTGCTGATCACGACGCTGACCAAGCGCATGGCCGAAGACCTGACCGACTACCTGATGGAGCATGGCAAGCGCGTGCGCTACCTGCATTCCGACATCAACACGGTCGAGCGCACTGAAATCATCCGCGACCTGCGGCTCGGTGAGTTCGACGTCCTCGTCGGCATCAACCTGCTCCGCGAGGGTCTCGACATGCCCGAGGTGTCCCTGGTCGCCATCTTCGACGCGGACAAGGAGGGATTCCTTCGCTCCGATCGCTCGCTGATCCAGACGATAGGCCGGGCCGCGCGCAACCTGCACGGTACGGCTATTCTTTACGCCGACAAGGTTACCGGCTCGATGCGGCGGGCGATCGACGAGACCAACCGGCGCCGCGAGAAGCAGATAGCACACAACAAGGCGAATAACATCACGCCGGCGTCCATCCGGAAGCAGGTCGCCGATATCATGGAGGCGGCGTATCCCGTGCCCGGCAGGGG
>JAZBNZ010000219.1:0-10094 GCA_036350895.1 Woeseiaceae bacterium
AGCTATTCCCGCTTCGCACCGTGATTGCATTCACACTCCCGGAGCAGTGGCGGTGTCCGGCTCCCAGCCGAACGCGTGCAATTAACCTGAGTGTAAGCAAGGGCCGTGCCAGCCCTGCCCAGTCACCCGTGAAATTCGAAATTAGCTAATAAAAACAGTGTATTAAGAGCGTCGACCCGGGCGGCGCGTCGCCGACGATATGTCAAGCTGCTGTCGGCACTTGTGGACAGCCCTGACTGTCGAGGGGCGTAAGCTACTGTTTTTTCAGGCTTCGACAACTGTCGCCGATGACCGACAGCATGACAGCCGGTGGCGTGAAGTGGCTGGAGAACGCATTCGAAAGCTTTCTTAAAGTGATTTCTCATCAGGTGAGCAATGGCCGGCGACCGGGGGCCGGTGAGCTTGCGCAGGTTCCTTGCGCGCCGGGGAATTCGTAATTGCGCTGTCGGGAGCACAGGGGACTGTGGCCGGGCGATGAAAGGCCCGGTCGTCGCGACCGGCGTCCCGGCCTGGTCACTTTCTGACACCGGAATGTCGCGAATTTTCGACATTACATCGGCTCGGGACCCTCTCTTATACTCGCGCTCCCGGCATGGATCCGCGGGCTGCTCGAGCGGCCCCCGTGCCGTCGAGCGAACAGGCGGTGGCGCTGGTAAGGCGCTGTACTGATTCGCGGTTTGTGATCGCGTTAACAGTACGACGCCCCGCTCGCGTCCACTATTGCACTTAACAAAAGGTGGCGAGTCAGTTAACAGGCCGCATCCGCAAGGGGGCGAGGGATTCCCCCGGAGTGTGGCCGTGTCAGGCCGACGGCAGCCAGGTCGGCACCCACCTTTGTAATCGAGGCCAGACTTATGAACAAGGCGACGCAACAGAGAAAGGAAGCAGCCAGCGCGCGTGCACGGCGGATAGCCGGCCTGTGCGCCGTAGCCGTTGCGCTCGGTGCCTGTGACGGCGCCAACCAGGGTGTCCAGATCGGCAACGGCCAGAATCCGGACCCCGTCGTCATCGATTTCCCGATCGCCTACGTCAGGGCACCGCTGCCGATCGACGAGGACGGCATGTTCGAGCAGCAGGACCTCCGTGAACAGATCACCTTCGACGTCGGCGGCCAGCTGTTCGTCAAGGATCGTGCGTCGCCGAGTGCCATACCGATCAACATTACCGAGAGCATCATCGGTGACCAGGGTGCCGTCCGCGATGTCGAGATAGCCTACGACGGCAGCTCGGTCCTGTTCGCGATGCGCGGACCCTTCGACCCGAACCTCGACGACGAAGACCAGCCGACCTGGAATATCTGGGAATACAGGTTCGAGGACGGTTCGCTTCGCCGCATCATTGCATCCGACCTGACCGCGGAGATCGGCCACGACATCATGCCGAAGTACCTGCCGGACGGTCGCATCATCTTCACCTCCACCCGCCAGGTACGTTCGCGGGCCATTCTCCTCGACGAAGGCAAGAGCGGCTTCGGGGCGATGGACGAGGACCGTAACGAGGAGGCCTTCAACCTGCACGTGATCGAGCCGGACGGCTCCGGTCTCGAGCAGGTGACCTTCAACCAGAGCCACGACCTCGATCCGTCGATACTGTCGAACGGCCAGATCATCTTCAGCCGCTGGGATCATGCCCCGGGCAACGACGAGGTCAACCTGTACCGGATGAACCCGGACGGTTCCGAACTCGAGCTCCTGTACGGCAGTGAAAGCCACGCGACCGGGACGAACGGGGAGATCATCCAGTTCACGCAGCCGCGCGAGCAGGAAGACGGTCGCATCATGTCGCTCGTCCGGCCCTTCACCAACACCGAGGGCGGCGGTGACATCGTGGTCATCGACACGCCCCAATACGTCGAGAACACGCAGCCGCTCAAGGACAACATCGGCACCCTGACGGGGCCGGCGCAGGAACCCGCGACGGTCCAGGACGTATCCACGCTAGCCGGCGTGCCGTCGGAAGGCGGCCGGTACAGCTCGGTCTATCCGATCCAGGACGGCACCGGCCGGCTGCTCGTCAGCTGGAGTCAATGCCGCGTGCAGGACATCGTCGACCCGGCGATCGACCCGCCGCCGCCGGTCGAGATCTATGCGTGCACCGAGGAGCGTCTCGCCCAGCCCGAGCTCTACGAGCCTGCGCCGCCGCTCTACGGCATCTGGATCTACGACCCGCGTGACGAAACGCAGCTGCCGGTCGTGCCGGGCGAGGAAGGCTTCATGTTTACCGAGGTCGTCTCGGCCGATCCGCGGCCAGAGCCGCCCGCGATCCCGGATCGCATTAACGACTTCCCCTACGATCCGCTGCTGCGCGAAGCCGGCGAAGCCGTTCTCAATATCCGCAACGTATACGATTTCAACGGCGGCCTCGTCGCGAACGTCGAGACGCTGGCCGACCCGGCACAGACCCCGGCCGCCGCTCGGCCGGCCCGCTTCCTGAGAATCGAAAAACCCGTGTCCCTTCCGGACGAGGACCTGCTCGATTTCGACGACACTGCATTCGGTGTATCGCAAGCCAACGGCATGCGGGAGACGGTCGGATACGCCGAGATCGCGCCGGACGGTTCGGTCGTCACGAAGGTACCCGCGAACGTCGCGCTGGCGATCAGCGTGCTCGATGCCGACGGCAGGCGTATTACCCAGCGCCACAACGCCTGGATCTCGCTCGTGCCCGGCCAGGAGCTCAAGTGCCAGGGCTGCCACGTCGCCAACCAGGGTGTCTCGCACGGGCGCCGCGATGCCTTCGAATCCGCTTACGCGGGCGCGCAGACGGCCGGCGGCAGCTTCCCGAACACCGATCCGAAATGGTTCATCGGCGAGGTCGGCGAGACGATGGCGGAGGTGCGGGCCCGGATCAGCTGCACGGCCGAGGACTGCTCCGCGATCGAGCCGACGATGGCGATCAGGTACGAGGACGTCTGGTCTCAAGATCCCTTGATCCAGGCTGCGAACGAGCCCTTCGACTACAACTACGACAACGCCGAGCAACTCGTGACGCCGTCGCCGACGAACGCCGTCTGCCCGACGTTGCCGGTCACGCCGCCGCGGCGCGACTGGCAGTCGCAGTGCCGCAATGTCATCAACTACGAGACCCACATCCACCCGATGTGGAGCCTGCCGAGGCTCGTTTTCGATGACATGGGTAATCCCGTCGTTGATCCGAACGGCATTCAGCTCAGCAACAATTGCCAGAACTGTCACACGCCGCTCGACCCGGTATTGAACGTCGTTCGCGTGCCGGCCGGGCAGCTCGACCTGTCCGACGGTCCGTCCCCCGACGAGCCGATGCACTTCAACGCCTACCGCGAACTGCTGGCCACGGACAACCTGCAGGAAGTGCAGAACGGCGCGCTCGTCGACGTGCTCCGGGTCACCGGGCAGGACGAGGACGGCAACGACATTATCGAGCCGGTCCCGATCGCGCCGCCTGCGCGGACCGCCGGGGCGCTGGCGTCGAGTGACTTCTTCGATCGTTTCGCCGATCCGACCGATCTGCATTACGACATCCTGACGAAAACCGAACGAGCGCTGCTCGCCGAATGGCTGGATCTTGGTGCCCAGTACTACAACAATCCATACGACGCACCGCTCAACTAGTTCCAAGGGGTCGAGATCCCGGTGGCTGCTGAGCCTCGCTGTCGTCGCACTGCTGCAGGTGCTCTGGCCGGGGGACGCGTTCGCCGCCCGGGAGCTCAAGTCCGTGGCGGTTGCCGATCCGTATCTCGAGATGCACACGGGCCCGGGTCGCGGCTACCCGATATTCCACGTCATCGACCGCGGCGAGACCGTCTCGATCGTCCGGCAGAAGACCGACTGGTTCAAGGTGCGGGGTGCCGACGGCCAGGAAGGCTGGGTCCGCAAGCAGCAGATGGAGCTGACGCTCGAAGAGGATGGTTCGACGCTCGATTTCGGGACAGTCACGCTCGAGGACTTCACCAACGCCGAGTGGGAATTCGGTGTTCTCGCCGGTGATTTCGGCGGTGCGAACATCGTGTCGCTCTATGGTGGGTACTCGCTCACGCCCAATGTCGCTGTGGAGGCATGGGGTTCACAGATTCTGGGTAATTTTTCGAACGGCTGGATGGGCAGTGTTAACGTCGTTCACGAAGCGTTTCCGGACTGGCGGTTTTCGCCCTTTTTTACGCTCGGCGCAGGGCTTATCCATACGATGCCCAAGTCGACGATCGTGCAGGGTGAAGACCGGACAGACCAGATTGGGCATGTCGGCGCCGGGTTTCGCATCTACGCGGCACGCCGGTTCCTTATTCGGGCCGAGTTCAAGAGCTACGTGACGTTCACGAGCCGTGACGACAACGAGGAAGTAGAAGAATGGAAAGTCGGTTTCGCGTTCTTTTTCTGATCGGAGCGCTGATGCTCCTGTCGGGCTGTGCGAACCTGTTCGGCCGTGAAGAGGCGCCGCCGCCCAGCGCGGAGCCGCCCGGGCAGGTCGTCGATCCGCAGGTCGAGCGCCGCGAGATCAAGGAGCCGAAGATCGATACGGAGAACTTCGAGCTGGGCGGTTACGTGGGCATCCTCGCCATCGAGGACTTCGGCAGCAACGTGTCGTTCGGGGCGCGGCTCGCCTACCACCTGACCGAAGGTTTTTTCCTTGAGGGGGCGGTAGGAACTTCCGAGGGCGCGTTGACGAGCTTCGAGGAATTGTCTGGCGATGCCCGGCTGATATCCGACAGCGAACGCCAGCTGACCTACTACAACCTCAACCTCGGCTACAACCTGTTCCCCGGCGAGGCATTCCTCGGCGAAGGCCGGGCTTACAACACGAACTTTTACCTGACCGCGGGCCTCGGCTCGACGCGTTTCGCGGGCGACGACCGGTTTACGGTCAACTTCGGGGCCGGTTTCCGGTTCCTGTTGACCGACACCATCGCGCTGCGGCTCGATTTCCGCGATCACCTGTACGACATCGATCTCTTCGGCGAAGAGAAGACGGTCCACAATCTCGAAGGCCAGCTCGGCCTGACGGTATTTTTCTGAGCGAGGACAAAGGCTATGCGGCACAGCAAGCTCATCACGGGCATGACGGCATTACTCCTGCTTTCGGCGCTGGCCGGCTGCAGTAACGTCGAGCCCTGGGTCAAGCCTTACGAGCGCGATCGGCTGGCGGACCCGATCATGCTGCTCGATGGCGATCCCGTCTCGACGGCCTACATGCAGCACGTTTACGAATCGCGTGAAGGCGCTCGCGGCGGCGAGGGTGCGGCCGGCGGAGGCTGCGGCTGTAACTAGGCCCAAGCGGACTCGAGAGGCGATACGATCATGATGCTGAATCGCAAAGCGCGTGCCCTCTGGCTGCTGGCCGTGGTGCTGTCCGGCAATGCCGCAGCCAGCGTCCTGCCCGAGGATCGTTCGGACGTTCTTTACCATCGCTACGAAGGCGACGGCGTTCTCATCGAGGGGCCGTCGATCCTCGTTCGCAAGAAAGTCGCCAAGAATGTTTCGTTGGTCGGCAACTACTATGTCGACTACGTGAGCTCGGCGTCGATCGACGTCGTCACGACCGCGAGCCCTTACAACGAGGAGCGCCAGCAATGGTCGGTCGGCGCGGATTACCTGCGCGGCAACACGACGATGCGCCTCAACTACGTCAGCTCGGAAGAAAACGACTATGACGCCAGCACGACGGCGCTTTCGGTCAGCCAGGACATGTTCGGGCAGCTCACGACACTGACGCTCAGCTATGCCTACGGCGACGACCTCGTACGTCGCGTAGACAACCCGGCGTTCGAGCGTGAGCTTAAACGCCAGCAGTACGGCGTCGGCGTCTCGCAGATCCTCACCAAGAACCTGATTACCGCGCTTAACGTGCAGACGACGACGGAAGAGGGTTATCTCAACAACCCTTACCGGTCCGTTCGTTACGTCGACCCGACGGTTGCCCGTGGCTACAGCTACGAGCCGGAACTGTATCCGAATACGCGCACGGCGAATGCCGCCGGTGTCCGCGCGCGGTACTTCCTGCCGTACCGCGCCGCCATCGAGGGCGAGTACCGGTACTTCATCGACACCTGGGATATCGAGGGCCACACCGGCTCGCTGACCTACGTGCATCCGTGGCGGGATTTCATCTTCGAGACGAAATTCCGCGTTCACCAGCAAAGCGGGGCGCATTTCTATCGCGACCTGTTCCCGCGCGCACAAGCCACCAATTTCCGAGGTCGAGACAAGGAACTCAGTCCGCTGACGAGCTACACGTTCCGCCTGAAAGGCACGTACAAGTTCGTCGACGAGAACAAGGGCTGGGGAATGTTCAAGAAGGCGACCATCTCCGCGTCGCTCGACCTGATGCGTATCGAGTACGACGATTTCCGCGACCTTCGGATCGGCGGCCCGGTGGGTGAGGAACCGCTGTTCGAGATGGACGCGAGCGTCTTCCAGTTCTTCGTGTCGTTCTGGTACTAGTACCCGGCCCCGGGCGAACTTCTTCGCATTGCCACGTCCGGTGGTAGCATTCGGGCTTTGGTTCACGGGAAGCCCGGATGGATTACCTGCTGTTCGGCGTCGTCGCAGCGCTTTTGGTCGTTGCCGTTATCCTCTACAACCGCCTGATCCGGGCGCGCAATCGGGTCAGTACGGCCTGGAGCGACATCGACGTGCAGCTGCAGCGGCGGCACGATCTCGTACCGCAGCTCGTCAAGGCGGTCGACCAGTATGCGCGCTATGAGCGTGCGACCCTCGAGGCGGTCACCGAACTGCGTGCCGAGGCCATGCGCCGGACCGGCATCGCGGCGCGCGGCGATGCCGAGGAAGAGCTCACGGAAGGCATCCTGAAGCTGATCGCAGTGGCGGAAAGCTACCCGGAACTGCGTGCGAGCGAGAATTTCCTCGGGCTGCAGCGGGAACTCGTCGAGACCGAAGATTACCTGCAATTCGCGAGGCGCTACTACAACGGCGCCGTCCGTGACTACAACACGATGGTCGAGGTCGTTCCCAGCAACCTGGTGGCGGCGCTGTTCCGTTTCGAGCAGCGGGAGTTCTTCCAGAAGAGATCGGACGACGTCGCGAACGTGCCGCTGGTCGACATCGGGTCGCTCGAATGAGGGCTATCGCGTGGCTGTGCCTGCTGCTCGCCGGGCAGGCGGTTTGTGCCGACGAGCGTATCCTCGAGTTCCACAGCGACGTGCTCGTCCGCGCGGACGGCTGGATCGAGGTCCGCGAGACGATAACGGTGATGGCCGAGGGTCGCGAGATTCGCCGCGGCATCTACCGCGACTTCCCGACCCGGTACCGGGATCGGCAGGGCCTCGACTACGTTATCGACTACCAGCCGCTGGCGCTGCTCAGGAATGCGCGCCCCGAACCGTTCCACTCCGTCGATCTCGACAACGGTGTGAGGACCTACTTCGGCAGCCGCGATCGCTTCCTCGACCCGGGCAGGCACAGCTACGAGTTCAGCTATCGCGCCAATCGCCTGCTCGGTTTCTTTGCCGATCACGACGAGCTGTACTGGAACGTCACGGGCAACGGCTGGGCATTTCCGATCGATCGGGCGAGCGCCACCGTGCGTTTCGATTTTCCGGTAGACCCGGAGGATCTCGAGGTCAGTGCCTACACCGGTCGGGAATACGAGACCGGGTCCGACTTCGAGGCCCGCATCGACCCCGACGGGTCGGTGCACG
Source organism: Woeseiaceae bacterium (assembly GCA_036350895.1). Taxonomy (GTDB): domain Bacteria; phylum Pseudomonadota; class Gammaproteobacteria; order Steroidobacterales; family Woeseiaceae; genus UBA1847. The sequence continues at coordinate 7,631 of JAZBNZ010000219.1, forward strand.
TCCGGTCGACGCGGGTCCTGCCGCCGGTGCACGGACTGACCATTGCCGTGAGCTGGCCCAAGGGCCTCGTGGCCGCACCGACCCGCCTCGATCGAGCGGGCTGGCTGCTTCGCGACAATCGCAACCTGCTCGTCGCGCTGGCGGGCCTCGTGGCGCTGTTCGCCTACTACATCCCCGTCTGGCGACAGTTCGGCCGCGACCCCGAAGAAGGGGTGATCGTCACCCGTTACGAGCCGCCGGCCGGCTACTCGCCGGCGTCCCTGCGCTATATCCGGCAGATGTACTACGACAACAAGGTGATGACGGCGGCCGTACTGAACCTCGCCGTGAAAGGCTACTTGCGCATCGTTCGCGATGGCGACGAACATGTGCTGGAAAAACAGGAGCCCGGCGCGACGGTACCGGAGACCGCGGCTGGTGAGCGCGAGCTGTATGACGCGCTGTTCGCCGAGTCGGCGAGTATTCGCCTCAAGAACACCAACCACCGGCGACTCCGGCGCGCGAAAGAGGCACACCGGAAGTCCCTCGAACACGATTACCGGCGCAAGTATTTCCGGACCAATCTGCTGCTGAGCCTGCCCGGGGCGGCCATCGTCATCGCCTCGGCTATCGTGGCGCTGACGCTATCGGGTCGCCCGCCCGCCGTCATCGTCCTGGCCGTGGCCGTCAACGTGGCCGTCATGCTGTTCTTCGGCTGGATCATGCGTCGTCCGACGCTCCGCGGCCGCAAGCTCCTGGACGAGCTGCTCGGTTTCAAGGATTACCTGGAAGTCGCCGAGAAAGACGAGCTGCACCTGAGGAACCCTCCCGAGAAGACCCCCGAGCTGTTCGAGGCCTACCTGCCGTTCGCGCTGGCGCTCGGTGTGGAGCAGCGCTGGGCGGAAAAATTTGCCGCCGTGCTCGCGTCGATCCGCGGCGAGGACGGCCGCGGCTACCGGCCCGGCTGGTACGGGGGGAAGTTCGAGGCGGGGCGCTTGTCCTCGTCCACCAGCAGCCTGACGGCGGGCCTCGGCTCGGCCATCGCGAGTTCGGCATCGCCACCCGGTTCGTCGTCGGGCGGTGGCGGCGGCGGGTCTTCCGGCGGCGGTGGCGGTGGCGGCGGCGGTGGCGGCTGGTAGACTGCCGCCTCGCCCGGCGTTCAGGAACGGACGCCATGCCCCCCTGTCAGACTCCCGGTAACGACGGAATTCGCCCTTGAACCAGTACCAGTATCAGCAACGCGTGCGCCCGCCGAGCGCGATCCCCAACGTCATCCTCGGCTTGCTCATCGCGAACGGGCTGTTGTTCGCGCTGCAGCAGCTTACGTTCGAACCGAAGATCGGCATCGACCTCGTGACCGTGGTGCTGGGCCTGTGGCCCGCGACCGAGAGCGGCTCGCCGTTCGGCATCTGGCAGCTGTTCACCTACGGGTTCCTGCACGGCAACCTGCCGCATCTCGCGTTCAACATGTTCGCGCTGTGGATGTTTGGCCGCGATCTCGAACGCCTGATGGGCGCGAAGAAATTCTTTACCTACTACATGGCGTGCGTCGTGGGTGCCGGCATCGTCCAGCTGATCGTCGCGGCGATGCAGGGTGGCTTGTACCCGACGGTGGGTGCGTCGGGCGGGGTCTTCGGCATCCTGCTCGCCTATGGCATGAGCTTCCCGAATCGCATGGTGATGCTCATCATTCCGCCGATCCCGATGCGCGCGAAATACTTCGTCATCATGATCGGCCTGTTCGAACTGTATCTCGGCTTCAGCGGACGCTCGCCCGGCGTCGCCAACTTCGCCCATCTCGGCGGGATGCTGTTCGGTTTCCTGCTGTTGAAGTACTGGCAGAAAGACCGCCGGCGCTAATGGCGTACAGCCACGCGCCGGCGGCGATGCGTCAGGCGGACAGGCCGCCGTCGAGCGGTATGGCTGTCCCGTTGATGTGCTGGGCCGCTTCGCTCGCGAGGAAGACGACGAGTGACGCGACGTCCTCCGGGGTGGCGATTCGCCCGTTCGGCGAAAAGCTCGCGACCCGGTCCAGGAACTCGTCCACGTCCATCTCTTCCTCCTCGGCACCCTGGGCGAGCATTGGCGTATCGACGCCGCCGGGGCAGATCGCGTTGACGCGAATCCCGTCGCCGGCATGGTCCTTCGCCATCGCCTTCGTCAACAGGATGAGGCCGCCTTTGCTCGCGCTGTAGGCCGTCGCCCGTTCACCTGCGTGCAGGCCCCAGTAGGATGCGATGTTGATGATGCAGCCGCCGGCCTCGCTGAGATGCGGAATGGCCCCGCGGCTCAGGTAGAAGGGCACGTCGAGGTTGATCGTCATCGTGTCGCGCCAGGCGTCGTCGGTCGTTTCCGTGGCGTCGACGCGCAGCAGGATGCCCGCCGAATTGACGAGGCAGTCGAGCGTGCCGAACTCGTCGATCGTATCGGCGATCAGTTCCTCGCAGTCTTCGGACTCGAGGAGTTCCCCGGCCCACGTCGCTAT
>JAZBNZ010000220.1:0-5535 GCA_036350895.1 Woeseiaceae bacterium
CCGCTCGCGGGCTCTCGCTTGCCCGGTCGTATCCGTCTCGGCTGGCGTTCGCCACCCGCGACGCCCCGCGCCGGGGACGTCTGGGAGGTCGTAGTGCGGCTCCGCGTGCCGCGCGGGACCGCCAACCCCGGCGGGTATGACGCGGAGACTTGGCTGTTCCGCGAACGGGTCGGTGCGACGGGCTATGTCGTCGAGAGTCCTCGTAACCGGCTGCTCGAGGCGGATGCGGGCGGGGCGGTGCTCCGGCTGCGTCGCGCGATCGCCGGGCGCATCGAACGGCGGGTCGAAAACGACTCCGTGGCGGCGGTTGTCATCGCGATCACGGTCGGCGCCCGGCATAAGCTGAGCGACGAACAGTGGCAGCGCTATGCGCGCACCGGCACCAGTCACCTGATGGCGATCTCGGGGCTGCATGTCGGTCTTGCCGCGACGGCAAGCTATGTTCTGACCAGCCTGCTGCTGCTCGCCGGGCGCTATCGCGGCCACAATCGCCGCGTCGCGTTCGGCGCGGCCGTCGCCGTCGCCTCGGTCTACACGCTGCTCTCCGGGTTCGGCGTGCCGGCGGTCCGGGCGCTGGTCATGCTCTCGGTCGGTGCGCTGGCATGGTCGCGGGCGCGGGCGATCGGCTCGTTCGACGCGTGGGCGCTCGCGCTCCTGGTCGTCGTCCTCGCCACGCCGCTGCGGGTCGGCAGCGCGGGGTTCCTGCTCTCCTTCGCCGCCGTGCTGCTGTTGCTGTGGGCGGCGAGGCAATCCGGTGTCTGCTCCGAGACCGCGGCGATCCGTCGCCGCATCGCCGCGGCGGCGGTGCTCGTCCGGCTGCAGTTCGTGCTGCTGCTCGGCCTGCTGCCCGTGGTCCTGGTGCTGTTCGATCGCGTTGCCCCGGCGGCGCCCCTGGTCAACCTGGTGGTCGTGCCGCTGTTCTCGATCGTGACGGTGCCGGCCGCGCTGGCCGGGGTGGCTTTGAGCGGGCCGCTGGCGCCGCTCGGCGATACGCTGATTGGCATCGCGGCATGGACGGTTGCGGTCAGCGAGGCCTTCATAGCGGGCCCCACGTGGCCGGACGGCGGCATGGGCCAGCAGCTGGGGGCTAAGGGTATCGCGTGTGCGCTCATGGCGGCCGCGTGGGCGTTCCTGCCGCGCGGCTGGCCCGGCCGCTGGCTCAGCCTGCCGGCAGTGCTCGCAATCGTGGCCTGGCAGCCCGAGCCCGTGCCGGCGGGCTGCCTCCGGGTGACGGTGCTCGACGTCGGCCAGGGGCAGGCGATCGTCGTCGAGACCCGCGGCAGCAGTCTGCTGTACGACACGGGACCCGGCTGGCCCGGCGGGCGCGACGCGATGAGTGCGATCGTCCTGCCGTATCTGCGCTATCGGGGTATCGAAGCGCTGGCGGCAACCGTCGTCTCGCATTCGGATCTCGATCATGCCGGCGGCCTCGAGACGCTGCGTGCGGCGCTGCCGGCCGGCCGCATCCTGGCCGGGGAGCCGATCGACGCGGTCGGAATGAGCGCTGCGAACTGCCACGCGGTGCGCCCGTGGCGACGCGACGGCGTCCGGTTTGCGTTTCTAAGCGTCCCGGCTGCCGAGCGTCTCGAAGGCAACAACCGCTCCTGTGTGCTCGAGATTTCGCACGGGACGAGCCGGGTGCTGTTGGCGGGCGATATCGAGCGACCCGTCGAGGAAGCCCTGGCAGACGCCGGGGTGTTGCGACCGGTGACGGTGGTGTCGATACCGCATCACGGCAGCCGGACCTCGTCGAGCACGGCATTCATCGATGCGACTCGGCCAGCGTTCGCCGTGGCGTCGGCGGCATACGGGAACCGCTGGGGATTCCCGAAACCGGACATCGTCCGCCGCTGGAAGTCCTACGGTGCCGCCGTCCACGCAACGGCCGGGACGGGCGCCGTGGTGCTGACGCTGTGCGCAGGCCACCAGCCGATTGTGCATCTCGAGAGGCCATCGCGGCAGCGGCTCTGGCACAGCCCGTAGCATCCCGCCGGGGTGCGGACGCGCGGGCAGCACTGTATATTCCGGTTTTCCGCGAGGGTCACTTCAGCATGCTCGAAATCGTCAAGTCCGGTGGCTGGTTGATGGCGCCGATCATCCTGTGTGCCATCATCTCGATGGGGATCATTCTCGAGCGATTGTGGACGCTGCAGCAGAAGCGCGTCATTCCCGAGGATCTCACGAGCAAGGTCTGGGGCTGGGTCAAGAAGGACCAGCTCGACCAGAAGCAGATCCAGAGCCTCCACCAGGGCTCACCGCTCGGGCAGATTCTCGCCGCGGGCCTGATGAACCGCGACCGCGAGCGTGCCGTCATGAAGGAGAGCATCGAGGACACGGGCCGCCACGTCGTCCACGAACTCGAACGCTATCTCGAAACACTGGGCACGATCGCGGCGATCTCGCCGCTGCTCGGGCTGCTCGGCACCGTCATCGGCATGGTCAAGGTATTCACCGCCATCACGACCTTCGGTGTCGGCGATCCCGCGGATCTCGCCGGCGGCATCGCCGAGGCCCTGATTACCACGGCGGCCGGCCTGACGGTCGCCATCCCGGCGCTGATCGGCTATCGATTCTTCCGGAACCGGGTCGACACGCTCGTCATCGACATGGAAAAGGAAGCGATCAAGCTCGTCGAAGCGCTGCACCGGCGCCAGGGCAATAGCCAGGGCAAGGGCAAGGCATGAGGCTTACGACGCGGGCGAAGACACAGCCCGAGGTGAACCTGACGTCGCTGATCGACGTCGTCCTGCTGTTGCTGATCTTCTTCATGGTATCGACGTCGTTCGTCAAGCAGTCGCAGATCACGATTCGTCTCCCGGAGGCCGAGTCGACGGCCCCTGTCGAGGAAGTCGCCGAGAGTATCGACATCATGATCACCGAGAGCGGCACGTTCCTCGTCAATGGCCGGGAACTCATCAACAACCGCCCCGAGACGATCCGCAACGCGCTCCGGAAGATCTCGGGGGGCAACAACGAGCTTCCCGTGACGATCAGTGCCGACGCCAATGCCCGGCACCAGTACGTCGTGACGGCGATGGACGTCGTCGGCCGACTCGGTTTCGTGTCGATCAACATTGCGACGGTCGACGATCCGGCGCGGGATACGGACGACTGACGGCGGATGAGTAGCGTACCCCCACTGCCCGACGTGACGTCCGCCGACACCGGGGTTGTCTACGGCCGGCTGTGGCGCTACGTGACGCCCTACAAGCTGGTCGGTTTCATTGCCGTCGTCGGGATGACGGCGACGGCCCTGATCGAGGCCGGGCTGGTCTACCTGCTCGAGCCGCTGATGGACCAGGCGCTCGTGGCGCGCAATCTCGAGACTGCGCGCTGGCTGCCGATCGCGTTCGTCATCATCTTCATCTGCCGCGGGCTGTCCGGGTTCGCGACCGAGGCGTCGCTCGGCTGGATCGGCCGCAATGTCATCAGTTCGCTGCGTCGCGAGGTGTTCCGGAAATTCCTGACGCTGCCCGCGAGTTTCTTCGACCGGCAATCCATCGGTCCGCTGCTGTCGCGGCTGACCTACAACGTCGAAATGGTGGCCGAATCGGTCACGAACGTCGTGACGATCGCGATACGCGACGTCCTGACGGTGATCGCCGCTTTCGGTGTGATGCTGATCCAGAGTCCGAAGCTGACCGTGTTCGTCATCATCCTGTTCCCGGTCGTGGCGCTGATCGTCCGGGTGCTCGGCGTCGCGTTCCGTCGTTACAGCAATCGTATCCAGGACTCGGTCGGGGAGGTGACGCAGGTAACCGAGGAGATCGTCCGCGGAAACTGGGTCGTCAAGGCGTTCGGCGGCTACGAATACGAACGCGACCGGCTGGATGCCGTCGACTCCCGCAACCAGAAGCAGAATCTCAAGCTGATCCGGGTACGGTCGCTGGGCGTTGCCGTCACCCAGGTGGTCTTCGGTTTCGGGGTCGCACTGGTGATCTACTTTGCGGCGCGGGAATCCATCGAAGGCGACCTGACCGCCGGCCAGTTCATTTCCTTTTTCAGCGCGATGATGCTGATGCTGCAGCCGATTCGGCGCATAACGAACATCAACGCGACGCTGCAGAGAGGCGTCGCCGGCGCCCAGAGCCTGTTCTCGGTGCTCGACGAGCCCGACGAGGTGGATTCGGGTTCGTACCGGGCAGAGCAGGTTCGCGGCGACGTCGAATTCCGCAACGTGAGCTTCGCCTACGGCAACGAGCGCGACAAGGTCCTGGACGACATCTCCCTGAAGGTCGAATCCGGCCGGACCCTGGCGGTCGTAGGACACTCGGGCAGCGGCAAGTCGACGCTGATCAGCCTGCTGCCGCGATTCTACGAGCCGACGAGCGGCGAGATCCTGATCGACGGCGTACCGATCCGTGAGTATGCGCTCGACGACCTGCGCCAGCACATCAGCCTGGTCAGCCAGGACGTGGTGCTGTTCAACGATACGATTGCGCGCAACCTCGCCTACGGCAGGCTGGCGGAACATACCGAGGCAGAGATACGGGCGGCGGCCGATGCGGCGCACGTGCTGGATTTCGTCGACGAAATGCCCGCCGGGCTGGAGACGGTCGTCGGCGATCGCGGACTGTTGCTGTCGGGCGGCCAGCGGCAGCGGATCGCGATCGGCCGCGCGATTCTCAAGAACGCGCCCATACTTATCCTCGACGAGGCGACGTCGTCCCTCGATACGCGTTCGGAACGCCGCATCCAGGACGCGCTGAACGAGCTGATGAAGGACCGCACGACGCTGGTCATCGCGCATCGGCTGTCGACGGTCGAGAACGCGGACGAGATCATCGTGCTCGATTCGGGACGCATCGTCGAGTCGGGTACGCACGAGGAGCTGCTCGCGGCGAACGGCCATTATGCCGCGCTGTACCGAATGCAGTTCAGCGCGGAGTCGTCCTGAGATCTATGAGCGGCGGCGTCTATGGCTGGCTGCAGCGGGCGTGGTACGAGCGCGCGCCGGGCTACCGGCTGCTGATTCCCCTGTCCCTGGTCTATGCCGCCGTCATTTCGCTGCGCCGGGCGCTGTATCGGCTCGGCATCTTCGGCAGCGAGCGCCTGCCGGTCCCCGTGGTCGTCGTCGGCAACATCGTCGCCGGCGGTGCGGGCAAGACGCCGGTCACGCTGTTTCTCGCAGAGGCACTGTCCGCCGCCGGATTTCGCCCGGGCATCGTCAGCCGCGGCTACGGCCGGGCCGACGACCGTCGTCTCGTCGCCGTGACGGCGACGAGTCGCGCGGCCGATGTCGGTGACGAGCCGCTGCTGCTGGCCCGCCGGTCGGGTTGCCCGGTCGTCGTCGGGCGAGACCGGGTGGCCGCCGGGCGGATGCTCGTCGAGCAGGGCGTCGACGTCGTCATTGCCGATGACGGGCTGCAGCACTACCGGCTCGAGCGGGACGCTGAAATCTGCGTCGTCGACGGCAGTCGCCTGCTGGGGAACGGCTGGCTGCTGCCGGCCGGCCCGCTCAGGGAGCCGCGTGCGAGGCTCGGCCGTGTGGACATGATCCTGCTCAACGGCGGCGCGGCGAACCGGCCGGATGCC
>JAZBNZ010000221.1:0-4243 GCA_036350895.1 Woeseiaceae bacterium
GGTTCGGGCTCGTCGCTTTGCCGCTGCTGGTTGCCGTCATCTGGGCGCTCTTCAACCTCGACCGGCTGGCCGCGCAGAGCGAGCGGCTGGTCACCACCGGCGTCGCCGCCGCCGAGAACAACCGCCTGCTGGTCGAGCGGCTGAACGCGCTGGAGCGCTCGGCGCGCCAGCACGTCGTGCTGCGGACCGACGAGAGCCTGTCGCTGCTGCAGCAGGACCTCCGAACGATCAACCGGCGCTTCGACGACATGCGCCCGCTGGCCGAGACGGCCGCGGCTGAATCCCGTCTCGACGCCATCCGCAGCGACGTCAATGCGATTACCTTCACGCTTGCGCAGCCGGACGTAACCGAAACCAACGCGGAGACGGCGATTGCACGATTCCCCGGCATCCGCAGTGACACCTCGGTACTGACGGCCACGCTGACGGCTTATGTCGACGACGAACTGCTCGCCCTCCAGGCCAGCATGCGCGACGCCCAGCAGATCTCGGCCTGGCAGGTCGCGGCGCTGGTGCCGGGTACGCTCGTCCTGGTCCTGATCTTCACGCTGCTGGTGGCAAAGCCGATCCGGCAGATCGACTCGGCGATCCACCAGCTCGGCGAGAGCGGGCTCTCGACGCCGATCTCGGTCAAGGGACCGACGGACCTCGAACGGCTCGGCCGCCAGCTCGAGTGGCTGCGCGTCCGCCTGCTCGAGCTCGCCCAGGAGAAGAACAAGTTCCTGCGGCAAATGTCGCACGAGCTCAAGACGCCGCTTGCCAACATCCGCGAAGGCACCGAGCTGCTGCTCGACGGCACCGTCGGCGAGCTGGACACGGCGCAGCGCGAGGTCACGGACATCCTGCGACTGAACGGGCTCAAGCTGCAGCAGCTCATCGAGAACCTGCTGAGCTTCAGCGCCTGGCAGGCCAAGAGCGAGGTGCTGGCGCTGTCCGACTTCCCGATGCGCGCCCTGATCATCGCCGTAGCGAAGGAACAGCGGCTCGCCCTCAAGGCGGCGCGCATCCAGCTCCGGCTCGACGTCGAGGACATAATTGTGAACGCGGATCGCGAAAAAATGCGGACCGTGCTGGATAATCTGTTGTCGAACGCGATCAAGTTCACGCCGAAAGGCGGCGTGGTGACCATTCGGGCGCAGCGGACGGAGAAGGCCTTCGTGCTCGAGTTCGCCGACACCGGGCCGGGCATTCCGGCGGAGGAACAGCCGCGGATTTTCGAGGCGTTCTTCCAGGGCCGCCGCGAACAGGGCGGTTTCGTAGCCGGCACGGGGATCGGGCTGTCGGTCGTCCTGGAATGCATCCAGGCCCACGACGGCAAGGTCGAAATCGTGAACTCGGGCGAGTTTGCCGGCGCCCATTTCAGGATCGCGATACCGCAGCACCGCCGCGTCGCCGAGGAGAAAATGGCCGCAAATGCTTGACCGAGGGATGACAGGTACGACCCGACTGCTCGCCACGGCGCTCGCCGCGGCGCTGCTCTCCGGCTGCGCCCAGACGAAGGGCTGGCTGGACGATTTCGGGGGCGATTCGTCGTCACCGTCGTCGGCTAACCAGGACATCATTCTCGGCGCGCCGTCGGCGGAAGACTACCTGCGCGATCTCGCCGACATCGCCTCCGGGGACCCGGCGCGGCAGGCGGAGATCTTTGCCGACGCGAAGGCGGCCTCGCAGCTTACACCCAACCCGTCGACGAACCTGCGCTACGCGCTCGTGCTGGCGGCGCCTGGCCATCCCGAATCGAATCCCGAAGTCGCGCAGAGCATGCTCCGCGAGATCCTCGCCCAGGCACCGCTGATGACGCAGGCGGAGATCGCGCTGGCGGGCATCAACCTCAGGGAGGTCGAGGAGCGCATGGTGCTGGAGTCGGAGGCGAGGCGCCTCCGGGCGAACTCGTCGCGCGCCCAGCGCACACAGGAACAGGCGATCAGCCAGCGGCTGGCGACCGTCGAGGCGGAAAACCGCCGGCTCCGCCAGGCACTCGAGGAGGCCGAGGAGAAACTCGAGGCGATCACGTCGATCGAGAGGGAGATCCGCGACCAGGAATAAGGCCTCGGCCTGATTCGTGGCCCGTCGCCTGATTCGTGGCCCGTTGCCTGATTCGTGGCCCGTTGCCTGATTCGTGGACTGTAGGAGCGGCTCTTCAAGCCGCGACCGCGGCAATCCCTCATTCTGCGAGTTTCGGTGTCGGCGCTTGAAGAGCACCTCCTACAGCTTGCTGCTTCACCTGATACGTGAGCTTCGCCGCACCGCAGTCGCGGCTTGAAGAGCCGCTCCTACAGCTTGCTCATTCACATCATGCGCGGACCTTCGCCGTAGCCTAGTCGCCGATTGCAGCAAAAGGCGATCTATGACCGATTTCCTTGCCCTGCCCGGCCCTCACGCACTACCCTAGTCGGCTCCGCAGATTTTCGTTAAATCCCATGCCTCAAGCCCAATCCAAGTCCCAGGGACGCATCCTCCTCGTCGACGACGATCCGGGGCTCTTGCGCCTTCTTAGCATCCGCCTGCGCGCGGAAGGCTACGACATCGAGGCCGTCGACTCGGCGCAACAGGCGTTAGCCGTCGTTGGCCGCTTCGCGCCCGATCTCGTCATCACCGACCTCCGCATGGACAAGATGGACGGCATCGGGCTCCTCAAGGAGCTGCAGACCCGGTCGCCGGGCCTGCGCGTCGTGATCATTACTGCGCACGGCACGATCCCTGACGCGGTCGCCGCGACACAGAGTGGCGCCTTCGGCTTCCTGACCAAGCCGATCGACAAGGATGAACTTATGACGACCGTCGAGAAGGCGCTCAAGGTGTCCGGCTCGGTCGAGGTCGACGAGGACTGGGCGACAGGGATCATCACGCGCAACCAGGCGATGAAGGAGATCCTGAACCAGGCCAAGATGGTCGCGGCCACCGACGCGCGCGTGCTGATCAACGGCGAGAGCGGCACCGGCAAGGAGCTGCTCGCGAAAGCCATCCACAACGCGAGCCCGCGGGCAAACAAGCCCTTCGTCGCGATCAACTGTTCGGCGATGGCCGAGGAACTGCTCGAGTCGGAACTCTTCGGGCACGAGAAAGGCGCCTTCACCGGTGCGACGCGCAGCCACAAGGGCCTGTTCCAGTCCGCCGAGGGCGGTACGCTGCTCCTCGACGAGATCGGCGACATGCCGATGCGGCTGCAGGTCAAGCTCCTGCGCGTGCTGCAGGAGCACCAGGTGCGCCCGGTCGGCAGCACCGAAGCGATCGAGGTCGACGTCCGGGTCATCTCCGCGACGCACCGCGACCTGCAGGAGATGATGAAAGAGGACAAGTTCCGCGAGGACCTCTACTACCGGCTCAACGTCGTCAACATCCGGATCCCGCCGCTCGACGAGCGCCGCGAAGATATACCCCTGCTGGTGGCGCACTTCCTCTCGCAGATCGCGAAAGAAGCCGACCAGGAACGCAAGGTGTACGCACCGGAAGCCGTCGAAATGCTCGTGATGGCCGAGTGGCCGGGGAATATCCGCCAGCTTTACAACGTCGTGCGCCAGAACGTCGCGCTGTCACGCTCGCCGGTCATCAGCGGCGAACTCGTCCAGCAGAGCCTCGGCGAGCATGCCGGCAAACTGCTGTCGTTCACTGACGCCCGCGACGAGTTCACGAGAAATTATCTCTCGCAGATCCTGCAGATCACGCAGGGCAACGTCAGCCAGGCGGCCAGGCTCGCGAAACGCAACCGCACGGATTTCTACAAGCTGCTGGCGCGGCACGACCTGAACCCGGACCAGTTCAAGAGCCGCTAGCAGAATAGTTTGGGGTCAGAATAGTTTGGGGTCAGAGTAAAAACCCGCCGTCCGCAGGTTCTTACTCTGACCCCAGACTATTCGGCGGGTTTTTACTCTGACCCCAAACTATTCCCAAACTATTCATTCTGATGCCCTCGCGCCAATCGCGCAGTAGCCTGGCAACGTCTCATTCGCGGCTTGAAGAGCCGCTCCTACAATTCACGATTCGGCGATATCGAAGACTGCTGCTGTAGGAGCGGCTCTTCAAGCTGCGAATGCGATGACGTCCAGACCGTGCTCGTTCCTACACGATTCATGAATCGAGGCTTTGGCCCTCGCAAAACAAGGAATCATGGACGTATTCGGCGATCGCCAATGATGCCGTCAGCGCCGGCGACTCCATCCCGAACAGGTTGACCAGCCCCGGGATGCCATGCGCGTCCGGCCCGTCGATCCGAAAATCAGCCGGCGGCTCGCCCGGTCCCGAC
>JAZBNZ010000222.1:0-4424 GCA_036350895.1 Woeseiaceae bacterium
CAGCGTGTAGTCGTGATCGAAGCCCTCGATAAGCATCACCGGCTCGGCGTCCGGGTCGGTGAGATCAAGGTGCACGACCTGGTAGCGGTCATCGGTTCCCTTCCATACGGTGATGACGAGATGCCGGCCGTCGTCGGTAACCGAAGCGGCGTAACCCCATTCCGGGTTGTCCGGCCTCGCATAGACGACCTCGTCTTCCGCCTGTTCGGTGCCGATCCGATGGAAGTAGACGGCCTGGTTCAGGTTCAGCGCCTGGAACTTCTCTTCGGCGCTGGTCGCGGGATAGCGGCTGTAATAGAAGCCGGAGCCGTCGGCGGCCCAGCTCAGGCCCGTGAACTTGAGCCATTCGAGCTCGTCCCCGAGTACCTCGCCGGTCTCCACGGCGATGACGCGGGCAATGCGCCAGTCGGAGCCGCCATCCTGGACGAGATAGGCAACGTGCCTGCCATCAGGGCTCGGGAAATACGATGCCAGCGCCACGGTGCCGTCTTCCGACCAGGCGTTCGGATCGAGCAGCAGCGTCGGCTCACCGTCGAGTTGATCGAGGACGTAGATCTCGTCCTGGTTTTGCAGGCCGTCGTTGTAGCTGTAGTAATAGCGGCCGCCTTCCTTCACTGGCTGCCCGAAACGCTCGTAGTTCCACAGCACCTTCATCCGCTCGGCAATGGCATCGCGCTCGGCAATGTCTCCGAGGTAGGCAAAGGTAACGGCATTCTGCGACTCGACCCAGCGCTCGACGCGCTCGCTCTCGCGGACGTCCTCTTCGAGCCAGCGGTACGGGTCCGCCACCTCGACGCCATGGTAGGTATCTGTGTGATCCACGGTTTCGGTCTCGGGATAGTCGATCGCGGCCTCGGCCGCTTGCGGGGGCGGGGACTGTTGCTCACCGCCGCAGGCGGCCAGCGAGAACAGGGCTAAAACAGGCATCAATCGAAGTTTCACTGGGATTCTCCACGAAAATAGACGTCATCCCGGCAGGGTCGGCGACGAGGCGTCAATTGCGTCTGCCGGGAATCGGACCGCTGCGGGTACATTCGGTTCGGCGCAGACCCGGCGCCCCGGCCTGCAGTGGCCCGGCCTACTCGGGTTTGACGAACTTGAGCGTCATCCGGTTGCTCTCGCCCACCGCCTCGAGTTCGGCACGAAGCTCCGGGTCGTCTTCGCTGGTCAGGAGCCCTGGCGGCAGCCGCCAGACGATGTCCTCGGTCGTCGGCTGGTCAGCGGGGTTCGCGTTGATATCGCTGTCGCCGGCCAGTTCGAAGCCGGCGGCCGTGGCCGCATCGATAACGAACTGCTTCTTCAGGTAGCCGTTCGCGCCGCTCGCCCACGTGTCAGGCATGTCGTCACGGGCATGGTGTTGCACGACACCGAGCACGCCGCCCGGCTTGAGGACGCGATACGCGTCGGCGAGCGCGCTCGACAGGTACGGTCCCTCACCGGCGTTCTCGAAGCGCGCCATGTTGTGCAGGGCGCGAACCATCAGGACCGCGTCGACTTCGCCGTCGTACTCCGAGGGGATCGAACCGAAGCGCGTGGCCACGACGGTCGCACCGTTGTCGCCGCGCCAGGCCTCCGCCCCGGCGGCGAAATCTGTCGTCCAGTTGGCCTGCCGGGCCATGAACTCCTCGTTGGCGAACGGGAACAGGGCATACAGGTCGAGCGGGTAGGCCGCGCCGATCAGCGTCCCGTCACTGCCGAGGTACGGCAGCAATATCTTCGTGTACCAGCCCCCGCCCGGCAGCGCCTCGACCACGGTCATGCCGGGCTCTATGCCGAAGAACTCCAGCGTCTCCTGGGGGTGCCGCCATTCGTAGCGTGCCTGCGCCTCCTCGGGCTGCGCGGCAAGCACCTCGCCGAGCGTCAGCGGCGCGGTCTCGACCGGGGCGGCGGTCTCGCTTTCGGCCGGTGCTGCGGAATCAGCGGGCTCCTGTTCGGCCGGCTGGCACGCAACGAGCCCCAGCACGGCAAATAATAAAGTGAACGTACGCATGATGATTCCCCAGTGATAAGACGATGGCCGGGGATTATCCGGCGCAGGCGCCGGCTTCTCAAGTCGGGAAGGGAATCGGCCGGGTGCGGGCTCTCAGGCAGAATCCCCGTTGCCGGCGTCGCGGCGCCGCCCGCGGGCATTCAGCCACAGCATCGTCAGCGTCACGGCCAGGCCTGCCACGCTGATGATCGCCAGAAACAGGAAATAGTGGAGATGTCCCTCGACGCCCGGGTTGGCGTCGAGGATCCTGCCCGAGATCGGCGCGAAGAAGAACTCCGGCGTGAAGCCGACAAAGGACACGAGACCTACCGTCGCACCCGTCAGGCCGGCGGGCGTCCGGTTCTCGTTCATGATGGCGAAATAGACACCGCGCAGGGCGAAGGCGAAAAACATCGTCACGAACAGGTTGGCGACCGCGACCCCCCCCGCGCTCGTCAGCGTCGACAGCATCCCGTAGCTCGCGATCAGCACGACGAACATGGCGGCGATCAGGCGACTGCCGCTGAGCCGATCGGCCAGCAGGCCCGCGCTGAGCGCGGCAACCGGCCGAAGCCAGGAACCGTCCCGGACCAGGCGCGCGGCCTCGACCTCGTCCCTGCCCAGGACTTCGACCGCGTACAGCGAGTAGTTGTCGAGGCCCTTGTAGGCACAGTACGCGCAAACAATCACGCCGGCATGCGCCCACAGCGTCGGCCGGGTCACGACGTCCCGCATGTTGGCGAACGTGTTGGGCCGCTGCTCCGCCGCGGTGTGCGCCGGCGGAATCAGCCACCACGCGGCCGCGGCAGCCGCCAGCGTCAGGAACGAATAGGACAGCACCACCTGCCTGAGCCCGTCGCGCTGCTCCGCGAGTGACGCGGACTCGACGTCGACGGGCAGGCTGGCGGCCAGCAGCGCGATCGCGAGCGCGGCACCGGCGACGGCAACGAGGCCGCGGCCGCCGTCCAGCATGCCGAACGCGAAACCCTGTGCGTGCTCCGCCCCCCACAGCCGGGTCGCTCGCAGGAGCGCACCCCAGAACAGGAAGATCGACGTAAAGCCCCAGTAGGCGTACAGCACGGCGAGACCGAAAACGCCGGGCAGCGTCGCGAGGTAGAAGCCGCCGAGCGCCGTGGCTGCCAGCGACACGGCGAGCAGCGTGCGCGCCGGGTAACGATCGGCCAGGGCGCCGCCGGGAAAGTAGGCCAGCATCGCCACGATGCCGTAGATCGCGAACAGGTCGCCGAGCTCCGTGTTCGAGATCGCGAAGACATCGAGAAAAGTCGGCCGGAAAAATCGGATCGTGTGGAACGGCAGGGAGAAGACCAGCTCGCCCGCGAGGATCAGGGCAAGCAGTATTCCGATTCGTCGCATATCGCGGCTCTTTGGCTCGGACGCCCGCCAGTATACGGCACTGCCCGCGCCGGGTTCAGGTGCGCAGCCGGTAGCCGGTCCTGAAGATCCACCGCACAACGGCGAAACACAACAGCAGGAATGCCGTCGTCATCCCGAGGCTCAGCGTGACGCTGACGTCGGCGTTCTCGTAGAAACTCCAGCGGAAGCCGCTGATCAGGTAGACGAGCGGATTCGCGAGGCTGATGGTCTGCCAGACCGGCGGCAGCATGTTGATGCTGTAGAAGGTGCCACCCAGGAAAGTCAGCGGCATGATGACGAGGATCGGCACGATCGTCAGTTTCTCCCAGCCGTCGGCCCACACGCCGAGGATGAAGCCGAACAGGCAGAACGACACCGAGGTGAGGACGAGGAACGTCAGCATCACGAAGGGGTGCGCCACCTCGATGGTCACGAAGAAATTCGCGGTGATGAAGATGATCGTGCCGATGATCACCGACTTCGTCGCGGCGGCGCCCACGTAGCCGAGCAGCACCTCGACGTAGGAAACAGGCGCCGACAGCACCTCGAAGATCGTCCCGGTGAAGCGCGGGAAGTAGATCGCGAAGGACGAGTTCGAAATGCTCTCCGTCATGATCGACAGCATGATCAGGCCGGGGACGATGAATGCGCCGTAACTGACGCCGTCGATCTCGGTGATCCGCGAGCCGATGGCAGCGCCGAATATGACGAAGTACAGAGACGTCGACAGCACCGGGGCGATGAGACTCTGCACCGCCGTGCGCCACATGCGCGCCATCTCGAACTGGTAGATGGCCCTGACCGCGTGATAATTCATTCTGCCTGCGGCCTCCGGACCAGGTTGACGAAAATTTCCTCGAGCGAGCTCTGCGACGTGTGCAGGTCGTTGAAACGTATGCCGGCCTGGTTGAGGTCCGACAACAGCGAGGTTATCCCGGTACGTTCACGCTGCGTGTCGTAACTGTAGACCAGGAGCGATCCGTTCCCCTCGATATGGAGCCGATACTTCGCCAGCGACTCCGGCAGCTCACGGACCGGTTCGCTCAGGTGCAGCGTGAGTTCCTTGCTGCCCATCTCGTTC
>JAZBNZ010000223.1:0-8559 GCA_036350895.1 Woeseiaceae bacterium
CGCCGCGGGCCTGTCGGCGTTCGTCGGTTACGCACTCGTCAATTTCATCCCGAGCTACGTCGTGCGCAGTTTCGGGATGAACGTCGCCGAACTGGGCGTCTGGCTCGGCCTGATCGTCGGACTCGCCGGTGGCGTCGGGTTCTTCGGCGGCGGCTACCTGACCGACCGCCTGAGTGCCGGCGGCCGGCGCCAGGGCTTCCGGTTCCTGGCGCTGATCAGCGCCGTGTCCGCGATCCTCTACGTCGGCGTGTTCCTGGCCTCCAGTGCGTTCTGGTGTCTGCTGCTGCTCGTCGTCCCGCAGATGCTCGCGAACTTCTACCTGGCACCGGTACTGGCCCAGACGCAGAGTCTCGTCTCGCTGCCGATGCGGGCGGTCGCCTCCGCGATCGTGCTGCTGATCATCAACGTCGTCGGCCTCGCGCTCGGCCCCCTCCTGACAGGCATGCTGAGCGACGTGCTCGCGGCATGGTTCGGCAGCGAGTCGATGCGCTACGCACTGCTCACCGTCACGACAGTGCTGTTGCCGTGGTCGGCATGGCATTATTATCGTGCCGGCGAAACCATCGACGCCGACCTCGGACGTGCGAGCGAGCACGATTAGTCACAAATCAGCAGGACCCGCTTTCATGACCGATGCCCTGACCCAACGCGTACGCGAACTGACGGAACTGGTCGAGCCCTTCGGCTTCGACGTCAAGATCGATCTCGGCCGTGACGGCGTCATCCACATCGCATCGACCGAGGCACCGGTCGAGGTCTCGAACGAGGACAAGCCCGCGTCGACGACGCTGCAGGTGAGCCCGGCGACGCTCGAGGCGATCCTGGCGGGGCGCCAGAACGTCATGTCGGCATACATGTTCGGCAAGGTCCGCGTGAAGGGCGACCTCGACAAGGTGATGGCCCTGGCAAAGGCGCTGACCGCCTAGGCTGCGCCCGGCGGCGAGTCAGGCCGCGTCACACGCTGCGCAGATACCAGCGGAAATCCTGCAGCGGAATCTCGTTGTGGTAGCGCTGGCTCTCGGTACGGCGGTTGGTCAGGAAATGCCGGCAGTAGTCGGCTCCCAGGTATTCCGGTAACACCTTGGCCCGGGAGAACCGGTCCAGCGCGGCGTCCCAGCGCGTCGGGATGCGTGCTCGCAGCTGTATGCTTTCACCCTGTTCGACCATTCGTGGCGGTTCCAGCTTGTTCCTGAGGCCGTAATCGACGCCCGCGAGTACGGCGGCGGTGACGAGGTAGGGATTGGCGTCGGCGCCCGCCACGCGATGCTCGAAACGCAGGTTGGTGGCGTCCGATCCCGGGATCCGGATCGCGACGGCGCGATGGTTGACGCCCCAGTTGAGGTCGACCGGTGCATACATCTCAGGCCGCAGCCGGCGATAGGAATTCGCGTTCGGGCAGAACACCGCCGTCGCTTCGGGCATGGTCTTGAGCATGCCCGCCACGGCCTGGCGGAGCGGCGCGGAGAAGGGTGGCGTCGCGAGCGAATCGCGTCCTTTCGAGAAATAGTTGCGGCCCTCGCGGTCGACGAAGCTCATATGAATGTGCAGGCCGTTCCCCGAGTCGTCGGTGAAGGGTTTCGCCATGAAGCAGGCAACGAAGCCGTGCTTGAGCGCCGCGGCCTTGATCACCCGCTTCAACAGGACGGCCTGGTCACAGGCCCGCACCGGATCGTCGTGGTGCCTGAGATTCACCTCGAATTGTCCCGGGCCGTATTCCGAGATCGTGGTGTCGGCCGGAATGTGCTGCTGGTCGCACCAGTCGTAGACGTCGTCCAGGAAGGGGTCGATCGCACGCAGGTCTTCCGGGTGATACACCTGTGCACCCGGCTGGCGACGGCCGATGCCCGGGACGACGGGTGCGGCCGCGGTGGGCACCTCGGTATCGCCGCGCAGGAGATAAAACTCGAGCTCGGTTGCCATGACGATGCTGAGACCGCGCCGCGTAAACGGCTGTATCGCCCGTTCCAGTACGGTTCTCGGGTCGGCGAAGAACGGTTTGCCGTCGTCGCCGTACATGCGGAACATTGCCTGCGACGACGGTCGCGTGGCCCACGGTACCGGGGCGATCGTCCCGGGCACGACTCGCGCCTCGACGTCCGGGTCGCCGTCGTCCTCGCCGTAGGGGATGCCCGGCACGGTTTCTCCCAGGGCCGTCAGGAGGACCGTGCCGCCGCAGAAGGGGAAAGGCTCGGTCACGGATTTCTCGAAGTCCGGCCGGCGGACGCGCTTGCCCTTCAGGATGCCGTTCATGTCGGCGATCAGGAGTTCCATCGAGGCGGATTCGGGGTACTTCTTGAGGTGGCGCGCCAGTTCGGCGCCCGGGCTGGATTGGCGTGGCATAAGGTGCTGAATTCGTGCGATTTAAGCCGCCAGCATCGCCCATTCCCCGGCGAGACTCAAGCACCGGGGCCGCGGGCGCCGGCAGGCCGTGTACTTGACCGTGCAGACTGGCGTATCCTCTGGCCTCCGCAACTGTTCCAGGAGGGTCGGGGTTCGTCCCCCTATGTCGTCCAAGCCCATCATCGGCATACCCTGCGATCGCCAGCACGTGCCGATTCACCCCTTCCACATGGTCGGGGAAAAGTACATTACGGCGATAACCGACGCCGCAGAGGCGCTGCCGTTCCTGATCCCGGTCCTGAGCGACCGGCTCGATATCGACGATCTGCTCGACAGGCTCGACGGGTTGCTCCTGACCGGGAGTCCCTCGGACATCGAGCCGCATCATTACACGGACGAGCCGGGCCATCCGGAAGCGACCCGGGACCCGCACCGCGACAGCCTGAACCTGCCGCTCGCCCGGCGCGCGATCGAGCGCGGCCTGCCGCTGTTCGCGATCTGCCGCGGGTTCCAGGAGCTCAACGTCAGCCTCGGCGGGACGCTGCACCAGAAGCTGGCGCTCGTCGACGGGATGCTTGCGCACAAGGAAAATCCGGACGACCCGGTCGACGTGCAGTACGGGCCCTCGCATACCGTCACGGTCGAGCCCGGCAGCCAGGTAGGCAGGCTGACCGGCAAGGACGTGCTGACCGTGAATTCGCTGCACGGGCAGGGCATCCGGCAGCTCGCCCCCGGCCTCGTCGTCGAGGCGCGGGCCGACGACGGCCTCATCGAGGCATACCGGGTCGAGGCGGCGTCCGCGTTCGCGCTGGCCGTCCAGTGGCATCCGGAATGGAAGGTCATGGAAAACCCGGATTCCGTGGCGATCTTCGAGGCGTTCGGCAATGCATGCCGGGACTTCAAGGCAGGTCGTTCACGAGGTGATACATGAGTACCGATGAAGTGATCCAGCCGTGGCTCAGGGAGCGACGAATCCACGACGTGGAGGCCTTCGTGCCGGACATGGCCGGCGCGGCGCGCGGCAAGGTGATCCCGGCAGGCAAGTTCGGCACCGCTTCGCTGAAGCTGCCGGAGTCGATCTTCCAGCAGACGGTCTCGGGTTACTACATCGACAATCCGAGCAACGTCGAGGACCGGGACATGATACTCGCGCCCGACCCGACGACGCTCAGGACCGTGCCGTGGGCGAGCGAGCCGGCGGCGTCGATCTTTCTCGACTGTTATCACTTCGACGGGTCGCAGGTCGACGTGTCGCCCCGCGCGGTGCTGCGCAATGTGCTCGCGAAGTTCGCGGCGAAGGGCTGGACGCCGGTCGTCGCACCGGAGGTCGAGTTCTACCTGCTGAGTCCGCACACGGACCCGCGCGAGGAGGCAAAGCCGCCGGAAGGCCGCCTGGGCTGGACCGAGGGCGCGCGCCAGCCGTTCTCGATCGACACGATGAACAACTTCGACCCGTTCATCAACCTCGTTTACGCGTACTGCGAGGAGCAGGACATCCGCATCGACACGCTCTCGCAGGAGTCCGGACCGGCCCAGTTCGAGATCAATTTCCTGCACGGCGACGCCGTGGAGCTCGCCGACCAGGTATTCCTGTTCAAGCGGACCGTGCGCGAGGCCGCGATCGAGGAGGAGATGCACGCCACCTTCCTGGCAAAGCCGATGGCCGAGGAGGCCGGCAGCGCCCTGCATGTTCACCAGAGCGTGGTGGATGCGAGCGGGAACAACATCTTCTCGACGCCGGACGGCGAGTACAGCGACGCTTTCATGGGTTATATCGGCGGCCTGCAGAAATACCTGCCGCACGCGATGCTGATCATGGCCCCCTACGTCAACTCCTACCGCCGCTTCCTGAACCCGCTGGCGTCGCCGGTGAACCTCGCGTGGGCCGTCGACAACCGTACGGTCGGCCTGCGGGTGCCCGAGTCGGCGCCCGAGAACCGCCGCGTCGAGAACCGCCTGCCGGGAGCCGACGTCAACCCCTACCTGGCGCTGGCCGCGACGCTTGCCTGCGGCTATCTCGGCATGGTCGAAGGCCTCACGCCGAAGCCGCCGATCACGGGCAGCGCGTACGGTGGCGATTTCGGCCTGCACCGGCATATCTCGGCAGCCATCGAGGCCTTCCGTTCGAGCGACGCGATGCGTAGCATGTTCGGAAGCGATTTCGTCGATCTCTACAGCCAGCTCAAGGATGACGAGTACATGGAGTTCGAGGCAATCATTACCCCCTGGGAACGCGAAATCCTGATGTTCAATGTCTGACGGGCGGCCGCTCTGAGCTCACGTCCGCGACCTGCTTAACCGGAGAAAAACCATGGCAGCCATAGAAAAGCGCAGCCGCGACGACTGGCAGAGCCTCGATTCCGAGCACCACCTGCATCCGTTCACCGATCACAAGGCGCTGCACGCGAAGCGCTCGCGAATCATCACGCGCGCCGAGGGCGTCTTCATCGAGGACGCGGACGGCAATCGCATCCTCGACGCGATGTCGGGGCTCTGGTGCGTCAACGTCGGCTACGGCCGCGACGAGATTGTCGACGCAGCGACGCGGCAAATGCACGAACTGCCGTACTACAACAACTTCTTCCAGTGCGCGCATCCGCCCTCGATCGAGCTGGCCACGCGCCTGACCGAGATTTCGCAGCCGCAGTTCAACCGCGTGTTTTTCGCCGGTTCGGGTTCGGAAGCCAACGACACGGTCGTCCGCATGGTGCGGCGCTACTGGGACCTGATGGGGCATCCCGGCCGGCATACGATCATCAGCCGCAAGAATGCCTACCATGGCTCTACCGTTGCCGCGGCGAGTCTCGGTGGCATGAAGCCGATGCACAGCCAGAGCGGGCTGCCGATCCCGGGCATCGTCCACGTGGACCAGCCGTACTGGTTCGACAGCGATCGCTCGATGAGTCCCGATGATTTCGGCCTCGCGATGGCGAAGAAGATCGAGGAGAAGATTCTCGAACTGGGTCCCGAGACCGTCGCCGCGTTCATCGGTGAGCCGATCCAGGGCGCAGGTGGCGTCATCATCCCGCCGGACACGTACTGGCCCGAAGTGCAGCGCATCTGCGACGAATACGGGATCCTGCTGATATCGGACGAAGTCATCTGCGGCTTCGGCCGTCTCGGGAAGTGGTTCGGTGCCGATTACTTCGGCACGCGCCCGGATCTGATGCCGTTTGCCAAGGGAGTCACCTCGGGTTATCTCCCGCTCGGTGGCGTGTTGGTCTCCGACCGCGTCGCCGATGTCCTGATCGAGAAGGGCGGCGAGTTCTTCCACGGCTATACCTATTCCGGTCATCCGGCGGCCTGCGCCGTGGCGCTCGCCAACATCGAGATCATCCAGCGCGAGAAGCTCGTTGAACGCGTCGCCGGCGATATCGGTCCCTACCTGCAGAAGCGCTGGCAGGAACTCGGCGAGCATCCGCTGGTGGGCGAGACGCGCATGGTCGGTCTCATGGGAGCCTTCGAAATCGTCGAGGACAAGGAGACACTGGCGCGCTTCGACGAGAAACGCGAAGCCGGCGTCGTCGTCCGCGACATCTGTATCGACATGGGTGTCGTGCTCAGGGCCGTCGGCGACACGATGGTCTGCGCGCCGCCGCTGACGCTGTCCTATAAAGAAGCGGACACGATCGTTGAAACGGCGTTCCGGGCCCTCGACAAGGCGAAGGAAGTGCTCGGTAAATGACGAGCGAACTCGACAAGTCGGCTGTCGACAGCGGCATCACTCGCGACGACCTCAGGGGCATCCGGCCCGAGCCGACTTATGGCGGTGTTCTCTCCTTCGGCCGTCGCAAGTACACGAAGGACCTGGCCGCCGCCGACGTGGCCGTCTGCGGCATTCCCTTCGATACCGCGACGACCAACCGCTCCGGGGCGCGCATGGGTCCGCGCGGGATTCGCGCCGCCTCGTCGATCATGGTCTGGGAAAAGCCGTACGGCATGGTGACGAATCCCTTCGACGCCCTGGCCGTCGTCGACTACGGGGACCTGTATTTCGACCACGGGCAGCCGGCCTCGGTGCCGGCGCAGATCGAGGCGGAGGCGTTCTCGATCCTGGAGCAGGACGTGACGCTGCTATCGCTGGGTGGTGACCACTTCGTCAGCTATCCGCTGCTGCGCGCGCATGCACGGAAGTTCGGGGCGCCGCTGTCGCTCTTGCACTTCGACGCACACTCGGACACCTGGGAGGAGGACGGCAAGCGCATCGACCACGGCACGATGTTCTACCACGCGGCGAAGGAGGGCATCGTCGACCCGGCTTCGTCGGTGCAGATCGGCATCCGGACCACGAATCCCGATACGCACGGCTTCAACATCCTGGACGCCCCCTGGGTGCATGCCAACGGCATCGACGCCGTCGTGGCGAGCACGCGTGACTGGCTCGGCAGTCGCCCGGTCTACGTGACGTTCGACATCGATTGCCTGGACCCGGCCTTCGCGCCCGGTACCGGTACGCCGGTCTGCGGCGGCCTGACGACCCACCAGGCCATCAGCATCCTGCGTGGCCTGGAGGGTATCAACGTCGTCGGCATGGACGTCGTCGAGGTTGCGCCGGCCTATGATTCGGCCGAGGTCACGTCGCTCGCGGCCGCGCACCTCGCCATGGAGATGCTCAACCTGCGGGCGTCACGGCCGACGAGCTGAGACGGCGCTCAGGCGACGAGCTTGTCGAGGCTCGACTTGTAGTCGCTTTCGGGACGAACACCGATGAACGTATCGACCACCTGGCCCTTGTCGAACAGCATGACGGTCGGAATCGAGCGGATGCCGAGCTGCATGGCGATGGACTGGTTGGCGTCGACGTCGACCTTTGCGATGGTGGCGCGGCCGGCATATTCCTCGGACAGGGACTCGATCACCGGTCCCAGCGCGCGGCAGGGCCCGCACCACTCGGCCCAGAAATCGACCAGGACCGGCTTGTCGGCGTTGATCACCTCGTCGGCAAAGTTCGCGTCCGTTACTGCCCTGGGTGCTGTCGTGGAATTGCTCATGAATTACCTCCTGTATTGCGTTCGTCGAGAAGTCCCGACACGAAACTCGGGACATGGTAACGATCTCCGGCGATTCAAGTCGAGGAGTACGCCGGCATGAACACGCGCAGCCTGATCGCATTTTTCCGTGAGCGTGCGGCGCGCGGCGAAGCCGTTGCGCTGTGTCTTGTGATCGGCACGAGCGGCTCGACGTACAGCAAGGTCGGCGACTGCATGCTCATCGACGCTGCCGGGCGCTATCACGGCATGCTGTCGGGCGGTTGCCTCGAAGGCGACCTCGCGATTCGCGCCGAAGCGGTCCTCGATTCGGGCCGTGCCACGACCGTCGTCTACGATCTCGCGAACGACGACGAACTCTGGGGCCTCGGCGTCGGCTGCGAGGGCCGTATCGAGGTGCTGCTCTGCAGCCTGTCGCCGGGCAGCGGCTACGAGCCCTTCAGCACGATGGCCGGTGTTTTCGAAGGCCGAGAGCCCGCACGCATGGCGATCGCGCTGCGTGAGCCTTCGGCGCGCGCGGGTACGGTCACGGCCGAGATTCGGAGTGCTGCCGGCGAAGGCCTCCATACCAGCGGACGGGCAGACCTCCTCGAGGCGGCCGGCGCGCACGGTACGCGCCGCGACGTCGACGGCATGACGGTCCTCGCCCTCGACCTGCTACCGCTGCCGTCGGTCCTGGTACTCGGCGCGGGCCCCGACGTCGTGCCGGTGCTGCGCTTCATGGGTGAGCTCGGCTGGCGCACCGTGGTTGCCGATCACCGACCCGCGTACATCGACAACCCGCTGCTCGACGTGGCCGACGAGCGCCACTGCCTGCCCAGCACCGACGTCGGAGAGCTGGACCCGGGCCGTTTCGACGCGGCGCTCATCATGAGCCATCACCTGGCCAGTGACCGGGATTACCTCTCGGCACTGGCCGCGAGCCCGGTCGGCTACGTCGGCCTGCTCGGTCCCTCGGCGCGGCGCGATCGACTGCTGGGTGAGCTGGGAGAGGCGGCTCTGTCGCTGACGGGCCGCCTGCACGGTCCGGCCGGACTCGACATCGGTGGACGCGGCGCGGCGGCCATCGCCCTGTCGCTGGTGGCCGGCCTGCAGGACTACCTGTCGGGGCGCCAGGGAGACTCTGACTAATTCTCGTCGCACACGACGACCGGTGGTTGGCCAAGGCGAGGCGGGAGGAGCGTAGCGTACTTTACGTACGCGAGTGACGAGCAACGCTGCCTTGGCCAAC
>JAZBNZ010000224.1:0-4161 GCA_036350895.1 Woeseiaceae bacterium
CGACGCCCTGTCGGTGCCCGTCCCGACGGCCGACCACCCCGATCCAATTCAGGAAAGCCGCAGCAATCCCCAACCAACACCACCCACCTCCCAGGGCTGTCGTCCGGGCGCATCGACCCGATCGACGATGGGGCACTCAAGTACGAGATCATGAATCTCTTCGAGCACTTCTATCCGCGCCTCGTCTGCAACGGCCAGATCTACGACGACAGGGCGGACCAGGTGGGCTGGGCCTCGCGCCTCCTCTATGACGCGGCCGCCGGCCGCATGCGGGATGTCGATTCGGTCAATTCACCGGCGTTCCGGGCGCAGATCAACTTCTTTGCGGATCAGAGCCGGATCTATGCGCGGTTGGCGGGGGATAGCCTGGTCAGGACGGATGACGTGACTGGGGGGATTGAGGGGGTACTGCAAGAGTGGTGATGTTCATCGCGGACTGAAAAGCCGCGCGTCGGCAGTTCGATCAATTCGGATCGTCTTGGGGCTATCCTTCCATCGGGGCGCACTTCGTGCGTCCTGGTTCGCTTCGCGAGTCACTCGAGCCGCATTCGCGCGACAATCTCGTCGAGCTCTCCAGTCGCACGTAATCGTTCGATCTCCGTTCGCAGTGTTGCCGCCCCCTCGGAATCCTCCGCGCCGACGAGGAAACGCGTCGGCTCATCCCGGAACACGGCACCGTCGGCGACATCGAGCTTGTTGACCCGGATGATTCCTTTCAGCGTATCGACATACTCCTGGCCGCGTTCGGAATAACGAATCAACCCGTCTGCAAGTGCAAGCGAGGTCAGCGGTTTGCCCTCGGCCCTCAACTTTGCACGCAATCGGCGAAAGTCCTCATAGGCGGGGTGCGACATCAGGTTGATAAAGTATCCACGAACGCTGTCGAACGGCCAGTCATAGGAAGCGATGCGATGGTCGCCCAGCTCCTTGCGCTGTTGTTCCGGTACCAGCCCATCGCCGCCATATGTCCACTGTCCGAAGAGAGCATTGCCCTCTACGGCAAAACGTGAAGTGCCGTAGCCGCTCTCATATGCCGCCTGGCCCAGCGCAAGGCCGTTGGGGATGATGTCGAGCTTGTGCAGTAATTCGTCGATAACAGCAGCCAGTCGATCAGCGTCCGGCCGTAGTTGAGTGGCTTCATCTTTGTCAAGCACGCGCAGCAGAACCGCGCCATCGCGAATCCTCTCGATCTCGTCATTGCTGATTGTCTCTCCGCTGGCCAGCATGGCCTTGGCATCGAGCAGTTGCTCTCGCCGGGCCAGCACCATCTCGTTGGCATGCATAATCAGCGGCAGCATGAGGCGGTAGAAGATCTCCTTCTTTTGCGGCACCGGCAGCTCCTGCGCAGTTGTCCGCCATCGCGGATTGATGCCGGTGATCATTGCGTGCGGCACATCGAGCTGCTCGCCGCGATTCACCTCACCCCACCAGTTCTCGGATTCCAGCCAGTTCATGATCTCATCGAGATTCGAGAATACATATACGTCGTAGGCCTGCGCGGGCGCCGTTGCCAACAGGCCGGCTAGCAGGGTCGCCATCAGAGGCTGCTTGATTCGTCCAAACATTATTCTGCTTCCTAATCGGGCCGGACGACCCAGAGATGAGAAAACCACAGGTAGCGGCCACTGTCATGAGGTGCCGTGCAATTCACGCGGTGACGACCGTCGCCGAATGGTTCGCTTGCGCCAACAGTAAAGCGCCGTTCCGGTTCCTGCCACTGTATGCGGGCCTTGCCCTGGCCGCTTACGAAGCACGCCAATTCGCCCAGGCGAGCATCCGTTTCGCCAAGCGTCACGGTGATCCCGGGTTGACGATCGGTGACGACCGGATCCCAGGGCTCGACCTCGACTACCGGCATCGGCAGGCTCGCGACCTTGGTCGGGAACTGGTCCATGCCGCCGAATGACTCGGCCATGGGGAACCTGGCGAGCGAGCGCGTGTCGCTTTTCGTACTGATCGCCCCCGACTGCTGGCCGAAGCTGATGTAACCCATCGTTCGCAAGAGGTTTGCAGTGTCCGCGTCATACTCGCCGTACGGATACGCAAATACACCGGGCATCGGATTCAATTCCTCACTGAGCCGCCGGTACCCTTTCTCGACATCCGCACGAACCAGCGCGAGCCGCTCCTCTTCACTCGCATAGCTCCCTTCCTCGATGGTCGAGCGGTGCGCCGCACCGTGATTCGCGAACGTTACCCCTTCCGCCTCGAGTTCGCGCATTTCGTCCCAACTCATGTAGGCCGGCTGTCCAGCGTCCACGGCATCGGTGGCGACGAAAACCGTATACGGGTATTCGTACTCGAGAAAGCGCGAATGCGCAGCCGTGTAGATCGAGCGGTATGCATCGTCGATCGTTATTGCGACTGCCCGTTGGGGCAGCTCCATGCCATCCTCGAACGCAGCTACCAGGCTCGCGAGCGGTATGACGGTGTAGTCGTTTTCTTTCAGGTGTTCGAGCTGGGCCTCAAACTGATCAAGTCGGATGCTTGTCGATGGATACCTGTCTTCGCCGAATCGGTGGTACATCAATACGACTGCCGAGTCAGCCGCATTGGCAATGGGTGGAACTACGGCAGACAAAACCAGGACGATCGGCCATGCGAGGCGCTGTCGCATACCTGGCGAGAACGGGGCGATACCGAACATGAGGAGCATAGTATCTCGGGATCAGCGGAGTGTCTGCGGTTTGGGCGGGCGCCGGAAACAGTTTGGGAACTGGATTAGTTCGCGTTTCGCTGCCGTTTGGCTTTACGGTCATGACGGCGGCCCTCGCTGCAGGTCCTGGCGAATCTCAGCAGAACGTAGCGGCGGACCACGCGGTTGCCGGGTATATTCCTGCCTGGCGATCTCCATGGGTCCCTCGCTGTCGTGTGGTACCTTCCGCCGTAAGAGACCGAGACCATCGCCTCTTCAAACGGGCCAAACAGAATCTACGGTCTCCAGCGGATGCCAAGCCATCCTCGATGAGCAGGCAGCCCCGTAAACCCGAGTGCCCCGAAGAAACACGCGTGAAGAGCAGTAACCGTCAGCAGGCAACGATCGAGGACATCAGCGGGCAGGCACCCCCGTGATCGAGTTCCTGAAGCAAAACGCCCGTTGGATCGCGGGCGGTTTCCTCCTGACCTACTTTTCGAGTTTCGGCCAGACGTTCTTCATCTCGGCGTCCATCGCCGAGTGGCAGGCGGCCTTCGACCTGAGCCACGGCGAGATCGGCCGGCTGTACATGTTCGCAACGCTGGCAAGCGCGATGTGCCTGCCGTTCGTCGGCCGCATTGTCGACGTCATCCCGGAGCACCAGACGATCCTGATCGTAGTGCCCGTGCTGGCCGGGGCGACGGTGCTGGCTGCCTACGCGCCCTCCGTGGCTGTCCTGGTGATCGCGATCTTTCTCCTGCGTCTCTTCGGCCAGGGAATGATGACGCACATTGCGTTGACGGCGACCGGGCGCTGGTTTGCGGCGCAGCGCGGGCGTGCCGTCTCGCTGGTCGTGCTCGGTCACCAGGGCGGCGAGGCGAGCCTGCCGCTCCTGTTCGCGACCGTATCCGTGGCATTCGGCTATCAGGCCGGCTGGGTTGCCGGTGCGCTGGCGTTGCTGCTGGTCGGGCTGCCATTCGGCTATTGGGCCTACAGCCAGCCGCGCGTGCCGAGCCATTCCGAGATCGATGCCCATGCGAAGAAGCCGAAGGTGCGCGACTGGACGCGCCGCGAGGTGGTGAAGGATCCCCTGTTCTGGGTGCTGCTGACCGGCGTGCTGGCCCCGCCCTTTATCGGCACGACGATCTTCTACCACCAGGATTACATGACGGCGCTCAACGGCTGGCCGGATACGTTCTACGCCAGGTCGCTGTCGGTCATGGCGCTGACGACCGTGATCTTCGCACTTATCTGCGGTGCACTGGTCGACCGCTTCAGGGCCAGCACCGTCCTGCCGTTCTTCCTCGTGCCGCTGTCCGCGACCTGTTTCGTGCTCGGGAGCGGTGGTCCTCCGGCGACGCTCATCGCCGCGATGATCCTGCTCGGCATCAGCTACGGGTTCTCGTCGACACTGTTCGGCGCTGTCTGGCCGGAGGTCTACGGCACCCGGCACCTCGGCGCCATACGTTCGCTGATCGTGTCGGCGATGGTGCTGTCGACAGCCGCCGGCCCGGGCGTCACCGGCA
>JAZBNZ010000225.1:0-7322 GCA_036350895.1 Woeseiaceae bacterium
GGCGCCGGAGTGGCGCAGCGGTTTCCTCGAGGTCGTGATCCCGCTCAACGAGATGATGCGCAGCCTGGGCCTGGACGACGCCTACCCGTTCCTGATCACGCCCGCGGTCGCGGCCAAGCTCGACTTCATCGACGCCGCCGTCAGCCGCTTCACCGGTCGACGAGACGGACCTGCTTCGCAGGCACGCTGATCGGCGGCATCTGCTCGAACGCGAGTTTCAGGCCGGCCGCCCACGCCTCGCGAATCTTCCGCAGGTAAGGGTCGTCCTCGGTGTAGACGATGTGCGTGTGCGACCCGGGGACGCCCGCGGCATACAACATGACCTCGATCGGCGGGCCCACGCCCGCATTCGAGCGCATCGTCGAATCCATGGACAAGAGTCCGCACAGCGCCGCCGACTCGAGCCTCGTATCCGGCGCGATAATACGGTCCAGTATCGGCTTGCCGTACTTCTGTTCGCCGATCTGGACGAACGGCGCGAGGGCTGTCGGGGAGACGTAGTTTCCGGCAGCGTAAATGTGGAACAGGCTGTGCGGCTGGTCCCCGATCTGGCCGCCGAATATGAAGTCCGCCTCGGGCGAAAAGCCGGGGGTGCGGTCTTCGGTCGCGTAACGGTCCTGGATGTCGCGGCTGATCCCGCCGATGTAGTCGGCCGCATCCCTGAGTCGCTCGACGGTTGCGAGACTCGGTGCGTTGCCGTCGCGAATGTCGCGGCGCAGGCGGGCGACGACGGCCTGCGTGGTGGCGAGATTGCCGGCCGACAGGAGCGTGAAGAACCGGCCGTCGAGGTCGTCGAAGGGGTGCATCTTGCTGTAAGTGCCAAGCTGGTCGATGCCGGCGTTCGTCCGCGAATCCGAGACGAACACCAGCCCGTCATCCAGCATGGCTGCAAGGCAATAGGTCATGGCGAGAGCTTAGCCCCGGACCGGCTGCAAGGGAACAGGCAATGCGCGTGAGGCGACGAAAAGGCATCCCTTAAAAGATGATGCATTTGCACGAATTTACAAAAAAACGTGCGATTGCAAAATCCGGCCCCTGCCTTATACTGGCGGCATGGGTATCTCGAAGCCGCGATTATCGCCCGAACCGGCCGTTGTCCTCGGCAAGGCACTCCTCTGCGCGGCAGAGCGGCTGGGCCTTTCGCGCCAGGAGATGGCGGCGATCGTCGGCCGCGACCGGTCCAGCATCTCGCGCTCCGGGGTCGACCCGGACAGCAAGGCGGGTGAGCTCGCGTTGCTCCTCATTCGCTGCTTCCGGTCTCTGGCCGTTATCGTTGACGACAGCGACGAGCAGATGCGCGAATGGCTGTCGACGCCGAACCGGCATACCGGGGGCGTGCCGCGAGAACAGCTCGGCAGCGTTGCGGGGCTGGTCACCGTCTGCGAATACCTCGACGCGATCCGTGGCAAAGTATGACGAGACCTACTGGCGGCGGGTGCTCGGCCGCGCCCAGCCGCGTGCGCTCATGGGATCGTTGCGACGCCTCGTCGAAAACCAGGAACAAAAGGTCACGCTGTCGCTGACCGACTCGCTCGCCGAGCACGACGTGCTCGAGGGCTTGCTGGAAGCGTCGAAGCCCGAAGCCGTCGGCCACGGCAACCTGGATCGCTTCGATTATCTCCTGCGGACACCGTGGCGCTACCCGCCACTCCGATGGGGCTCGCGATTCGGCCGGCGCTTCGAACCCAGCCTGTTCTACGGGTCCCTCGACTCGCGCGCCCTGTTTGCCGAGGCGGCGTATTACCGGCTCGTGTTCCTGGAGGGCATGGAGACGCCCTTCCGGGATCGCGTGATCAGCCAGTTCACGGTGTTCGAGGCGACCTACCGCACGGACCGGGGCTTCGACCTGGCCGCGCCGCCGTTCGAGCGTCACGAGCGAGTATTGCGGCACAAGTCCGACTACCTGCCGTGCCAGCAGCTGGGTTCGGTTCTGCGTGAAAAGCGCATCGAGGCCATCACCTACCTGTCGGCCCGCGCGCCGGGCAATGCCGTCAACGTGGCGCTGTTTTCGCCGGCGGCGCTCCGTTCCCGCAAGCACCGCAATCCCCGCCACGGTCTCTCCGAAACCCGGCCCGAAGTTGTGACGTTCCGGTTGGGCGATGCGCTCTTTGAGTGGCCGCGGGAACACTTCCTCGTCGACGGGCGCTTACCCCTGCCGGCCTGACTCGAGCGCAAACCCGACGGCGTCTTCGAGCCGGTCGTCGCCCCAGAACAGCTCGTCGTCACCGACGACGAATGACGGTGACCCGAAGATTCCGAGCGAGCGGGCGGTTGCCGTCGCCGCCTCGTAGGCATCGCCGGTCTCGGTCGTCGCCGCGATTTCGAGGACGCGATCCGGATCCTGGTCGGCGGCCTCGACGCTGGCGCGCACGTTGGCGTTGCTGCCAGCCGGCAGGCCCTCGTTGAACCAGAGCCGGTAGGCGGAGCGCACGTAGGCCGGGCACCAGCCTTCATCGGCAGCGACGATCGCGATCCGGTTGGCGAGGTCGAAATGCTCGAGCGGGTACTCCACCGGCAGCCGGATCGGCAGTCCGTGAACCCCGGCGCGGCGTTCGAGATCGCGCCACATGTAACGCTCCTTGGCGGGTTTGCCGACGAACGGGACGTTATTCATCTCCCGCATCAGTGCGCGCACGCTGAACGGCCGCCAGTCGAAACTCACGCCGTAGCGGCGCTCGATCGCATCGAGCCGCATGACGGTCAGGTAGGAATAGGTGCTGCCGATAGAGAACCAGAACTGTATGGGCGACATGCGCAAGCTCCCGGCGGATACCTTCAGAAGCTTGTCACAGTCGAGCGGCCCGATGCGACCCGGGTCCCAATAATAAGCGAGCGCCAGGCAGTGCTACTGACCAGGCGCCCGCACGGGGGAGAGATTGTAAGGCCAACCGACCGGCGTTAGCGCTTGCCGTGCGGGAGGCCCGTCAACTCGTTCAGGGCTGTTCCTTGAGCCGCTTGGCGCCCACCATGTTCAGCACCATCTTCTCGTAGTAAGGCTCGGCCTTCGCGGTCCGGACCTTGTGCAGGAAGTACTTCTCGTAGGCGATCTTCGCCAGATGCACCCACTTGCCCTTGGACGCCCAGTTGGTGTTGCGCGGCGGAATCTGCGGGAGTGCGACGAAGGCGACGCCCGAGTCGCCGAAATCCGCGAGGCAGACGGCCGCCCAGCTGCCCTTGGCGGTCGGCTGCTTGCCGTCGATGGCGTCGCGGATGTTGTGTGTCGCCGCGGTAACCATCGACTCGATCATGTAGCCGGTCTTCGGCGCGCCCGTGGGCACCGGCGTCGGCCCGACCGGCGGAATCGCGACGCAGACGCCGACCGAGTAGATATTCGGATAAGCGGGGTTGCGCTGGTAGTCGTCGATCAGTATGAAGTCGCGCGGATTGGTCAGCCCCTCGATACCGGTGACGGCATCGACCCCGCGGAATGCCGGCAGGATCATCGAGTGCTTGAACTCGAGTTCATGCGCCTTCTTGTCGTTGCCATCCTCGTCGACCTGGGTGAAATGAATCTTGCCGTCCTCGACGCTCGTGATCTTCGCGTTTGTCGTCCAGCGAATGTTGCGATCACGCATTTCCGACTCGAGCAGGCTCTTGGTATCGCCGACGCCGTCGAGGCCGAGGTGGCCGATGTAGGGCTCCGGTGTGACGAAGTGCATGGGCACCCGGTCGCGGATTTTCCGCTTCTTGAGTTCGGTATCCAGGATGAACGCGTATTCGTACGCGGGACCGAAGCAGGACGCACCCGGGGCGGCGCCGATGACGACCGGGCCGGGGTCGGCCACCAGCGCTTCGAAGTTCGCGAACGACGTATCGGCGTGTCCCGTCTTGCAGACCGACTGGGTGTAGCCGCCGTGCGGGCCGAGTCCGGGCACTTCGTCGAAGGCGAGTTTCGGGCCGGTCGCGATCACCAGGTAGTCGTACTCGATCATGTCGCCGTCGTTGAGTTCCAGCCGGTTGTCGTCGGGATGTATGCGCTTTACGCCGGTGCTCAGGAAGTCGATGCCGTATTTCCGCATGACCTCGGGCAGGTCGACGACGACCTGTTTTTCCTTGCGCCAGCCGACGGCAACCCAGGGATTCGACGGGGTGAATTCGAAACGCTCGGAGTCGCCGACGAGCACGATGCGATGTTTCTTGCCGAGCTCCCGGCGCAGTTCGTAGGCCTGTGAAATACCGCCGATGCCGGCGCCCATGATTGCGATCGTAGCCATGATCCAGTCTCCACCCGTACTCGTCGTTAGCCTGAATAATATTCGAAAATGCTAAATTAGTATACCATAAATTATGGCTTTCTAATTTAAGATGATCTATAGTCGGAAAACGGTATGCAATCGGGGAAACTGCGTAAGCAGAGCGGCAAGACGGAGTGCGGGTGATGCAAGTGAACGACCAACCAGCGGGCGACCCGGTGTTCACGGAAGGCGATGTCAACCAGATGCGGCAACACGCCCCGGAAGCTGCCGGGCTGATGAACGCGCTCGGTAACGAAAGCCGCCTGATGGTGTTGTGCGCACTCACCCAGGGGCCGCGCTCAGTCGGCGAGCTGAACGATGTCGTGCCGCTCAGCCAGTCGGCGCTTTCCCAACAGCTCGGCAAGCTCCGCGACCGCGGGCTCGTCACGACCCGGCGCGAATCGCAGACGATCTACTACTCGCTCGCCGACGGGCCGGCACGGCGCATCATCGAGACCCTGCACGACATTTATTGCACCGTGCCGAGGCCTGACTCCGTCTGACGCCGGCCGATCGGGGCGGCCCGGATCGCGACGCTCCTCCGCGAGTTTGGCGCGAATCCGAAATCCATCGAGACGCGGATCGTGTATGGTGTCCGGAATGCAAACGACGGCAAACTCGATGAACAAACTCGGCAACGGCTACACGCTCGCGGAAGAGATCGCCCACGTCATCAGCCACGGCGCCGGCGCCATCCTGAGCATCGCGGGTCTCACGTGGATGCTGTATCTCTCGATCGGCGCGTCGGATCCGTGGCGCATCGCCGCCAGCGTCATCTATGGGTTGAGCCTCGTCTCGCTGTTCACGGCGTCGGCGCTGTATCACTCGTTCCACTCGCACGCAAAGCGGCACCTGTTCGAGGTGCTGGACCACTGCGCGATCTACCTGCTGATCGCCGGTACCTACACGCCCTTCCTGCTCGTTTCCATGCGCAATGGCACGGGCTGGCTGCTGTTCGGCACGATCTGGATACTCGCGACGGCCGGCATCATCACGCAGCTCTATTTCCGTGATCGCTACCCGAAGCTGATCCTCGCGAGCTATCTCGTCATGGGCTGGCTCGTCGTCCTGGCACTGCCGCAGATGATCGGCGCCGTCGGCACCGGTGCGTTCGCCTGGTTACTCGCCGGCGGCCTGTTCTACACGGTCGGCGTCGTCTTCTACGTCCGCAAGCACGTGGCCTACAGCCACGCGATCTGGCACCTGTTCGTGCTGGCCGGCGGGCTGTGTCACTTCCTGGCTGTCGTCCTGCACGTGCTCCCCGAGACATCGATCGGCGCCTGACGCGCGAATCGCGACATCGTTTCCGGCGAATCGTGCCGGCCGGTCAGGGGTAGGTACGGCCGGTCTCCGTGTCGACCATCTCCCGGCCGAAGGGAATCAATGCCAGCGGGATCAGCTTGATGTGCTGCGCGGCGATCGGCAGGCCAATGATGGTGATTGCGAAGACCGCGGCGAGGACCAGGTGCATGATCGCGAGTTCGAGCCCGGGCAGGATGATCCAGAGGATGTTTAGAAGGATCGACAGCGCGCTGTCCGGCTGGTGCTTCGCCCGCACTTCGCGCCCGAACGGGGCCAGTACGCCACCCGCGATCTTGAAGCACTGGAAGCCGAACGGGATGCCGATGATCGTCAGGCACAGCAGGATGCCGCCGAGCACGTAACCCAAAAAGATTAGGAAGCCGCCGAAGACGAAGAAGACGATGTTGCCGAGGAGGCTCATTTGACACTGTCCCTTTGCTTGCGGGTACCGGGCAATTGTGCAACATTTTTCGATCTCTTACCGTTTTCCGAAGGTAAAACACCTTGTCTTCATCCGTGACGATGCTGCTGGAAGCACACCGGGACGGTGACGACACGGCGCTGGACCGGCTCGCCACGCTCTTGTACCCCGAGCTGAAAGCCATGGCGCGGCGCCGCGCGCAGGGCGGCGCGGGCAGCGGCGCGACCACCATCGTCAACGAGACCTTCGTCAAGCTTCTGTCGGGGGGCGAACTGACGACCGGCGATCGGCAACAGTTCTTCGCGCTGGTGGCGACGATCATGCGCCAGGTGATCATCGACGAAATCCGCTACCTGACCGCGCACAAGCGTGCTCGCGACGACGTGACGCTCGCCGAAACGCTGATCGGCGACGACGGCCACGAGAAGGCAGAGTTTCTGCTGCAGGTCGACGAGATGCTGGGAATCCTCGAGAAAGAGGACGAGCGCGTCGCACGGGTTTTCGAATGCCGCTACTTTGCAGGCCTGACGACGGTGGAGACTGCCGAAGCGCTGGACTTGTCGGAGCGCTCGGTCGAGCGCTTCTGGTCGGCCGCCCGTTCGCGGATCGCCGAGCTGATCGAGGAAAGTAACGCGTAGAGAAACCAGCCTCGTTCCCCCTCCCGGGAGTTTCGCTCCCTGAGCTCGGCGTAGGCCTGCCCGGCCCCGCCCGGCACCAGCCACTGTTCGATGTCGCGGCGATCTTTCCCGGCCATCAGAGCGTGTGCCGAATGCCCAGGGTGATGCGGTCCCGGTCCGCAAACTGCCCGAACAGGCCGGCGGACGTGCCCCGGAACTGTTCCGCCGCAAAGCGTATCGACGTGCTGTCGTTCAGCGCGTAGTCGACGCCGAGCCTCGTGAGGTCGTCGTCATCGGTCAGCGAGTGGTACCAGCGCGCCTCGAACACCAGCCTGTCGTAGCCGAAGGCCTTGCGGACGAACAAGGTTGCGACACGGTCACGCGCCGGCCGCACGAGTGCCCCGGGCGCGTCGCGGATGGTGTCGACGAGATACTGCACGTTGATAAAAACCCCTAGCGGACCGTCGACATCGAGACCGATGGCCCCACGATGCTGGTCGAGCTCCACGGTATCGAGCCCGTCCGGGGCTCGCAGGTTGAAGACGCGACTCGGTTGGTAGGCATACTCGGCGCGCAGGACGGCGCGGCCGAGTCCGGTGTCGACGCTGAATCCCGCGACGTCGCGACGGCGGTAATAGCGCTCGAGCTGCGGCGTCCCGCCGGTCGCAAGGATGCGGCCGAGGGGTTCGGGATCCATCCCGGTGTAGGCCAGCATCGCAAGCTCGGTATTGCCGACCTGGCGAGACA
>JAZBNZ010000226.1:0-9514 GCA_036350895.1 Woeseiaceae bacterium
AGCCCACGCCGGTCGACGACACCGCATACCTGGCGCCCGCCACAGTGCCGGAACAAACCAGAGCGGCGGAGCCCGCCGTTCGGGAAGTTGCCGGCATGACGATCGACAGCAGCGCGATCGAAAGCCCGTTCGAGGACGTCGACGACACCGTGCTCGAGCCGGCGCCGACCGCAGCGACGACGGCAATTGCGCCGGCGGCACCGCTGGCCGCCACGCCAGACACCCCGCCGGCGGCCGGGGAAGAACCGGCAGACCGACTGCCCACCGCACCCGTCCGTGACGCCGGCGGCAGCAACGCGGTCTGGTGGACGCTGGGCGGTGCGCTGGTCGTGATCGGCGGCCTGTTCGTCGCACGGCGGCGCAAGCCCGAAGACGAAGACATCGTCGCGAAGCTGGCGGCACGCGCGCCGAGTCCGACCCGGCAGCTGGCCGACGACTCCATCGAAGTCCAGATCATCGACACGCCGGAGAGCGGCCACGCACTCGACTTCGACCTTTCGGATGACAGCCCGACCGCGGAAAACCCGGCGCTCGACGCGGACCTCCTGGAAGGCAGCGGCCTCGGCGGCACCGAAAAACCGGGCATGGCCGATTTCGGCTTTGCGGAAACGACCGATCTCGACCTCGAGATCACCGAGGCTGCGGCCCGTGAACCCGAGGACGAGGAAACGGACATGATCCCGCCGCCCAGTCGCGAAACCTCGTCGATCCTCGAGAGCGAAGTGCTGCCGGAGGAAACCGGCTACGACATGTCCGTCATCATGGACGTAACGAAGATGCCTGCCCCGGAGGAGGCGACCGAGCGGGACCTGATGGCGGTGCGCGTGGACGACGACGAGCCGACGCTGAACGAGGAGAATTACACGCTCAGCAAGGAAGTCGACTACCGGATTCTCGAGCAGGACTACGAGGAAGAACTGACGGCGACGCAGGCGCTGAACGTGCAGATCGAGGAAGCGGCCCGCGAACTGGCGGCCGACCTCGGCGAGGCCGTCACCGTCGAGTCGGAAACGCTGGCCGGCGACGAGACCGCCGCCCTCGATCTCGGCTCACCGGCTGCCGGCGAGCAGGTCGCGGCGCTCGACGATACGAGCCTCGACGACGGCCTCACGATCAACCTCGACAGCCTCGACGAGACGGGCGTCAACAAGGAACTGGGCATCGACTTCGACGTCGGTGAGAGCACGGCCTTCAACGAGGCGCTGACCGAGAACCTCGATGCGCTCGGCGATACGGGAATCAGCGAGGCGCTGCAGGAAGAGCTCGTCGCGGCCGACGATACCGGTATTAACGAAGCGCTGACCGAGAGCCTCGACGCAGCCGATGCGACCGGCATCGACGAGGCGCTCACGGAGAGACTCGACGCCGTCGACGCCACCGACATCGACGACGAGCTGACGATCAGCCTCGACCCGAACGACAAGACCGCGACACTCCAACGGTCGTCCGCCAACGAGGACTTCGACGACAAGACCGTCGAGATGGAGGCCGAGTCAGGCAAGAAGACCGACTTCCGGGCAGGCTAGCCCGAATTCGTCTCCGCCCCGGGCTTAAGCCTCTGCC
This sequence comes from Woeseiaceae bacterium, assembly GCA_036350895.1. Classification (GTDB taxonomy): domain Bacteria; phylum Pseudomonadota; class Gammaproteobacteria; order Steroidobacterales; family Woeseiaceae; genus UBA1847. Next base: position 1,564 of record JAZBNZ010000226.1, read on the forward strand.
TCGGCCTCCCAGGCGGCGTCGATTCGCTCTACGTTACGCCAGCCCTGCGGCAGCAGTGTTCCTCTCAGCGCCCGCTCGCCGTAGTAGGCGTCGGTATCGTTCCAGCGGATGGTCATCGTCCGCTTGCCCGTGTGAACGCGCAGGTCGCCACCTTCCGGCACGACCGCCGCGGCAAGCAGCTTTTCCTCACCCGCCTTGTATTTTTTCGCGGGGATGTTCAGGAGCTTGATGCCCTTGCCCTTGCCGAGCTCCGGCAGTTCGTCCATCTCGAACATGAGCAGGCGGCCGATCGAGCTCACGGCCGCGATCAGGCACTCGCGATCGCGCGGCACCGGCGCCGGCACGATGGCGCGCCCGCCGGCCGGGACCCGCAGGATGGACTTGCCCGCCTTGTTGCGGGACACCAGGTCCTCGAGCTTGGCGATGAAGCCATAGCCCGCATCGCTCGCGAGCAGGTACCGGTCCTCGGCGTTGCCGATCATCGTCCCGCAGAAGACCGAGCCGTCGGGCGGCTTGAAGCGGCCGGAGAGTGGTTCGCCCTGCCCGCGCGCCGACGGCAGTGAGTGAGCCATCGCGCTGTAGACACGCCCGGTGCTGTCGATGAACATCGCGAGCTGGTTGCTTCGCCCCCTCGCCGCGGCGAGGTAGCCGTCTCCCGACTTGTAGGAGAGCGCCAGCGGATCGATGTCGTGGCCTTTCGCGGCGCGCGCGAAGCCGCGCTGCGAGAGTACGACGGTGACCGGGTCGTTCGACACCAGCTGGGTCTCGTCCAGGGCCTGCGCCGCTTCGCGCTCGACGATATCGGTGCGGCGCTCGTCGCCGTAAGCCTCGGCGTCGTCGAGCAGTTCCCGCTTGATCAGCGTCTTCATGCGGGCGGCGCTGTTCAGTGTCTTCTCGATGACGTCGCGCTCTTCGTTCAGCTCGTCCTGCTCGCCGCGGATCTTCATCTCCTCGAGCTTGGCGAGATTGCGAAGGCGCAGGTTCAGGATGGCTTCGGCCTGGATGTCGGTGAGGTCGAAGCGCTGCATCAGCACCGGCTTGGGCTCGTCCTCGCTGCGGATGATCGCAATGACCTCGTCGATATTGAGATACGCGACCAGCAGGCCGTCCAGGATATGCAGGCGATCGCGGACGAGACCGAGGCGATGCTCGAGACGACGCCGAACCGTGTCCTTGCGGAAGCGCAGCCATTCGGCGAGCAGCTCGACCAGGTTGAACAGCCGCGGACGGCCGTTCAGCGCAATGACGTTCATGTTGACCCTGAGCGTCCGCTCCAGCGACGTCGTCGAGAACAGGTGGGACATCAGCTGGTCGGCGTCGACGCCGCGCTTCTTGTCGATCACGATCCGGGTCGGCTCCCTGAGATCGGATTCGTCCCGGATATCGGTCACCTGCGGAAGCTTCTTGCTGGTGATCTGCTGGGCGATCTGCTCCTGGACCTTCTTGCCGGACACCTGGTACGGCAGCTGGGTGATGACGATGTTGCCGTCCTCGACGCGATAGCGGGCGCGCAGCCTGAGGGTCCCCGACCCCGTCTCGTAGATCTCGCGGATATCCGCCGCGGGCGACACGATCTCGCCGCCGGTGGGAAAGTCCGGCGCCTTGATGTGCTTCATCAGCTCGGCGACCGTGGCTTTCGGGTTGTCGATCAGGTGGACGAGCGCGCTGACGACCTCGTTGAGGTTGTGCGACGGCACGTCGGTGGACATGCCGACGGCAATGCCGGTCGTGCCGTTCAGGAGAAGGTTCGGCAAGCGTGCCGGGAGGAGCGCGGGCTCGGTCAGCGTGCCGTCGAAGTTCGGCACCCAGTCGACGGTGCCGTGCGCGAGCTCCTGCAGCAGGCTTTTCGCGTAGGGGGTGAGCTTCGACTCCGTGTAGCGCATCGCAGCGAAGGACTTCGGATCGTCCGTCGAGCCCCAGTTGCCCTGGCCGAGAATGATCGGGTAGCGGTACGAAAAGTCCTGCGCCATCAGCACCATGGCCTCGTAGCAGGCCGAGTCGCCGTGCGGATGGAACTTGCCGATCACGTCGCCGACCGTGCGCGCCGACTTCTTCGGCTTCGAGGCAGCCGACAGGCCGAGTTCGCTCATCGCGTAGATGATGCGCCGCTGCACGGGCTTGAGCCCGTCGCCCACCTGCGGCAACGCGCGGTCGAGGATGACGTACATCGAGTAGTCGAGGTAGGCCTTCTCGGTATAGTCCCTGAGCGACTGTTGTTCGACGCCTTCGAGGTTGAGCGTGTTCTGCATGGAGGTGCCTTCCGGACTGGTAGTCTTCTAGACTTCGGCGAGATCGCCCTTGGTTTCGAGCCAGCTGCGACGGTCGCGGGAGCGTTTTTTCGCGAGCAGCATATCCATCATCTGGTCCGTCTTGTCGTGACCGCTGACCGTCAGCTGCACGAGGCGGCGGGTATCGGGGTTCATCGTCGTGTCACGGAGCTGCTCGGGATCCATCTCGCCGAGCCCCTTGAAGCGGGTGACCGACACCTTGCCCTTCTTCTTCTCCGCCTCGATGCGATCGAGGATTCCCTTGCGCTCCGACTCGTCGAGCGCGTAGTAGACCTCCTTGCCGACGTCGACGCGATACAGCGGTGGCATCGCGACGTAGACGTGGCCGGCGAGGACCAGCTCGCGGAAATGACGCAGGAACAGCGCACACAGCAGGGTCGCGATGTGCAGGCCGTCGGAGTCCGCGTCGGCCAGGATACAGATCTTGTGATAGCGGAGGTTTGAAAGGTCGTCACTGCCCGGATCGATGCCGAGCGCGACGCTGATATCGTGCACTTCCTGGGATGCGAGGATCTCGCCGGAATCGACCTCCCAGGTGTTCAGGATCTTGCCGCGGAGCGGCATGATCGCCTGCGTGGTCCGGTCGCGGGCCTGCTTCGCGGAGCCGCCGGCCGAATCCCCTTCCACGAGGAACAGTTCGGAGAGTTCGGGTTGTTGCGACGTGCAGTCGGCGAGCTTGCCCGGCAGTGCCGGGCCGGTCGTGATCTTCTTGCGGACGACCTTCTTCGCCGCTTTCAGGCGCCGCTGCGCCTTCGTGATCGCGAGCTGCGCAATCTGGTCGCCGGTTTCCGGGTGCTGGTTCAGCCACAGCGAGAAACTGTCCTTGATGACACCGGCGACGAAGGCCGCCGATTCGCGCGAGGACAGGCGCTCCTTGGTTTGCCCGGAGAACTGTGGATCCTCGAGCTTCGTCGACAGCACGAAATTAAGCCCGTCCCAGACGTCCTCGGGCGCGATGGCAACGCCGCGGGGCAACAGGCTCCTGAAGTCCGCGAATTCCCTGAGCGCGTTGGTGAGCCCGGTTCTCAGACCGTTGACGTGCGTGCCGCCCTGCGCGGTCGGTATCAGGTTCACGTAGCTTTCGGTGACCTGCTGGCCGCCGTCGATCGACCAGACGAGCGCCCACTCGACGGCCTCGGCATTCCCCGTCATCGTCCCCGAGAAAGGCTCCGCGGGCAGCATTTCGCCACCGCCGATGGTCTCCAGCAGGTATTCCTCGAGACCGCCCTCGTAAAGCCACTCTTCTTTCTCGGCCGGTTTCTCGACCTTCAGCCGTACGCGCAGCCCCGGGCACAGGACGGCCTTGGCCTTCAACGCGTGTTTCAGCCGCGTGACGGAGAACTTCGCCGAATCGAAATACTGCGGATCCGGCCAGAAGCGGATCGTGGTGCCGGTGTTGGCCTTGCCGACCGTGCCGACTGCCTCGAGCTTGCCGCGCTTCTTGCCGCCGGCGAAGCTCATGTTGTATTCCTTGCCGCCCCGCCGGATCCAGACCTCGAGATTTTTCGAGAGCGCGTTGACGACCGATACGCCGACGCCGTGGAGGCCGCCCGAGTACTGGTAGTTCTTGTTCGAGAACTTGCCGCCCGCGTGCAGGCGCGTGAGGATAAGCTCGACGCCGGGAATCTTTTCCTTCGGATGCTTGTCGACCGGCATGCCGCGGCCGTCGTCGGCCACCTCGAGTGAGCCGTCGGCATACACCGTGACGTCGATCTTCTTGCAGTGGCCCGCCAGCGCCTCGTCGACGCTGTTGTCGACGACCTCGTGCGCGAGGTGGTTCGGTCGTACCGTGTCGGTGTACATGCCCGGCCGGCGCCGGACAGGCTCGAGCCCGCTCAGGACCTCGATGTCCTTTGCGTCGTAACTGCTGCTCATTGTGGAGTGTGCCCGCTCATGCGAAGTATAAGCATGCGCGATTCTAGCCCGATTGCCCGGGCCGTGCACGGGTCACCGAACGGCGCGGATCAGTCGAAGTCGGCAACCAGCGAAGCGCGGGTCGCGTCCGCCACCGGAACGATTTCGACCTGGTAACTCTCGTGATCGATACCGGCGGCAAACCCGGCGCCGCCCTTGAGCGCGGCCACCTGCTCCGGCGGAAACTCGAAGCGCAGGAAATGCACGGCCGACGTCTTTTCCTCGTCCTCGCGCTCGAGATCCTCGTCCGCGATCGCGTAGACGCGGTCGAAATCCTCGACCTGCACGTAGACACGGTCCTCGACGCCGCGAAGCTTCTTCAGCATCGCGCGCCGTTCCTCGACGTCCGGGAACTCGACCATGAAAGTCGCCTTCCAGTTGCTGCCGTCGGGTATCAGCGGGTTGTAGGCTTCGAGCTCCTCGTTGATGCCGTCGGCCTCGAAGATGCGCTCGATGCGCAGCATTTCCTGGACCTGGTACTGCATCGTCAGCCGGTCTTCGAAATACAGCGCCGCGTTGGTGCCGAGATCGATGCGGCGAGACTTCTTGTGCTGCAGCACGCGGTCGCGGAACTCGCCGCGGACCTCCGCGTACTTTTCGAGGCTGTAAAGATCGTCTCTGGTCAGTTTCTGGCTTGCACTCATAATCCGTATGCCTTCCTCATCAGGCTCATCGGGTGGCCTGCTGCATGTTCGATATCCTGGCAGATCTGCTCGGACGCCATCGGGCAGTCGCTGACGACATGCTGCGGCTCGTCGCGCTTGATGCGGCTGACGACCGGCCGGGCGATCTTCTTCGAAATCTCGTAATACTCTTTCTTGACCGCGTAGGTGCCGTCGTGGCCCGAGCAGCGCTCGATCGCGTCGACGCTCGTATCCGGGACGAGTTCCAGCGCCGCCTTCGTTTTCAGGCCGAGATTCTGCACCCGCAGGTGGCAGGGAACCTGGTAGGCGATCTTGCCCAGCGGTGCCTTGAAGTCGGTCTTCAGGAGACCGTCCTTGTGGCGCAGCATCAGGTACTCGAAGGGATCGAACATCGCGTCGCGCACCTTGAGCACGTCCGGGTCCTCGGGGAACATCAGCGGCAGCTCCTGCTTGTACATCAGCGTGCAGGACGGAATCGGCGTGACGATGTCCCAGCCGGCGTCGACGAGCGCGGCAAGCACCGGGATGTTCGCCTCCTTCGCTTTCTCGACGGCGTCGAGATCACCGAGCTCGAGCTTCGGCATGCCGCAGCAGCTCTCCTTCTCGGCGAGCGCGACGGGGATATCGTTGTGCTCGAAGACGGCGACCAGATCCTCGTCCATCTCGGGGCGGTTGCGATTGCCGTAGCACGTGGCATAGAGCACGACCTTGCCGGTGGTACTCGCGGTCGGCACCGCGGCACTGCCGTCACGGCCGACGAGGTGCCTGAGTCGCTTGCGGGCGGGCTTCGAGTGGTAATCGGGAACGGGCGCCTGGTGATGCACGCCGAGCGCCGACTCGAGCACCTTGCGGCCGGCGCCGGACTTGTTGAACGCGTTGACCGTCTGCGCGACGACCGGGATGCCGGCGAACTTGCCCACCTTGTCGGTGGCCGCCAGCGTCCTGTCGCGCAGCGAGGCCCCTTCACGCTTGAAGCGCGCCGCCTTGGCACGCAGCATCAGGTGCGGGAAGTCGATATTGAACTCATGCGGCGGCACGTACGGACACTTGGTCATGTAGCACATGTCGCAGAGATAGCAGTGATCGACGACCTCCCAGTAGGCCTCCTTCGGCACGCTGTCGAGTTCCATCGTGTCCGACTCGTCGATCGTGTCGAACAGGGTCGGGAAGGAGTGACAGAGATTGAAGCAGCGCCGACAACCGTGGCAGATGTCGAAGACACGCTCGAGCTCGTCGAAGAGCTTCGCTTCGTCGTAAAAGTCGCTGGAGCGCCAGTCCAGTGGATGGCGAATGGGCGCCTCGAGGCTGCCTTCGCGTCGTTCTGAGCTCATGATGGACCCCGCAGGACGGCGAAAAGCCAGGTCGCGATGACCTGGCTTTTCGGGATGAGCCGATCGTTAGTCGTCGAGCGTATCCAGTGCCTTCTGGAAGCGGTTCGCATGCGAACGCTCGGCCTTGGCCAGCGTTTCGAACCAGTCGGCGATCTCGTCGAAGCCTTCGTCGCGAGCCGTCTTGGCCATGCCCGGGTACATGTCGGTGTACTCGTGCGTTTCGCCGGCGATCGCCGCCTTCAGGTTGGAAGCGGTCGAGCCCATCGGCAGTCCGGTAGCCGGGTCACCGACTTCCTCGAGGTACTCCAGGTGGCCGTGTGCGTGGCCGGTTTCACCCTCGGCCGTCGAACGGAACACGGCGGCAACGTCGTTGTAGCCTTCGACGTCGGCCTTGGCTGCGAAGTAGAGATAACGGCGGTTGGCCTGGGATTCGCCCGCGAAGGCGTCCTTGAGATTGGTTTCGGTCTTGCTGCCTTTGAGAGACATGTTCAATCCTTTTAAGTGAGAATCGTTTGCATTTAGATCGGGTCTAAGGAGCAAAAACAGTAGTGCGTCGCGGAACGTTAGTCAATTGCCGACAATACGGATACGCGCGGCGCTCTGCGTTGACCTTGGCCGGGCGCGCAGTTAGCGTAGCCGGCGATCACGTCCACCGGGAAACAGCATGAGCAGCAAGAAACCGGCCAACCTCGAGAAGAGCCTCGAGAGCCTCGAGAAGATCGTCGACGAACTCGAATCGGGCGACCTGCCGCTAGAGAAGGCCATGCAGAAGTTCGAGGAAGGCATCAAGCTGACGCGCAGCTGCCAGGCGGCGCTGCGCGAGGCCGAGCAGAAGGTCGAGATCCTGATGGAAGGCACGGGCGGCGACGAACTCGAGGAATTCCTCGAGGACGACCAGGCTTAGTCAGCCGAGCACGACCTCGAAGCGGTGCACAGTCAGGCCGGTCGCGTCGTCGCGACCCGGCTTCGCGATCAGCAGGGGACGCAGCGCCTCGGGCGTATTGCCCATCACGACGTCCTTCGCCATCAGCGGATCCCCTTCGAAGTACATCTGCGTCGTCAGGGTCTCGTGGTCGGGATGCGAGACCTTGAAGTGGATGTGACGGCAGCGCGTCGAGTTCTCGCCGATCGCGTAGGCGCCCGGGAGAATCGTCCTGAAGCCGTAGCCCCCGTCGCCGTCGGTCTGCATGATGCCCCAGCCCTGGAAGTCCGGATCGAGCGGATTCGGGTTCGGGTCGTCCGGGTGACTGTAGCGGCCGTAATGGTTCGCCTGCCAAATATCGACCGTGGCGCCTTCGAGCACCCGGCCCCGCGTGTCGAGCACGCGGCCGCGGACCAGGATCTGCTCACCGGCCGCCGACTCGCTGTGACCGGCAATGCGCGTCAGATCGGTGTCCCTGTCGTCCTGCGCGACCACCGGGTAGAAGGGGCCTTCGGTCTGTGCCGGCGTCCCGGTGGCCGCCCTCGCGAGCCCGGGTGCGAGCAGCAGGCTGCTGCCTGCGAGACCCAGTGCGCGGTTTACGTCACGTCGTGTGAGCTGCTTTTGCATCGGTATCCCCTATTTGTCCTTGTTGTTTGTTGTTGTCGAGGCGGGGCCGCTTATCCTTTCGGCATCATCTCGAGCAGTGCCACGACCGTGGATTCTACGCCGCGCGTCACCGACGGCTCCGGGGAAATCCTGAACAGCGGCGAGTGATGGCTCGGCACCGGCGGCCCGCCGGCTGCAGCCTTCTCGAAGTCCGCCTGCGGCGTACCGCCGATCGCCCAGTACACC
>JAZBNZ010000227.1:0-6788 GCA_036350895.1 Woeseiaceae bacterium
CCGTCGTCGACGAGCCGCGAGTCGGCGCCCATCAGGCGCGTCAGCAGGATATTGCCGACGCGGTCGTACACCGCATCGTAATGCGGAACCCATTTCTCCTGAACGACGACGCAGCGCATACCTATTTTCGCCGCGACGGCCGCAACGAGGCGAGTGTGATTGGACTGTACGCCGCCGATCGACACCAGCGTGTCGGCCCCGGAGGCGATCGCGTCCGGCACGATGTATTCGAGCTTGCGCAACTTGTTGCCACCGTAAGCGAGTCCCGAGTTGCAGTCCTCGCGTTTCGCATAAATCTCGACCCCGCCACCCAGAGCGCCGCTGAGTCTCGGCAGAGGCTCGATCGGGGTGGGCCCGAAGGTCAGCGGATAGCGTTCGAAGTTTTCAAGCATGGCGTACTCCGTGCCGGGACAGGACTTCGCGGAATCGGCGAAATATCAGTGTATCCTTCCCGTTGTTTTCACATCGGGACGCACGAATGATACACACGACGATTCGTCTTGCGGCGATCGCCCTCCTCCTCGCCCCGTCGGCCGTCCTGGCCTGGGGTGCGGTTGGCCATCATGCGATCTGCCAGATAGCCTACGAAGGACTCACCCGGTCTGCCCGGCGCGAGGTCGATCGGCTGATCGAACTCGACCCGGACTACGAGAACTTCGCAACGTCGTGCACCTTTGCCGACTGGCCCGAGCGGCAGCGCCCCGTCGAGCATTACATCAACGTACCGCGCAACACGCGCTCGATCGCAACGCTCGATTGTCCGCTGGCCGATGACTGCGTACTCACGGCCATCGGCAAGGACGTCGGGATCCTCGAGGACCGCCGCCAGACGGACGAGGCGCGCCTGCTTGCGCTCAAACTGCTCGGGCACTGGGTCGCCGACCTGCACCAGCCGATGCATGTCGGCTACCAGGACGACCAGGGTGCCAACTGGGTCCCGAACGTCGGGGAATGCGAGCGCAACCTGCACGCAACCTGGGACAGCTGCATCATCGAGACACTGATCGGCAAGGATTATCGTGCGATTGCCGAGAGCCTGGGCGCCGAGATAACGCGTAACGAACGCGTGGACTGGATACATGACGGGCCCGTCGAATGGGCGAACGAGTCGTATCGCATTGCCATCGACCCGGACACGCGCTACTGCATCGACAAGCAGGATGCCTGCTGGTACGAGAAAGACAACTTCATCCTGTCGCCGGGGGAAACGCAGAAGACCCTCGAGATCAACCGCGCCTATCTCAAGCGCCACCGCGGCACGGTCGAGCAGCGGTTAAAACAGGCCGCGGTCCGCCTGGCTTACGTGCTGAACCGTGCGCTGACGCCGGAGCCGATCGCAGACGGGAAGCCGTGACCGGCAAGCGGCAGCCCGATACGAACACGAACCACTGAAAATCCCGATGCACGCCATCTTCCGGAGCCTCGAAACACCACCCCCCGATATCACGATCGAGGAGGCGGCGACGCTGCTTGAGGAGCACTACGGGCTGGCCGGAGCGCTATCCCCGCTGTCCAGCGAACGGGATCTGAATTTCCTGGTAAGGCCGGCATCGGGCGGCGCCTGTGTACTGAAATTCGCCAATACGTCAGAAGCTGCCCCTGTTACCGATTTCCAGAACGAGGCACTGATCCACCTGGCACGCGTGCGCCCGGACCTCCCGGTGCCCCGGGTCGTCGATGCTATCGCGGGTGACCGCCTTGTACGGTTCACGGCTGCGAACGGGCTGCTGCACAGCATGAGGCTCCTGACCTGGCTCGAGGGGCTGCCCCTGCAGGGTGTCGAACAGAACGACGGCATTGCGGCGCAGACCGGCACCCGCCTCGCCGAGCTGGGACGCGCCCTGGCGAGCTTCGAGCACCCGGCCGCAGACTATCCGCTCCTCTGGGATATCCGCAATGCCGCGCACCTCGTGGAGCTCCTGCCGCACGTGAACGACGCAGAGCTGCGCAAGCTTTGCGAATCGCGTCTCGAGCTTTTCGAAAACCACACCCGGCCGGCGCTCGATGGTCTCCGAAAACAGGTCATTCACAACGACTTCAATCCGAGCAACATGCTCGTCGCCGAGGACGACGTTCAGCGCCTGTCCGGGGTGATCGATTTCGGCGACATGGTGTATTCCGAGCTCGTCAATGACGTTGCCGTGGCGGCCGCCTATTTCTGCAAGCTCGACAGCGACCCCTTCGCCCAGGTGATTCCCATGCTCTTTGCCTATTCGGCGGTCGTGCCGCTGGCCGATGAAGAGATCGCCGTGCTGCCGGACATGATCCTCACGCGACACCTGACGACGGTCATGATCACGCACTGGCGGGCCTCACTCTATCCGGAGAACCGCGACTACATCCTCAGGAACGAGCCCAGGGCCCGCAACATGTTGCGCCGGGTCGCCGATCTCCCCGTCGACGAGACCCGGGATCGTTTCTACGAGGCCTGCCGAGCCGCTGAAACCACGGAGACGATGCCGTGACCCGAAGCCGCGCGGACCTCCTCGAACGCCGCCGGCGCCTGCTCGGCAGCGCATACAAGCTCTTCTACGACGAACCCGTCCATATCGTCAGGGGCGAAGGCGTATGGCTGTACGATGCCGACGGCCGGCAGTACCTCGATATGTACAACAACGTACCTCACGTCGGACACTGCCATCCGCATGTCGTCGATGCCCTTTGCCGCCAGATCGGCACGCTGAATACCCACACGCGCTATCTGCACGAAACCGTGCTCGACTACGCCGAGAACCTGCTGTCCCGGTTCGAGGATGATCTCGACACGGCAATGTTCTGCTGCACCGGCAGTGAAGCCAATGAACTGGCGATGCGCATTGCGCGCAAACACACGGGCGGTACCGGCTTCATCTGCACGAGCTTCGCCTACCACGGCAACACCCAGGCCACCTTCGAGATCACGACCTCGGACTACCCGCCCGAGCAGCGGCCCGAGCACATCGCGACGGTGCCCGTACCCGACACCTACCGGGGACAGTTTACCGGCGACGATGCCGGCCGGCGCTACGCGGACTGCGTCCGCGACGCCATCGAGACGCTCGACCAGCGCGGTGTTCGGCTCGCCGGCTTCATCATCGACACGATCGTCTCGTCGGGCGGTGTCGTCTCGCCACCGCCGGGCTACCTTTCCACCGTCGCCGAGATCGTCCGCGATTCAGGCGGCGTGTTCATCGCCGACGAGGTCCAGCCCGGATTCGGACGCACGGGCCGTCACTTCTGGGGCTACCAGGCCGATGGCTTCGTGCCGGATATCGTCACGATGGGCAAGCCGATGGGAAACGGCCACCCGCTCGCCGGCGTCGTCGCGAAACGGAAGGTGACAGAGGCTTTCGCAGCGAGCGGGCGCTACTTCAACACATTCGGCGGCAACCCCGTTTCCGCCGCAGCTGGCCTGGCCGTACTCGAAGTGATCGATGCCGGGAATCTGCAGCAAAACGCCCTCGAGACCGGCGGCTATCTCGCCAACGGGCTGCGTGAGCTGGCAAAGCGTCACGAGACCATCGGCGACGTCCGCGGCACAGGTTTCTTCCTGGCGCTCGAACTCGTCGAGGATCGCCAGCACAAGACGCCAGCGACCGAGCTGACCCGGCGGGTCGTCAACGACCTCCGCCAGCGCGGCTTGCTGACGGGCTCGATCGGGCCGCACGGGAACATCCTGAAGCTGCGCTGCCCGATGGTCTTCACGCGGGAGAACGCGGACTGTGCGCTCGAGATTGTCGACGCCTCGTTGAAAAGCTTGTTGGGTCAGGGAGCATCGCACTAGCGTACGCCCTCTCCTTTTCTTTCGGGAGGTACTGCCTCTGGCTGTTCCTTAGCCCGGGTCGCTGTCATAGTAGGTCTGCTTGTCGAAAAGCGCCATGTAATCGTCGAGGATTTCCATGCCCTGCTTGGGGCGGACGATGCCCTCGTCGATTTTCTGCTTTATCAGGTCCTGCATGCGGCGGCGCAGATCGTTCGGGAAATATTGTACCTGCGCCAGCATATCCTTTATGTCGGTGCCGCTGATGACCTTCTCGATCCAGAAATTATTACTCTCTTCCGCGTTTGCATACACGTGCAGTTCGGAGACGCGCCCGAACAGGTTGTGCGCGTCACCCATGATGTCCTGGTATGCGCCCATCAGGAAGACGCCAAGGTAATACGGCTCGCCGTCTGCAACCGAATGCAGCTCGAGATAACTGTTGTCCTGGCCCGACGAAACGTACTGGCTTACCTTGCCGTCCGAATCGCAGGTAAGGTCGACGAGCATGCCGCGACGCGTGGGTCGTTCGTCGAGGCGGGCGAGCGGCATAATCGGGAACGGCTGCTGGATCGCCCAGTGATCCAGCATCGACTGGAAAACCGAAAAATTGCACAGGTATTGATCGACGAGTTTCTCCTCGAGCACAACGACCTCGGGTGGTTCCGGTGTCGGCTCGGCGGCGCGCAGCCGGTGAAGTGCTGCGGAACTGGCACTCCAGTACAGCCGCTCCACGAGCGCATTGTCGTCGAGTGACAGGTAGCCCATCGCGAACAGTGCCGATGCCTCCTCGTGAGCATCCTCGATACCGTGGCATGCCTCGATGAGCTCCGCCGCCGTCGCCTTTTCATCCTCTCGCAGCCAGACGAGCGTATCGGTCAGCGCGCTGACGATGCGATGCGGGTCGTCGGGCAGCGTGTAATCGGGCCCGGCGCGATCCTTCACGTAAGCGCCAAGCGTCTCGACGACCAGCACCGAGTGATGCGCAGTCATCGCCCGCCCGCTTTCCGAGACGAGCACCGGATGCGGCACGCCGCGCTCGTCACAGACCTCCTGGACTGCCGAGACGATCGCATTCGCATATTCCTGCAGACCGTAGTTGATGCCGCCTTCCTCGGTCGCGCTCGTGTAGCGGACGCCGACGCCGCCGCCGACGTCGAGGTAGCGGATGCCGATTCCCCTGGAGACAAGCTCCGCGTAAATCTGTGACATTTCCCGCGCGGCCGATCGCAATTGCCGGATTTCCGAGATCTGGCTGCCGAGATGAAAGTGCAGCAGCACGAAAGCGTCCTGGGCATCGCGCGCCTCGAGGGTATCGACGATATCCAGGAGTTCGGGAAGCGAAATACCGAACTTCGAGCGATAGCCGCCGGAGTCGGCCCATTTGCCGGCGCCGCTGGTGCGCAGGCGTATGCGCGCGCCGAATATCGGCGTTCTGCCGTCACCTGTATTGATCGCCATCAGCTGTTCGAACTCGACGAACTTCTCCATGACCGGGATAACGGTTCGGCCGAGGCGCTGCGCCGATACGATCAGCTGCAGCATTGGCCTGTCCTTCACCCCGTTACAGATCAGCAGGCTGTCGTCTGAGAGAAGGTGCGGCAGCGCGGCGACGAGTTCGGGCTTGGAGCCGCACTCGAGACCCATACCGAACTGCTTGCCGGCGTCGACGACCTCCTCGACGACTTCGTGCAGCTGGTTGACCTTGATCGGGTAGACGCCGCGGTATTTATTGCCGTAGCCGTTACCTTCGATCGCCGTAGCGAACGCTTCGTTCAGGCGGCGGACGCGAGCATGGAGAATATCCTGGAAGCGCAGCAGCATCGGAAAGCCGATGCCGCGCCTGCGCGCTTCATCGACGACATCCATGATGTCGATCGACAGCGAGCTGTCAGCCACCGGCGTGACAGCCACGTGACCATCGTCGTTTATGTCGAAAAAACCGCCGCCCCACGCATCGACACAGTAGAGCGCCTTCGCATCCTCGACGGACCACTGACCGGTTGCGCTCACCTCGGCCAAGCCTGCGCTACCGTCCGGCACGGCGCCGGAACAGCAGCGGCAGCCCGGCGTCGAATCGCTGATCTGGCGGCAATAGCCGCACCGGGGGATGCCGTTGTTGTGAAGGCACTGGTCCGTCTTCGGTACGACGCATATCGGACATTCCCCGGCTATACCGCCGCCGATCGGGAAGAGCCCGATAGACGAATCGGCAACCACAGCAATACAGAATCGCCAGAACCGCGGCGAACAAGATCGTTAATCTTCGTCGAGTCATGTCAGCTTCAATTCATCTAAGCCCGAAGGTACGGAGAAAGCACAGTCGGAAAGTACAGCCTGAGAATCATGGCCGGCAGCTTCCGCGGGGAATGCCGCCGATCGGATCAGTACCTGCCCGCGGCCTACGGCTCGACGGTCATTGCAGCATTCGAGAATCGACTCTCGGCACCAGCCTCATTGATCGCTGTAACTACGAAGGAGTAGGTACCCGGTTCGAGGCCATCGATCGTGATAGTCGTGACGCTGGGATTGTCGATCGGCGCCGAATTCGGATAGTCGCCCTGCGTCGTTCCCCAATAGATATTGTAACCTGCCAGGTCCGTCAGCGCCGTGCCATCTTCATTCTGCGTCGGAGCCTCCCAGGAAAGCGTAACCGAGCTCGGTCCTGAAGCCGCGGCAACTACCTCGATCGAGAAAGACGCAAGCGACTCCGTGAATTCGCCGTCGGTGACACTGACGACGATGTTGCTGTACACGTTCTCGTCACCGGCGGCTGGCGTGCCCCATAGCGTCCCTGTGGCCGTGTCGAAGTCCGCCCATGCCGGCAGCCCTTCGATACTGAATGTGAGCGTGTCGCCGTCCGGGTCGCTGGCCGTCGGCGTGAACGTGTATTCGAAGCCGACCTCAATGCTCTCGTCAGGCGACCCGGAAATCGACGGTGGCGAGTTAGCCGACACGGCAGTGACCGTGATTGAGAATGCCGGCAGTTCGCTGGTAGCCTCGCCGTCGCTGACACTGATCACGATACCGGTGTACTCACCAACGTCAC
>JAZBNZ010000228.1:0-3987 GCA_036350895.1 Woeseiaceae bacterium
ATCGCAAGCACCACGGCGGGCCTGACCAGGCGGTCTACGCTTACAGCGTCGAGGATTACGAGTGGTGGGGGAGAGAACTCGGGGCCACCCCGGCTCCGGGCACCTTCGGCGAGAACCTGACGATCCTGGGTTTGCCGACGAATCTCGCCATCGGCGACCGGATCGTCGCCGGAGATCTCGTCCTGGAAGCAACCGCCCCGCGAATCCCGTGCGGGACGCTGGCGGCCGTCATGCAGGACTCGAATTTCGGCCTCGCCTTTCGAAAGGCCCGCCGGCCAGGCAGCTACTTTCGGGTTCTCAGTGAAGGCAGCGTTCGGCGCGGCGACCGCGCCACGCTGCTTCCGGCGAAGGGCGCGAGCGTCGATATTCTCGCGTTGTTCGACATTGCCTTCGCGCCGGCGCCTTCGGTCGAGGAGGTCCGGCGGCTGCTCGCCGCCCCCGTGGCCGAGCGCGTACGGCGAATGCTCGAAGAGAAGCTTGCGTCGGCCGCCGAGTTTTCCGGGAGCGCACAAAAAAAAGCCCCGCCATGAAGGCGGGGCCGGGGAGCTAAGAGCTGCTGCTTGGGGGAGACTGGACAGCTCTTATATCGTCTCGATGACGTTTACAGGATAGAAGGCTCGTCATCGAGGCCAATCACGCCGCCTTCGGCATCGATCGCCGCAATGGCGGTGTAGATGCCGGCAGCATCGAGACCGACGCCCTCGATGCTGATGGCCTTGTCCTTGGTACCTGCCGGCGTGACGTAGATGTTGTACTGGCCGGGAGCAACTTCGAGGTAGCCCGAGTTGAACAGGTACGGAATCGGTTCTGCGTTGAAAGGATCGACAGCACTAATGTCGGTAATCGTGGAGTCAACAATGTACAGGTCAACGTCCGCAACACTCGGGGCGGCGTGAATCACGCGGAGCTTCGCGGCGGTCGCGAGGCGACGGCGGTCGTCGGCCGCGGTGAACAGGCCGAGATTTTCAGTGGCCACGGAGCCGACGGCGATCGCATCGTAGTAGACACCATCGGTGAGCGTGGTCGAAACGGGATCGACCGGGTTACCGTCGTCGTCCTCGGTCGGCGGGTTGATTACAACCAGTCCACCAACGGCAACCTGGAACACGTAACTTCCGCCGGGCAGCGGCAGCGGGCCTTCGACACCCGTGAACTCGAAGCCGGAAAGAACTTCGTCGCCGTCTACCAGCACTTCCACAGGCGCACCGACGTCGGGAACAGCGTGGGTCACGCGAATTTCGGCCGTGGTCCGTGCGTCGAGGATTTCGGCGACGCCGAGGCGGCTTACGACCAGCGCGCTGACCGGGACAGGAATCTCGGTACCCTCAATAATGGCGGCGCCGGCGTTGGTGTTGTCGACGGCCGCGACGATCGGGTCAGTACCGCCTTCGAGCGTTACAGGACCGGAATCGAACGCGACGGCGGTCTTGCTGCCGGCCACGGTGATCCGGACGCGGTATTCACCTTCAGGAATATCGAGTGGGCCGAGCGGGTCGTCACCAAAAGCGACCGGTATTTCGCCGTTGATCGGATCGACCGACTCCAGGTCATCACCGGGGGCGGTGACGTAGATGTCGACCTCCGGCGCGCCGGCGGCGGCGTGCAGCGCCGTCACGCGAACCGTGTCGCTGGGGACGAAGTTCTTCGACCGCGTCAGCGGGATCAGCTGCAGCGCGGTATCGCCTTCGTCGCCGACGTTACCGGCGGCAAAGACCGTGTAGATCAGGTCGCCTTCGAAGACCTGGCCCGGAAGCTCCAGGACGGTCAAGGTGTCGCCACCCGGCAGAATTGCATCGACGCCAATGTCGAGCGTGGCGCCGGCATCTACCGAGATCGGCAGCGGCGATTCCTTGTAATCGACGTCGGCGTAAACGACGTCGCCGCCGGCCGTAACGTTGACGGCAGGCGCGTTGGACGAGGCGTGCACGACCTGGATCGTGGCGGTGGACGGCGGGTCGACCGGAACTTCCGGAGCAACCGGCGTTTCGACCCGGTTGCTGTCGGAGCAAGCGGAGACAAAGACCAGCGCGAAAAGCGCTGTTATGCTAGACACATGCTTCATGGTTAAAGAATCCCTTATATGGATGTAGACACCAGCGCATAGTAAACCATCGCAGCATTTTTGAAAGGTCTCTGCGCCATTGCAGGTTGTTTCGAAGTGTTTCTGCGGCGCACAAGCCGAGCGACGCTGTTCGGACGGCGAGGTAACATACGTAAATGAGCAAAGTACTGTTGATCGACGATGACAGGAAGCACTCGGAGCTGCTGCAGGCATACTTCAAGCGCTATGGCATCCAGCTCGTCTGTGCGCACGACGCCGACGAGGGCTTCAAGAAGATCAGCCGGGAAGACCCGGACCTGCTGCTCCTCGACGTCATGCTGCCGGGCCGCGACGGCTTCGAAATCTGCCGTGAAATCCGCAAGACCAGTAACATCCCGATCATCATGCTGACTGCCCGGGGTGACGTCATCGATCGCGTTTCGGGCCTGGAGCTCGGTGCCGACGACTATGTCGGCAAGCCCTTCGAGCCGCGCGAACTGGTGGCGCGCGTGCAGGCAACCCTGCGGCGCGCCGAGGCCGGTGGCCTGGATCAGTCGACACTCCGGTTCGAGGGGATGACGATCGATACCGAGACCCGCTCGGTCACCGTGGACGGCAAATCGGTCGACCTGACCTCGATGGAATACGAACTGCTGCTGATTCTCGCCAAGCGCCATGGCAAGAAGCTGTCCCGCGACGACATCCTGAGTGAGCTGCGCGGCATCGATGCCGCGATCCTCACGCGATCCGTCGATATCATGGTAAGCCGGCTGCGGCAGAAGATCGGGGATTCGGTGAAGCCGCCCCGGTTCATCCAGACTGTCTGGGGCCGCGGTTACTCGTTTATCGGTGTGCCCGATAGCGGCGACGACAGCGGTGAAGATTCTGCCGACTGAGCCTTGCCGGGAACTCTTGACTGACGGCCGGCGTACGTGATCAGGCGCCTGTTCCGCTCGCTCTCGGTACGCCTGTTCGCCATCTTCCTGCTGATGGGCGGCCTGTTCGTCTTCGGGGCCTACCAGGCGCTTATATGGGTCTACAACAGCGACGACATCCGCGGGCTGATCAGCGGACACCTGTCTCTGCACGTCTACTACGTCAAGCAGGATATCGGCACGCCGCCCGATATCGGCAGGGCGATCGCCATTACCGAACGCGTCCCGGTCGATATCAGGATTCTCGGCCCCGACATCGACTGGGCATCGGATCCGAACTTTCCGCCCTTAAACAATCTTGCATTCGGCCCGAGCCCGGCTTTCAGCAACGACCGCAAGGCCTGGGTCGACGAGCTCTCCGGCGTGGAGTTCGCAACCTCGGATCGGCACCGCTTCCTCAAGATGCGCTCCGGTGACTATGACATCGTCGTTGCGACGCCGCCGATCGGCGAGTACCCGGAAGGCCCGGACCTTATCGTCGTCATCGTCGGCATGGGGCTGCTGGCGCTGACGCTCGGCTACCTGACCGTGCAGTGGCTGTTCAAGCCGATCAAGGCGATCCGGATGGGGGCACAGGATATCGGCCGCGGCAACTTCGATCACCGCATCAAGAACATCCGCAAGGACCAGCTCGGCGATCTCGCCGAGGCAATCAACAAGCTCGCGAGCAACGTCGAGGACATGCTGAATGCAAAGCGAGCCTTGCTCCTCGGCATCAGCCACGAACTCCGGACGCCCCTGTCGCGCATGCGCCTCGGCATCGAATTCCTCGACAACGAAGAGGATCGCGAAAAACTCAAGGCGGAAGTGTCCGAGATGGAAAAGATCGTCGTAACGCTCCTGGAGGCGGAGCGGCTCAACACCACGCACGCGCCGCTTGCACGCTCCCGCGTCGTCGTATGCGAGCTCGTGCAGGATCTCGTCGACGACTTTTTCTCGCGCGATCGCGATCGTATACAGCTCGACTTCCGTACGCCCGCGCTCAAGGCCGACATCGACGAGGCCCGCGTA
>JAZBNZ010000229.1:0-2692 GCA_036350895.1 Woeseiaceae bacterium
AGGGCCGTGCGGACGGTGAGGGAGCGTAGTCGGCGAGCCATGTCGAGATCCTTCAAGCAAGCATGTGAGCGTAAAGTGGTTGCGGCTCGGGCAAGATCACATGCGGCTTGAAACGCGACAGGTCCTGCGTGATGAGGTCGTCGTCCTCGCGCAGGCCCATGCCGACGCAGGCGTCGCCAACGATCCAGGCGCCGACGACCGCACGCGACCGCCCGTACACCGGCAACGCCGCATAGGCCTGCACGATCCGGTCGTGAGCGTCGTAGTCGCGCCGGGTGGAAGCAGCGATCTCGACGCCGTTCTCGACGATCCGGATGCTGGCCCCCTCGCGCGAGAAGATGGGCTTCTCGACGTGGCCACGCTCGAGTGCGGCGCGCGCACGCTCTACGCGGGGGCCGCCCGCCTCGAGCTCGTCGACGAAGAAGGCGGGCAAGAGGTTGGGATCGCCCTCGAACATTCGCCAGAGCACAGGCAACAGACCCTTGTTCGACGCGAGCGCCTTCCACGGCGGCTCGACCAAGCGGCAACCACATCCCGGCAACGCGGAAGCGAAGTCGTCGCGCAGCATGTCCTCCCACGGATAAAGCTTGAACAGTGTGCCGATGACGCGGTCGGCGTCGTCGGCGAGGTGGCCGTCCCGGGTCAGCGCGATCTTCTCGACCGGCGTGTGGTGCGGCACGAGCCCCGCCTCGTTCGCCGTCCAGGCGAGATATTCCACCGTCGCGAAGTCCTCGGCCGAGCCTTCGACGGACGCGAAATGGACGTTCTCGCCGGCGCGGAATAGCGCGCGGAAGCGGGCGACGAGCGCCTCGTGGAGGCCGTTGAACTGATCGGCGCCGGGCGGCAGCTGACCCTGGGCGACGAGCTGCTCGAGCCAAAGCCACTGGAAGGCCGCGGCCTCATAGAGCGAGGTCGGCGTGTCGGCGTTGTATTCCAGCAGCTTGGGCGGTGCGGCGCCGTCGTAGCTCAAATCGAAGCGACCGTAGAGGGACGGCTCAGCGCGCTCCCAGCTGGCGCGGACGTAGTCCATGAGCGGTCCCGGCACGCCGAGCCTGGCCATGAGCTCCTCCGACGTCGCCACCTCCGCCACGGCTTCCAGGCAGAGTCGGTGCAGGCGCGCCGCAGGCTCTTCGATGTCGCGTTCGATCTGCTCCAGCGAGAAGGCGTAGGCGCTGGTCTCGTCCCAGTAGGGCTCGCCGTGCATGGTGTGAAACAAGAAGCCGAGCTTCTCGGCTTGATGGCGCCAGTCCGGCCGTTCCGGCAGGTCTATTCGGTGCAAGACAGGGCCTTTCGGGTGCTGCTGCGCGTGTCTCCGGCCGCGGATGCAAAGCGAGAGATAGAGCTTATGCGCGATTCGGCAGGATGCCTTCGAGAAAGAGCGGGAGGCACGTGTCGATCGGCGATCGCTGGGAAACACTTCCTTGAACGGGCAAAGACGAGCGAGCGCTACAGCTCGGCGCCTATGGTTAGATCTTGCCGTCGCGACGCGCCGCGGGGCAGGTTGCGCGAGCGATGGTGTCGGGCCGACAACGGTCCTCGATCACGCTTCCAGGTTCGGCGATCGGCGGAGCCGCGCGACAGCTAATGTATGACCGGTCTTGCCGCGGGAAAGCGACCGACAGCACTGCCATCGGTAACGTGACAACGGCCCGCGCAACTCTTGATCACGCGGGCCGTCGCTCCAACGGACGAAGGGGCCTGAGGTTCAGGCGCGATTGCCACGGAGCGCGAAGAACACAGAGCTCACCAGCAGCATCACGTGCAGCTGATTGTAGAGCAAGATCTCGACGATCGGCGGTGCCGCATAGGCGACGACCAGGACGCCGGCTACGATGATCGCAATCCCCAGCCCGGCAAGGCGCGTGACAGCGTCACCGAACCAGTTTCGGATCAAGCCCCCGACGAGGAGACCTGCGCCGGCTGCCAGCTCGCCGAAAGCCGCTAGACCCCAGAGGATCAACGGTAGCCCATAGGCCGCCGCATCATCGGCGTTTAACGGCAATTTGTAGCTCGCCTGCTGTAGAATGATCGCGGCGAGCGGCAGGCGAAGCAGCCAATCTGCCCACTGAACGGCCGGCAGCTCGAACCGCGACCGTGCGAAAGACACTACGGCACTCATGAGGTTCTTTTCCCGAAGTTGCGGGAGGTAGTGCAAAAGAGAGCATCCCAGCCGACGGGACGACAAAACCCGGTGTTTCGAGGCGGCGTGACGACACGCTTGTGACGCGAAAAAGTAGTTGCCGGCCACGCACGGACGACGGCGAGTAAGTTGATTCGTGCGCCCAAGGAAACCGGCTTAATTCGAACCGCTCTCGGGACGACGCACGGCGACAAACCACACCAAGAACCCGAGCCCCGATACGACCAACACGGCTTTGGCGAAAGCGATAGGGGCGCCGACGTACCAGAGCATGTCGTTGATGTTGGTGACGAGTGTCGCCGCGGTTGCGATGTAGATGGCGAGCGCGACAGCGAACGTGACCCAGGCCTGGAAGAAGAGCTCCGGTTTCGGTTTGTGTCGCAGCTTTGCGTAGGCGTTGCGCATTGTGACAGTCCTTTGAAGTCGGTGGTGAGGCGTCTTTCCGATGTGACAATGATCAGCCGAAGCGGAACACGGAGCGAGCGGCAGATTGCTCCATCATAGCCTGCAAGAGCTTGGATCCCTCGTCGGTGAGCCGGCCATCAGGGTCGA
>JAZBNZ010000230.1:0-7407 GCA_036350895.1 Woeseiaceae bacterium
CGGCCGAGCAGTTCGCCGGTTTCGTTACAGGTCATTGTCACTGCCGACTGCCTTCAGTTCGGGTTTCAGCGCGGGGTCGTTCGCCAGCATGCGACCGAGCCGCGCGCGCGTCCGGTGCAGCTGCGCCTTGATCGTGCCGGCCGGCGAACCGGTCAGCTTCTCGAGCTCGGCGATCGTCAGTCCCTCGATATCGCGCAATGCCACCAGCGAGGCTGCTTCCGCGTCGAGGCGTTTCATCGCCATCAGGATGCGGGTAATGCGAATCTCCCGGTCGAGACTCTCTTCCGGCAGCCAGTCACTCCGGCCGTGCTCATCGGGCTCGGCCGAAGCCTCCCCGGTGGCCGCGTGGCTCATCGGGGAACGGTCTTCACTGCGCTGTGTGTCGATAAACTTGTTGTACATGACTCGCAGCAACCAGGCCCTCGGAAATTCCATCCGTTCCAGTTCTTCCAGCCGCTCGAACGCCTTGATGGCCACTTCCTGGACCAGGTCCTCGGCGTCGGCCGAGACCCGCGTCATGCGCCGGGCGGCGGCGTACAACGCATCGAAATGCGGTCGCAACAAGGCTTCAAACCGGGTCTTGCGCGAGTTGTGCTTCATTTCGATGTCGTTTCACAGGGATTAACGCGCGGGGCGCGGGAATGGTTGCACTTTTTTTACATAACGCCGAAAGCGGGCTTTTTGCCGATTTTATGTAAAAAGGGTGCAACCGATGCATCATCGTAGCCGTTATACCCGTTGTAACGAAAACTAAAGTCACGGGGAATGACGAAATGACCACTTTTACGAAACGGTCCGGCATCGGACTGGTATCTGTTCTTGCATTCGTACTGGCCGCCTGCGGTGGATCCGGCAGCGGAATCGACGATCAGTCGCAACTGACGCCGAACCAGCCCGGCCAGCCGGGCCAACCCGGTCAGCCGCCTGCGCCGACTCAGCCGCCCGCCGCCGACACCGGTTATCTCAACCTGAGCGTCAGCGACGCGCCGATCAAGGATGCCGCGAAGGTCTGCATCCGCTTCGACGGCGTCGAGCTGAAGCATGCAGACAGCGGCGACAAGGAGACGATCGACTTCGACGAACCCGAGGTCGTCAACCTGCTCCTGAACCAGGGCGCCAACTCGCACCCGATCATAACCGGTTGGGAAGTGCCGGCCGGCGAGTACGAGTGGATTCGCCTCAAGGTGCAGGCGGAGCGTGGAATGAGCGGGGGCGTCAATGACGCCGACCCGACCAGCGAGCTCTGCGACGACCAGACGGAAAACTCCTATCTCGTTCGGAAGAATGGCGATTTGAATAATCTCTACATCCCGAGCGGCTCGCAGCGCGGCCTGCAGCTGATCAAGGACATCATCATTGCGGCCAACCGCACGGGCGACTACACCGCCGAGTGGGACCTCGGCAAATCGTTCAACAGCCCGCCGGGACAGCTGCCGGACGTCATGATGAAGCCGGTCGTCAAGCTCGTCGCAAACAACGAAGTCGGGACGCTGGTCGGCCAGGTCGGCAACGAACTGATCGCCCTAGAGTCCTGCGACGCGGACTTCCCGCCATCGGTTTACGTGTTCGACGACGGCGTCACACCAAACCCGTTCGACGACCCGTTCGCCGAAGACGACGCGGTTGCGACCGGTCTCGTCGAAGAGCGGATGCTGGAAGACGGCTCGATGCAGTATCGCTACTCCATCGGCTTCCTGCTGGCCGGCAATTACGAAGCCGCTTACACCTGCAACGGCACGGACTTCATCCCGCTCGCCGGCAAGCCGGCCGAAATCTTCGTCGAAGAAGTGACAACGGTCGATTTCTTCCTCGAGGACGCGCCGGGCACGCTGACCGGCCAGGTCGCCGATGCGTTCTTCGATCCGGAAGCGCCGGAATCAGGACTCTGCGACGCGGAATTCGATGCGGCGGTCTACGTGTTCGCCGAGGATGTCGCGCCTGATTTTGCCGAAGCGCCGCTCGAAATCGTCGACGTGGCAATGGACATGACGGCAGAGCAGTACCGCTACTCGGTCGCCCTCCAGGCCGGCAACTACAACGCAGCGTTTACGTGCACCGGCACCGAATTCATCCCGGTAGACGGCAAGACAGCCGAGATCTTCCCCGCCACGGAGACGATCGTCGACTTCCTGACCGAAGACGCGCCGGCGCCAGTGGGTTCGATGTCCGGCTCAGTCGCCAGTGAGCTGGTCGACGCCTGCGCCGAAACGGACACGCCGTCGATCTCGGTCTTCGCTGGAACCGTCACGCCGAGTTCGGACCTGACTCCGGACTACACCGGCGAAGTCATCGGTGAAGAGCAGACGGACGAGTCGATCCTGTACAGCTACTCGATCGACCTCATCACGGCTGGCACATACACGGCAGCCTTCACCTGCGACGGCAGCGCGTTCGAGCCCACCGAAGGCCTCGAGGCCGTGATCAACATCGGCGAGGAAACCCCGCTCGACTTCGTGGCACCGCCTGCGGAGTAAGCGAGACCTCAACCAACCGTTCGGCGGGGTACCCCTACCCGCCCGAACATTCGGAGCGGCCCCTCAGGGGCCGCTTTTTTTGCCTAGTTGACGGTGATGCGTGGGTCGATACAACTGCCGTCACCGAAGTACACATCGTAGTCGTACTCCCCGGCGCGCTCGGGTGCGGTAATTGTGAACGAGGAGCCCCCGCCGGCGGGCCAGCCGCTCTTGCCGACGATCTGTGCGGTGCCACTCGGCACGACGTTGACGTCGATGACCTGGCCGGGAGCCGCGCAAATATTCGGCGGTGCAATCGTATGGGCCTGGTTATTGATCGTAATGCGCGCGGCCGGCTGACACACTGGCGGCACCTCCATCGGCGCGCAGGCGTCCTGCGCGGTGAGCTCGGGCGCTCCTTCGATGAGCAGGAGACAGGCCGGTAGGGCAATCAGCAATTTCTTGTTCATCGTGCTTTTCCTTATTATCTTGCCGGCAGCGGGAATACATCGCTCGGGTGGCGCTGCCATCATCCCGGGAATCAAAGGTAGGGGGAACGCGTCGAATCGTCCCCGCGAGTGGGTCGAGTATACCTGCGTTCACCGGGCCGCCGGCCGGCTATTGGAAACTCGCCGCAACCATCTCGTGGAATCGCGGGTCGGCCCGCAACGCGCCGAGATAGGGTTCGGCCACCAGGAAGCTCGCCGGGTAGCCCTTCTCGAGCGCCTGCCCGAGCGCATCGAGCGCCGCGTCGGTGTCGCCGGTCTCGTTCTGAATCAGTGCGCCGAAGTAATAGCTGTAGGGATCTTCCGGATCGATCTCGAGGGCTCGCGCGATCATATCGAGCGCCTCGTCGCTGTTGCCGAGCCTGTGCCGGGTCCAGGCCAGGGTAACCAGTGCCTCGGCATCCGCCGGGTCGACCGTGAGTGTGCTCTCCGCCAGTTCCCCGGCCGTCGTGAACGCATCGCGGGACGCCGCGTCGTCGCCGGCGAAGTGCAGCGCATCCGCCAGGTTGAGCCAGTTGACAGACTGCCCCGGGGTCAGCTTGACGGCCTGCCGGTGCATGGCGACGGACCGGGCGAAATCGCCGAGATAGTAGTAGGCGACGCCGAGGTTGGAGTAGGTGCGCTCGATGGGCTGGATCTCCAGCGCCTCCTCGAGAGCCCGTCTCCCCTTCTCGAACTCCCCGGCAAGCAGGTAGGCACTGCCCAGGTTGGTGCGTGCCTGGAAGTTATCAGGGGCCAGCAGTACGACCTGCCGGTAGGCACCGGCCGCTTCGTCGTATCGCCCCATCGAGAACAGGTAGCCCCCATAGCGATTGATCGTTCGCCAGTTACCCGGCTGTTTACCGATAGCATCGACCAGTAGCAACTCGGCGCGCACGAGGCGCTCCGTGCGTCTGTACACCTCGGCGAGACCGACCATTGCCTGAACGTCCTGCGCGTTGATCTCGAGGGCCCTCTCGTACGCCTCTTCGGCTGCCAGCAGCCTGCCCGTCCGGAGATACAGGTCACCGAGGGCGTCATGGACAACCGGCAACCGCGGGCTCGACCGGAGGGCCGCCGCGCAGGCCGCTTCGGCCGACTCGATATCGGCGGACTCGTTGCTCAGTGTGTAGAGCACCACGTAGGCCGTGCACAGCCCGGCGTGCGCGGCCGCGTATTCGGGATCGAAGGCAAGGGACTGCTCATAGAGGCGTATGTCCTCGCCCAGGCTCTCTGTTGTCCGCGGCCGCTCGAAGACCTCCCGGCCCTTGCGATACAGGATGTAGGCATCGAGATCAGCCTCTTCGTCCAGGGCCTCGAGCAGAGCGCCGGATTCCGGCGGCAATGCGATACGCAGGTTCGCGACGGTCACATTGATGAGGTCCCGCTGGACCTTGTTGAAATCCTCGATCGGCTCGTCGAAGGTCCGCGTGGTCAGCTGGAAACCGGTGCCGGAATCGACCAGTGTCACCGTGACCCGCAGGCGATCGTCTATCAGCTGGACGCTGCCTTCGACAAAGTACGCGACGCGCAGCCGCCGACGAACCTCCTCCGAGGACGATGACTCACCGAGAGACCAGGCATCGCCCCGCGACGCAACGAGCAGGCTCGGCAGTCGCGTCAGCCGGTTGATCATGCCCTCCGCGAAACCGCTGGCAAAAACCTCAGCGGTATCGCTGCCGTCGATGTTGAAGAACTTCAGCACGGCGATCGAGTTGGCTTCCACCGGCGGCAGCCCCTCGGCGTCCGGGCCTGCGACGCTCGGCGAGTCGTCGGGCTCCGGCAGGCCTATGGTCTGGTCGTACAGGAAGACCAGCAGCGCCGAGATCGCAAGGGCGCTGACGACCGACAGGTACGTCCGGCTGAATCGCTGTCGCGGGTGCCTGGCATCGGGCCCTTTGTCGAGCCTCGCGCGGCCGTCGCGGAACTCGAGCAGCCAGGACAGGCCGAGCACGATCGGGAAGCCCGCAATCACCAGCACCGTGACGAAGGTGCCGACCCATTGCGGAAACAGCAGCTGCTCGAAGACCACGTCGGCGACCTGGATGATCAGCCAGCCGAGCACCAGGTAGGCGATCGCCGCCTCGAATACGCCGCGTTGCTGCAGGCTCTGGAAGAAGCCGAGTTGCGCCGCACCGCTCCCACCGGGCACGACTGCTTCGCCGGCCGCGGCCGACGGCCGTGGCTCCAGGATCAGCCGGTAGCCCCTGCCGGGCAGCGTCTGGATAAAACGGGGACTCTGCGCCGGATCGTCCAGCGCACGACGAAGCTCCCTGACGACCTTGCTGAGCGCCTCGGGCGAGCCCCGACCCTCGCCCCATACCTTTTCGAGCAGGAACTCGCGGCTCTGCATCTTGCCGGGGGCGGCAGCGAGTTGCAGCAGTACTTCGGCGGCCTTCGGGCTGACCTGCGTCGAGTTGCGCGGTCCGGTGACCTCGCGCGTGAGCGGCTCGATGAGGACATTGCCAAGGTAAAAACCCTGCAGTAACTCGGCTTTCAAGATGGGCGCTCAGCGACTTCCTTGGCGCGAATCATAATCGATCGACGAGCGGGGCGTCGAACCGCGCCAGATGGCATCGCCCGTAACCTCGCAAAGGCTTCAATACCGTGTCGCAGTGGCGGTTTCGTGTGCCCGGCGCCGACGAACCTGCGTGCGCCGCTCACGAACCGGGATTGCCCTGCGCGTCGATCACTCCCGTCGGCCATCATTGGTACAGGAACGATCGACGCGCTATGGTATCGGCGTCTTCGTCCTCCCCGAACCCGCCCTATGCACTCGATCGCCGACGCGCTGAACGCGTTTGCAAGCTTCATGTGGAGCACGCCGCTCGTCGTGCTGCTCGTCGGCGGCGGCGTGTTCTTCCTCGTGCACTCGCATGCACGGCCGTATCGGTACTTCGGCCACGGGCTGTCGATACTGACCGGCCGCTATGACCGGGAGGCCGGCAGCGAGGGCGACATCTCGCACTTCAAGGCGCTGGCGACCGCGCTGTCCGGCACGCTGGGGCTCGGCAACATCACGGGCGTCGCCGTCGCAATCACCGTCGGTGGCCCGGGCGCGATCTTCTGGATGTGGGTGACGGCGATCGTCGGTGTTGCGACCAAGTTCTATACGGCCTCGCTTGCGGTCATGTACCGCGGCCGGGACGACGCGGGGCACCTCCAGGGCGGCCCGATGTACGTCATCCGCGAGGCACTCGGACCGCGCTGGCGGCCGCTCGCGGTCCTGTTTGCCGTCGCCGCCATTTTCGGCACGCTGCCGATCTTCCAGGTCAACCAGCTCGTGCAGATCACGCGCGACGTCGTCGCGATACCGGCGGGGATCACGCAGGCCGACGACCACTTCACGTTCGACCTCGTGCTGGGCCTCTTGCTGAGCGCGCTCGTCTTTGCCGTCATCATCGGCCGGATCCAGCGGATCGCAGCCGTCACGAGCCGGGTCGTGCCTTTCATGGTCGTGTTCTATTTTGTCCTGACGGCCATCCTGCTGGTCGGCAACGCCGACGCGGTACCGGGCGCGTTCGCCATGATCATCGAGGATGCGTTCCGGGGCCGGTCGGTCGCCGGCGGCGCGCTCGGCACGATCATCCTCATCGGTGTCCAGCGCGGCGCGTTCTCCAACGAGGCCGGTATCGGCACCGAGGCGCTGGCGCACGGCGCCGCGAAGACGAAAGAACCGATCCGCGAAGGACTGGTCGCGATGATCGGGCCCGTGGTCGATACGCTGATCGTATGCACGTGCACGGCGCTCGCGATCCTCGTCACGGGTGTGTGGCAGGGAGACGCCGTCGGTGCGACGCTGACCGGCGAGGCATTCGAGACGGCCTTTCCCGGCATCGGTGGCTACCTGCTCGTCGTGATGGTGTTCTTCCTGAGCATGAGCACGGTGCTGACGTTCAGCTATTACGGCAGCAAGTGCACCGGCTTCCTGTTCGGCACGCGCTACGAGAATGCCTACCCGTGGTTTTACGTCGGCCTGATCACGCTGGGTGCAGTGTCACCGCTGCGCGCCGTGATCGGGCTCATCGACGGCATGTACGCCTTGATGGCAATCCCCACGATGCTGTCGACGCTCGTGCTGGCGCCGAAGGTGCGGGCCGCGGCGACCGATTACTTCGCTCGACTCCAGGGCGAACGCTGAAACCTCCGTGCGGTCGCGGCTTGAAGAGCCGCTCCTACAGCAGAAGCGTTTCCCATTGTCGGAATCGTAGGCTGCAGGAAACGCTCCTGGAGCGCCGACCGCGGCATGTCCTGGATATTGCGCGTAATTCGTCGCGGCTTGAAGAGCCGCTCCTACAGCAGAAGCGTTTGCCATTGTCGGAATCGTGGACTGCAGGAAACGCTCCTCGAGCGCCGACCGCGGCATGTCCTGGATATTGCGCGTAATTCGTCGCGGCTTGAAGAGCCGCTCCTACAGCAGAAGCGTTTCCCGTTGTCGGATTCGTGGACTGTAGGAGCGGCTCTTCAAG
>JAZBNZ010000231.1:0-15117 GCA_036350895.1 Woeseiaceae bacterium
AAAAGGCATCGTCGCCCTCCTTGTGGGCCTCGCCGTGCTGATCCTCGTCTCGCCGGGACTGATCGGTCGGCTGGCCGAGCGCAGCATCGACGAGAACATCCGCGTCGGCACCGTCGAAAACGACGAGGTCGTGGTCAGTGCGCAGGTTTTCCAGCGCGGCTGGTTCACGACCGAGGGCGAACACCGTATCGAGTTCAAGGACGGGGCCTTTGCCGAGCAGTACAGGGCGCTGCTCGGCCTCGCGCCCGACGCGCCCCTGCCGGCCCTGATCATCAACACGCGGGTGGACCATGGCGTCATCCCGGTTTCGTCGATGGGCCGGGAAGACGGCTCGCTCCGGCCGGGTCTGGGCGACGCTATCTCGACGATCAGGATCGAGATGCCCGACGGCAAGCGGGTCGACGTCCCCGGGGTCATCAATTCGAGCGTTGGCTTTACCGGTTCCATGCGCTCCGGGTACACGCTGCCGGCCGGCTCGATCGACGCCGACAGTGGCCGGCTCGGCTGGGGCAACGGCCGGATCGAGATCGAGACGCGGCCATCGGACAACCGGGTAAGGTTCGATGCGGCCCTCGACGAGCTGACTGCGCCCGACAGCACCATGCCTCTCACGATCAGGGGCTTCACGATCGAAGGTGAGCAGACGCCGTCCCGCTACGGGTTCCTGGTCGGCCACGCCGAGACGACTTTTGACTCGTTCGACGCGGGCGGCAGTATCACCGGCCCCCTGCGGGTGAACGTCGGTAGCCGGATCGTCGACGAGAAACTCACGCTCGATCTCGCGACCGAGTTCGCCTCACCGGACGCTGCCGGCGGACCCTCCCGCACGGTGCTGGACCTGCAGCTTTCCGGCGTCGACCCGGTCGCGTTCGGCCGATTCGTGCGTCGCTACCAGTCGCTGATGCTGGATGGCGATAGTCCCGAAGCCATGTCGAGCCTGCTGGAGCCGGAGCTGCGCCGCGTCGTTGCCGGGGGCATGTCGCTCGATGTCGAGCGACTGGATGCCGAACTGCTCGGCGGTCGCCTCGAGTCGTCGTTCGACGTCGATGTCGAACCGCGCGACGATATCGATACGCCGTGGTCGGCCGTGCTGCTCGCCACCCGGGGCACCGGCTCGATTCGCATGAACGACAGCCTGGTCGACATGCTCATCGCCATGAACCCGCAGGCCGGCGCCCTCGTGGGTATGGGTTACCTCAAGCAGGACGGCGACGCGTTCGTCACCGAGATCGAGTTCGCCAAGGGCATCCTGACGATCAACGGCGCGCCGATGACGATCCCGCTGGCGGTACCCTAACCGGCGCGGCCCTGGCCGGGCCGGCCGAGGTCGAGCTCCTTCGCCCGCAGACAGGCGACCCGCGAGCCACCGACCGGTTCGAGCTGCGGCGTGACGTCGCGGCAGCGTTCCTCGACCCGGGGGCATCTTGTCTGGAACGCACAACCCGCCGGGGGCTCCAGTGCCGATGGCAGCTCGCCGGAGAGGGTGGCGACACCGCCCGGTGCTAGCGGGTCCGGGAGGGGCACCGCATCGATCAGCGCGCGGGTATACGGGTGCCGCGGCCTGCCGAATACGTCGCGGGTCGCCCCGATCTCGACAATGCGGCCGAGATACATCACCGCGACCCGATGCGCGATCGACTGCGCGACGGCGATGTCGTGGGTAATGAACAGCATGGCGAGTCCCGTCTCCGCCTGGACCGCTTGCAGCAGGTCGAGGATGCGCCGCCGCGTTCGGCCGTCGAGCGCGGCAACGGCCTCGTCGCAGACGAGCAGCTTCGGCTTCAGCACGATCGCGCGGGCAACGGCTACCCGCTGTGCCTGGCCACCGGAGAGCTGGTGCGGGTAGCGGTCCAGCAGCGACGGCTCCAGGCCGACGCTGGCCGCGACCGCCTCGACGCGCTCCCGACGTTCGGCTTTGCCGAGGGCCGGCGAGTGCACCCTGAGCGGCTCGGCGAGGATGTCAGAGACGCGCATCGACGGGCTGAGCGACCCCGGGGGGTCCTGGAACACGAGTGAAAGATCGCGCTTCAGCGCCAGCGGGCGCGCATCGAGCGTCGCCGGCAGGGGTTCGTCGCGGAACAGCACGCGCCCTGACGCCGGCGGAACCAGGCCGAGCACGGCGCGCGCGAGGCTCGATTTCCCCGAACCCGATTCACCGACGATCGCGAGCGTTTCACCTTCCCGGATCGCGAAGCTCTGGTCTCGGACGGCGACGAGTTCGCGCCGCCGGGATACCGGGTAACTCACGCCGAGCCTGTCCGCGCTCAGCAGGATGTCGCCGTCACCGGGTGGCGGCGGTTCCTCGGACAGCGTGAGCGCATCAGCGAGCAGCGAGCGCGTCAGCGGCATTCGCGGGGCCTTGAACAGGCCGGCCGTCCGGTCGGTCTCGACCACGCGACCCGCATCGATGACCAGCATCCGCTCGCAGCGCCCGGCGACGATGCCGAGATCATGGGTGATCAGGAGCAGCGCGGTGTCGCCCCGGATTTCGTCCAGGAGATCCAGGATTTCTGCCTGCACGGTCACGTCGAGCGCCGTCGTCGGCTCGTCGGCAATCAGGATGTCGGGTTCGCCGAGCAGCGCCGCGGCGATCATCGTGCGCTGGCGCATCCCGCCGGACAGCTGGTGCGGGTAACGATCGACCTGTTCGCCGGGGTCGGGCAGGCCGACGCGGGCCAGCGCGGCGATCACGCGATCGCGGACTGCGTCCGCCGGCGCCAGCCGGTGCGTCTTCAGGATTGCGCCGAGCTGCTGCCCGATCGTCAGGTACGGGTTCAGGGCAAGCGACGGGTCCTGGAACACCATCGCGATGCGCTGGCCGCGAAGACGCAACAGGGTCGCCGTGTCCGCTTCGAGCAGGTCGGTCTCCTCGAAGCGCACGCGCCCGCGCACGTCCGCATCGTCCGGGAGCAGGCCCAGGATCGCGAGCGCCGTCTGCGTCTTGCCGGAACCCGACAGGCCCACGAGGCCGAGGGACTCGCCGCGATCCAGGCTGAAACTGATGTCGTGGAGGACCGGCCTTGAGCCGTAGGCCACGGACAGCGAATCGACGACGAGCAGGCTCACTGGCGTTCCTCCGTGGCCAGCCTGACATCGAACGCGTCACGCAAGCCGTCTCCCAGGAAGTTGAAGAGCAGCAGGATGACGAACAGGAATAACGACGGGATGAGCAGGACCCAGGGCGCCTGCTCGAGTACGCCGACGCCGTTGGCGACGAGGGTACCGAGCGACGTCGCGGGCTCCTGGATGCCGAGCCCCAGGAAACTCAGGAACGACTCGACGAGTACCGCCTGCGGGATCGTCAGCGTCAGGTAGACGAGCACCACGCCGAGCAGGTTGGGCGCAACGTGGCGGAGCAGCACGCGCCGCGTCGGTACACCGAGCAGGCGCGCCGCCTCGATGAACTCCTTCTCCTTGAGCGCCAGCGTCTGGCCGCGGACGATGCGCGCCATGTCGAGCCAGTTCACCGCGCCGATGGCGACGAAGATCAGCAAGAAGTTGCGCTCGAAGGCGACCATCAGGAGGATCACCAGGAAGATGAACGGGAGCGCATAAAGGGTATCGACGACGCGCATCATCACGGCATCCACGCGGCCACCGACGTAGCCCGCGATCGTGCCGTAGACCACGCCGATCAGGAGGCTGACGATGCTCGCCACGGTCGCGACCAGCAGCGTCGTCCGCGTGCCCTCGAGCGTCCGCACGAACAGGTCGCGGCCGAGGTTGTCCGTGCCGAACCAATGCCCCCCCGCGAGGCCCGGCGGCGCCAGGATGCGGTCGAAGCCGGTATCGATCGCGCCGTGCGGGCTGAACAAGGGGCCGACGACGGCCAAAAGGGTGATCGCCAGCAGCAGCGCCGCCGTCGTGCGCACCAGTCGCACCGAGGCGATACGTGCCGCTGTGCGCCCGAGCGCCGTCATGAGTAGCGGATCCGCGGATCGATCGCGCCGTACAGCAGATCGACGAGCAGGTTCATCAGGACGATCAGCGCCGCGTAGAAGATCACGATGCCGAGCACCAGCGTGTAGTCGCGATTGAGCGCGCCGGTGACGAAGAGCTGGCCGAGCCCGGGGATGCCGAAGATCTGCTCGACCACGACCGAACCGGTCAGGATGCTCGCGACCGCCGGGCCGAGATACGACAGCACCGGCAGTATTGCCGGCTTCAGCGCATGCGTGAAGAGAACCGCTTGCATCGGCAGCCCGGCTGCCCGCGCGGTGCGAATGAAATCGCTGCCCAGCACGTCGATCAGGCTCGCGCGCAACAGCCGGGCGATGTAGGCGACCTGCGGCAGCGCGAGCGCGACGACCGGCAGGACCAGTCGGCCTGTGCCGTCCGCACCGCTCCAGCCGGCCGGCAACCAGCGCAGGGTCACCGCAAACAGCAGGACGAACAGTGGCGCAACGACGAACACCGGGATCGAGATCCCGATCATCGTGCTTGCCATGATGCCGCGATCCAACCAGCTGCCGCGGTAGAGCGCCGCCGCGGAACCCGCCGCGATGCCGAAAGCCAGCGCGAGGATCATCGCTAGCCCGCCCAGCAGTACGGATACCGGCAACGCGCCGGCAATCAGTTCGGCGACCGTGTAGTCCCGGTAGCGATACGAGGGCCCGAAGTCGCCGGTCACCACGCCGCCGAGATAGCGGACGAACTGCGCGGGCAGCGGCTCGTCGAGACGGTAGGCGGCAGCGACGTTGGCCTCGATCTCGGGCGGCAGTGCGCGCTCGCTGTCGAACGGCCCGCCGGGTGCCGCGTGCACCATCAGGAACGCGATCAGGATGACGAAGAACAGCGTCGGGATCGCTGCCAGCAGTCGACGCAGCGCGAACGCGAGCAACGCCTAGCTCCCCTCGGCCCCGAGGCTCAGGTGATGCGAATAGTGGTAGTCGAGGATGTTGTCTTCCCAGCCCTCGACCTCCGGGCTGACGAGATGCTTGCTGACGTAGTAGTAGAGCGGGATCACCGGGTATTCCGCGAGCAGCAGGCGCTCGGCCTCCTCGAGGTAGCGGCGCCGCGTCTCGGGATTCAGCTGGGTCGATGCGCGCCGCATCAGCGAGTCGTACTCGGCGTTGGACCAGCCGGAGAGGTTCCACGGACTCCCGGACTCGAAGATCGACAGGAACGTGTGCGCGTCGTTGTAGTCGCCGTTCCAGCTCGACCGGAACACCTCGGTGACCTTGCGCTCGCGCATGTTCGCGAGCAGCACCTGGAACTCCTCGTTGATCAGCGTCGTTTCGACGCCGAGGACATCCCGCCACATCGACTGGATCGCGAGCGCGATGCGTTCGTGCTCGTCCGATGTGTTGTAGCGCAACTCGATGCGGGCCGGCTTGTCGTCGCTATAGCCCGCGGAGTAGTACAGCCGCCGCGCCTGCGCGTTGCGCTCCTCCTGCGACATCAACTCGAACGGCAGCCGCGGGGGCTCGTAGCCCGGGATGCCGGGCGGGATCCAGCTGTAAGCCGGCTCCTCCCCGCGGCCGGTGATCTTCTCGACCAGCACTTCCCGGTCGATCGCCATCGACAGTGCCTGCCGCAATGGCAGGTTGTCCTTGAACGGCGGCCGCGTGACGTTGTAACCGTAGTAATAGATGCCGAGGCTCGGCGCCACCCGCAGCGCGGCCGGGAATTGCTCCCGGACCGAGGCGAAGATGTCGGTCGGGACGGTGCTCGTCGTGTGCAGCTCGCCGGCCCGGAACCGGTTGTACTCGCTCATCGGCTCGACGAGCACGTGGTAGTGGACGCGATCGATGGCGGTAGCGGCATCGTTCCAGTAATGCGGGTTCCGTTCGAGCTCGATCAGCGAGCTGGGCTCCACGGCAGCCAGCCGGTAGGGCCCGTTGGTGACGAGAACACCCGGTCGCGCGTGTCCTGCGCCGTGCGCCTCGATGTTCGCCGCATTCTGCGGAAAGGTGCTCGGGTGCGTCAGCAGCGCAAGAAAATAGGGCGTCGGCTGGGACAGCGTGATCTCGAGCGTCAGGTCGTCGAGAGCGCTGACCCCGAGCGACTCCGGCGGCAGGCCGCCCGCGACGATGGCGGGACCGTTGGCGATCGGCCCGATCGCACCTGCATTCAGCGCCGCGGTCGCCGGGTCGACGATCCGCCGGAACGTAAAGACGAAATCGTCGGCCGTTACCGGCTCGCCGTTGGACCAGCGGGCCGTGTCGCGCAGCCGGAAAGTGTAGACGAGGCCGTCCTCGGAGAGCTCCCAGGATTCGGCTGCGGCCGGTACGAGTTCACCGGCAGCGGTGTACCCCGTGAGGCCCTCGCCGAGATCCCGGAACACGATCGACGCCTGCACGCTTCGTGCCTTGTGCGGATCGAACGACTCCGGTGCGGCGCCGATGCCGCGGTGCAGCGTGTCGGCAGCCGCGCGACTCGTTTCGCGCTCGGTCGGAGCCGGCCACAGCGCGAAGACGCCGGCGGCCACGATCGCGGCCGCGAGCAGCAGGTACACGTGCTTCCGGTTGGCTTTCGACTCAGTCATCTGCGTAGCGTCTCACCGCCCCGATGCGGCAAGGATACACGGCCCGGAGAGCTCAGGCAGAACGGCTGAGCGCGTCGCTGGCGGAACGTTTGCGGAGATGGATCAGCAGCAGCGAAACCGCCGACGGGGTGACCCCCTCGAGTCGCGACGCCTGCCCTAGCGTTTCCGGCCGGCTGGCCTCGAGACGCTGGCGCGCTTCGGTCGAAAGTCCGGCGACCGCGGCGTAGTCGATGTCCGCGGGCAGCCGCAGCGATTCCTGCCGGGCATGCCGGGCGATCTCGCGCTCCTGCCGTTCGATATAGCCCGCGTACTTTGCGGCGACGTCGAGCTGGCCCGTGACCTGCTCGTCGAGCTCGGGCCAGTCGGTCGCCGGCATCGCGCCGACCATCGACAGCGACGTCACCGTCGCGTGATCGAGTTCGGGCCGCCGCAGGAGCTCCGCCGCCGTCGCCTCGCGGGAAATCGGCTTGTCCAGCAAGGCCCGGTCGGCCGTGTCGAACGCGGCCGGCCGCACGAGGATCGATTCCAGCCGCGCGGTCTCGGCAGCGACGCGCGCCATCTTGTCTTCGAACACGCGGTAGCGACGATCGTCGACGAGGCCGAGTTCGCGGCCGACCGGCGTCAGGCGCTGGTCGGCATTGTCCTCGCGCAGGGTCAGCCGATATTCGGCCCGGCTCGTGAACATCCGGTAGGGCTCGCTGACGCCGCGGGTAACGAGATCGTCGACGAGCACGCCCAAATAGGCCTCGTGCCGCGCCGGGAACCAGCCCTCCTCGTCGCGCGACCGGCGCGCCGCGTTGATGCCCGCGAGGAGCCCCTGGGCGCCGGCTTCCTCGTAGCCGGTCGTGCCGTTGATCTGCCCCGCGAAGTAGAGGCCTGCAACGTGCTTCGTTTCCAGCGTCGGCTTCAGATCGCGCGGATCGAAATAGTCGTACTCGATCGCGTAGCCTGGCTGTGTAATGTGGGCCTGTTCGAATCCCGGTATCGACCGGACGAGGTGAACCTGGGTCGCGTAGGACAGGCTCGTCGAGATGCCGTTCGGGTAGACCTCGTGCGTCGTCAGTCCCTCCGGCTCGACGAAGATCTGGTGCGACTCCTTGTCGGCAAAACGTACGACCTTGTCCTCGACCGACGGGCAGTAGCGCGGCCCGACGCCGTCGATCAACCCGGTATACATCGGCGATTCGTCGAGCGCCGCGCGGATGATGTCGTGGGTGGCCTCGGTGGTGCGCGTGATGAAGCACGGGACCTGCCGCGGATGTTCGTCGCGGCGACCGAGGAAGGAGAACACCGGCGTCGGCGTGTCACCGGGCTGCTCGACCATGCGGCTGAAGTCGAGCGTCTTGCCGTCGAGCCGCGGCGGCGTCCCCGTCTTGAGGCGGGCGACCCGGAACGGCAGCTCGCGCAGGCGCTCGGCGAGCCGGATCGACGGCGCGTCGCCCGCGCGGCCGCCCGACTTTTCCTCGCGCCCGATCAGGATGCGGCCGCCGAGGAAGGTGCCGACGGTCAGGACGACAGCCCGCGCGTGGAAGCGGAGCCCCAGCCCCGTTACGACACCGGTGACGCGGTCGCCCTCGACGATGAGGTCGTCGACCGACTGCTGGAAGATCGAGAGATTGGGCTGGTTCTCGAGCCGCCAGCGAATCGCCTCTCGGTAGAGACTGCGGTCGGCCTGTGCGCGCGTCGCCCGTACGGCCGGTCCCTTGCTGGCATTGAGCGTCCGGAACTGGATGCCCGCCCGGTCGATCGCGGCGGCCATGGCGCCGCCGAGCGCGTCGATCTCGCGCGTCAGGTGGCCCTTGCCGATGCCGCCGATAGCCGGGTTGCAGCTCATCTGGCCGAGCGTGTTGATGTTCTGCGTGACGAGCAGCGTACGCGCGCCCGTCCGGGCGGCTGCGAGGGCCGCCTCGGTGCCGGCGTGACCGCCGCCAACGACAATGACATCGAAACTGTCGGACATTGCTCAAAAAGTAACCAGGGCCGAAGGTCGGCGGATTGTAGTAGCTCCCGCAGTGCTTGGCCACAACGCGCGTACCGTGCTTGCAAGGCCGGCCCCGATTCACGACCATAGCCCGCGTTTCGATGAGCGGCCCTCCCGATGCCCGATGTCCTCCGCGTTCTTGTATGCCTCCTGCTGGCCAGCGCCGCGCTGCCGGTCGCCGCGCTCGAGCTCGAGGAGTGCCGCATCAGCGCAGGTCCCGGCTTCCCCGGCATCAAGGCCCGCTGCGCCGACGTGGAAAGGCCGCTCGACCCGGCGGCCCCGGGCGGCGAGAAGATCACACTGCGCGTGGCCGTCGTCCCGGCACTGACGCTCGACCCCGAACCCGACCCGGTCGTGCCGCTGGCCGGCGGTCCCGGCCAGGGCGCCATCCAGTTCTATGCCGCGTATGCACAGGCCTTCGAACCGCTGCGGCGGGACCGCGACATCCTGCTGGTCGACCAGCGCGGCACGGGGCAGTCCGCGGCGCTGCAGTGCGAGCCCGGTGAGGACATCATCGAGG
Organism: Woeseiaceae bacterium; assembly: GCA_036350895.1. Taxonomy (GTDB): domain Bacteria; phylum Pseudomonadota; class Gammaproteobacteria; order Steroidobacterales; family Woeseiaceae; genus UBA1847. The sequence goes on from JAZBNZ010000231.1 coordinate 8,989, forward strand.
GCGCGGTGTCGCGCGAGCAGGTCATCGAGCTGACCCGGGAGTGCCTCGACGAGCTGCCCTACGACCCGCGCTTCTTCACGACCTCGATCGCGGTGCGGGATCTCGACGCGATCCGCGAGGCGCTCGGTTACCCGGCACTGAACGTGTACGGCGTTTCCTACGGCAGCCGCGTCGCACAGCACTACGCGCGCCGCTATCCGGACACGACCCGGACGATCGTGCTCGACGGCGTCGTCCCCCCGGACCTGCCGCTCGGCCCGGACATTGCGCTCGAATCCCAGCGGGCCGTCGACGACATCTTCGAACGCTGTGCGGCGGACCCGGCGTGCAACGAACGCTTCCCGGATCTTGCAACCTCGTTCGAGGGCGTCCTCGCGGCGCTCCGCGTAGCGCCCCGCGATGTCGTCATCGCTGACCCGGTCAGCGGCGAGCAGACGCCGGTGTCCTTCGGTCCCGATCAGCTCATTGTCGCCATTCGCCTGCTGGCCTATCAGCCGAATACGATTGCGCTGATCCCGCTGTTCGTGCACGAGGCTGCACTCGGCAACGTCGAGCCGCTGGCGGCGCAGTTCCTGTCGACGACACAGGGCCTTTCGGAGACGATCGCGGCCGGCATGCACAACTCGATCATGTGCACGGAGGACATCGCCCGCTATTCCGACGCGGCGATCGATCGCGAGGCGCTCGCGGCCAGCTACATGGGCGCCGCGCTCGTCGACACGATGGTCGACGTCTGCAGCGTCTGGCCCGCCGGACCGGTCGACGAGGATCTCGACGAGCCGCTGACGACGGCGACACCGACGCTGCTGCTCTCCGGCACCGCCGATCCGATCACCCCGCCGGCCTACGCCACCCGCGCGGCGGCAGGGCTGAAGCAGGCCTGGCTGCTGACGGGCGAGCACCAGGGTCACGGCCAGATTGCAGTCGGCTGCATGCCCGAGGTCGTCGCCGGCTTCGTGGCCGCGGCGGCACTCGAGGACGGCGCCGCTGCCTGCATCGACGACAGTTTCGTGATGCCGTTCTTCCTGACCTTCTCGGGGCCCGCGCCATGATCCGCGTCGATAATGTCTACAAGTCTTTCGGCGAGGTGAAAGCCGTCAGCGGCGTCAGTTTCGAAGCACCGGACGGCAAGATAACGGGGCTCCTCGGCCCGAACGGGGCCGGCAAGTCGACTACGCTGCGCATGCTCTACACGGTGATCCGGCCGGATGCGGGGACGGCGGAGATCGACGGCTCGAACGTCGTCACCGACAGCCTCGCCGCGCGCCAGAAACTCGGCGCGTTGCCGCACGGCGCGGGTCTCTACCCGCAGCTGACGGCGCGCGAGAACATTGCCTATTACGCGACGCTGTGCGGCATCCCGGGTACCGAGATCGACGGGCGCGTCGACAACATCATCGAGCTCCTCGAGATCCGTGATTTCGCCGACCGGCGCACCAAGGGATTCTCGCAGGGCCAGCGCACCAGGGTCGCGCTCGCCCGTGCGCTGGTCCACGACCCGCAGAACGTCATTCTCGACGAGCCGACCAACGGGCTCGACGTGATGGCGACGCGCAGCCTGCGCGAGCTGATCCTGAAGCTGAAGGACAGCGGCCGCTCTATCCTGTTCTCCAGCCACATCATGCAGGAGGTCGCGGCGCTCTGTGACGACATCGTGATCATCGCCGCCGGGCGGGTCGCGATCGAGGGCTCGGCGGACGAGATCCGGGAGCGCACCGGCTGCAACGATCTCGAGGATGCGTTCGTCGCCGCGATCCAGCTCGTGGGGGGCGAGGCATGAGCACGTTCCTCGCGGTCTTCCGGAAAGAGGTGATCGACTACGCGCGCGACCGCAGGACACTGCTGACGTCGCTGCTGATCGGACCGCTGTTCGGCCCGATCCTGTTCGGTTTCGTCATCAACCTGTCGATAGAACGCTCGCTGAAGGGCGCGACCGAGACCACCGAGGTCGCCGTGGTCGGCGCGGAGTTCGCACCCAACCTGGTCCGGTATCTCGCCAGTCAGCGCATCGAGGCCGTCGACGGACCGGCCGATCTCGACGCGGCCAAGGCGGCGGTCGAGACTGGCACCCACGACGTCGTCCTGATTATCCCCAAGGGCTTCGGCGAGCGCCTCGGCGCTGGCGAACCGGCGCGCGTCGAGCTGGTGTCCGACCTCGCCAACTCCGCCGGCGAGCGCGAGGCGCGGCGGCTCCGGCAGGTGCTCGAACGCTACAACGCCGAGCTTGCCGGCATTCGCCTGGTCGCCCGCGGCGTCAGCCCGCTCGTCATGCGGCCGGTCTCGGTCGACGAGGTCGACGTTTCGACCCCGTCGGGCCGATCGGCACTCCTGCTCGGCATGCTGAGTTATTTCTTCGTGTTCTCGCTACTGATCGGCGGCATGAATCTCGCGATCGACAGCACCGCCGGCGAGCGCGAGCGCGGCTCGCTGGAACCGCTCGTCTCGCTGCCGGTGCGACGCGAAACCATCATGCTCGGCAAGATCGCGGCCACCTGTATCTACATGCTGATCGCGCTGACGCTGAGCCTCTCGGCATTCGTGGTAGCACTCGGCTTCCTGCCGCTGCAGAGCCTCGGAATGACGCCGAATTTCGGTCCGGGCACGGTCTTGTTCGCCGTCATCCTGTTCCTGCCCTTCAGCCTGCTCGGCGCGGCGATGATGACGCTCGTCGCCTCGTTCACGAAGAGCTACAAGGAGGCGCAGTCCTGGGTGTCCATGCTGTTGTTCGCGCCGACCGTGCCGATCCTGATCGTCAGCATCCTGACACTCAGGCCCAGGCTCGAGTTCATGTTCATCCCCAGCCTCAGCCAGCACCTGCTGCTCGTCGACCGCATCAAGAACGAGCCGCTCGACCCGCTCTACTTCCTGATCTCGTTCGTCAGCACGCTCATCCTCGGTATCCTCATGACCGCGGTGGCAGCCCGGCTGTACCGGCGGGAGGGCCTTCTCGGTTGACTTTCGGGTGGCTTGGGCCACCATGTAAGTCCGACCGTTTCGAAGCAACGCTATGTCGCTCTATGCCGAGCTCAGGCGCCGTAACGTAATCAAGGTTGCGAGCCTCTACCTGATCGCGAGCCTGCTCCTGATCTGGCTCACCTGGGTGGCCCGCACGCAGCTCGGGCTGCCGACCTGGGCGGAAGAATTCGTTACGGTGCTCGTCGTCGTCGGTTTCCCGGTCGCGCTCATATTCGCGTGGGTCTACGAGATCACGCCGGCCGGCCTCAAGAAGGCCGTGGACGTCGACCAGACGCAGTCCCTCGTGTTCAAGACCGGGCAGAAGCTCAACGCCGCGATCATGGTGACCGCCGGCCTGGCGGTGGCCGCCCTGGTCGTCGACCAGATGCTGCCCGAGCTCGCCGTCCCGCCGCCCCCGGAACCGGAGCCGGTCCCGACCGTCGAGGACGTGGCCGACACCGCGCTCGGCGGCGACGTCCCGGCCGAAATCGTCAGCTGGACGATGGCGAACGGGCTCCGGGTGATTGTCTGGCCCGACCACGACATCCCGAACGTCGCGATGTACAACTTCGTGCGCGCCGGCGGACGCAACGAATACCCCGGGATCACCGGGGTGGCACACTTCTTCGAGCACATGATGTTCAACGGCACGTCGCGGCACGACCCCGGCGAATTCGATCGCATCATGGAAGCCAACGGCGGCTCCAACAACGCGTATACCACCAACGACATCACCGTCTACACGGACTGGTTTCCGCGCACGGCGCTCGAGGTGATGTTCGGCCTCGAGTCGGACCGCTTCGCCAACCTCGCCTTCGACGACGACGTCATCGAGAGCGAGCGCGGCGTCGTCTACTCGGAACGCCGGACCTACGTCGACAACGACAACAGCGGGCGTCTCTACGAGCAGATGTACGCGACGGCTTTCGTCGCCCATCCCTACCAGTTTCCGGTCATCGGCTGGCCCTCCGACATCGAGGGCTGGACCAAGGCCGACCTCAGGACGTTCTACCGTCGCTATTACGCCCCCAACAACTGCACGCTCGTCATCGTCGGCGACGTGACGCCGGGCGAAATCTTCCGGCTCGCCGAGAACTACTTCGGGCCGATCGCCCCACAGGCACCACCGCCGCCGATACGCACCGTCGAGCCCGAGCAGTCGGGCGAGCGGCGCCTCCTGATCGAGACCGACGCACAGACGCCGCTGGTCCATGTCGCGTTTCACGGCGGGCGCGCCGGCGACCCGGACACGCTCGCGATGGAGCTCCTGCTCACGATACTGGCGGACGGCGACTCGTCGCGCCTGCACCGGCGGCTCGTCGAGGACGACGCGCTCGCGATTTCCGTGGGCGGTTACCAGCAGGAAGGTTTCGACCCGGGACTCGTGTATTTCGACATGACGCTGCCGCCCGACGGCAACCCGGCCGCCGCCGAGGCTGCGCTGTTCGAGGAACTCGCGGGCATTGCCGCCGACGGCGTGACCGAGGCCGAACTGGCCAAGGCCAAGAACGTCATGCTCGCCGACTTCTGGCGCCAGCTTGCAACGATCAGTGGCAAGGCACAGGCGCTCGGCACACACGAAGTGTTTTATGGCGGCTACGAGGCGCTGTTCGCGAAGCCGCGTAACGTCGACGCCATCACGGTGGATGCACTGAAGGCCCTCGCCGGGCGGGTCTTCTCGAGGCAAAACGCGACGATCGGACTGTTGCGGCCGCCCGCAGCCGCCCCCGGGGACGCGTCGTGATCCGCCGGCTCGCTGTCATCCCGGCGCTGGCTGCGATCCTGGCCGGACCGGTCTTCGCACAGGGCGTTAGCCTGCCGGACGCCACGCGCGTCGTGCTCGATAACGGCGCCATCATCGTCGTCAACGAGAAGGACGACGTTCCGCTCGTCGGTATCGAGGTACTGGTGCGCGGGGGTGCCGTCCGCGACCAGGAGGGCAAGTCCGGCACGGCGAGCCTGTTCGCCGGGCTCCTGGAGCGCGGCGCCGGCGAGCGCGATGCGGCGGCCTTTGCCGAGGCCGTGGAGTCGGTCGGCGGCAGCCTGTCGGCTCGCGCCGAGCTCGAGGGTATACGCATCCGGGGCGACTTCCTGGCGCGCGACCTCGGGCTCGCGCTCGGCCTGGTTCGCGACATGCTGGTCGAGCCGGCCCTCAAAGAAGCCGAACTCGACACGCTCCGCGAACGGCAGATCAACCTGATCCGCGCCGCGAAGGACTCCGACCCGGGCCGCCTGCTGCCGATCTACGCGGCCGCGTTCCTGTACGGCGAACATCCCTACGCCAACCCGGTCGAGGGCAGCGAAGCATCGCTTGCGGACATCAGCCACCGGGACGTCACGGCGTTCTACGCGAATGAAGTCGGCGCCGACCGCCTGATCATTGCGGTATCGGGCGACGTCAGCGCGCCGGCTGTCGTCGAGCAGCTTTCGGTCCTGTTCGGTGACTTCCGCCCGGCCGCGGCCGCGATCGAGCCCTTGCCACCGGCCCGCGCGGAAACCACGCGGCGCGTCCTGCTGGTCGACAAGCCCGGCGCGACGCAAACCTATTTCTGGATCGGCAACGTCGGCGTGCCGGTCGGCGCACCGGGCCGCGCCGAGCTCGACATCGCCAACACGGTGTTCGGCGGCCGCTTCACGTCGATGCTCAACACGGCACTCAGGGTCGAATCCGGCCTGACCTACGGCGCCCGTTCGATCGTCACGAAAGGCATGGCCACGGGGTCGATCGGCATGACGTCGTTTACGCAGAGCGAGGCGACGCGCGAAGCCGTCGAACTCGCGCTGAGCGTGTTGTACCGACTCAGGACCGACGGTATCGGCGAGGAAATGCTCAGGTCGGCCCGGAACTATATCCTCGGCCTTTTCCCGACGCGGCTCGAGACGGCGAGCCAGCTTGCCGCGCAGTTCGCGATGCTCGAGTTTTACGGCCTCGGCCGCGACTATGTGGACGGCTATGGCAAGGCCGTCCGGGCGGTCACCGTCGAGTCGCTCTTGCCGGTCATCGACCGCGTCTACCCGCCCGGCGACGAGCTCGTGTTCGTGTTTATCGGCGACGCCGCGGAGATCCGTAACGTCGTCTCGCGCTACGGGTCACTCAGCGAACTCGCGATTACCGACGGCATGTTCCGGCCGCCGCCCGCAGCCGACGCGGCCGACTAGAAGGAACCCGGCGGC
>JAZBNZ010000232.1:0-2513 GCA_036350895.1 Woeseiaceae bacterium
ATCGGCAGTCGCAGCGTCCACGCGATCGTCCGCTGTCCGTCTTCGTCGAAGCCGGCCTCACCGATGGTCTTGCGGGGAGCGATATTGAGAATGAACGAGCTGCGCTGGTCGGCGATCGTGTACCAGCCGGTGCCGAAGAAAGAGGCGTATGCCCAGTGCACGGTCTGCGGCTCGCTCTCCTGGCACTGCCCGGCGAACGACAGGCACAGCAGGCCGGCGGCTGCCAGGCTGCGGGCGATCCATGAATACGCTACTGACGGGGTCATTACGGCGTCCTGACACTGCGTCGCCCGTCGATCAGGCTGAGCGACAGCGCCGGCCGCGGCCGGCGCTGTCGAAACAAGCCCGCGAGCCTACTGCCGGAACGTGAGCTCGAGACCGACGACCCGGCCGCGCGTGAGCGGCGAGAACGTACCGCCGACCGGGACAACGTCGAGGAATGTCGGCAGCTGCGTGTCGCCGCCGTGACCGACGTCGTCGAGCAGGTTGCGACCGTACAGCGAGACGACCCAGGCGCTGCCCGGTGAGTACCAGTCGACGCCGGCCGTCACGTTGCTCCTCGAGTTGAGCCTGCCGAGGTTGTTGTCGGTGTAGAACGCATCGTCGACGTACGCGTAGTTGGCCCGCAGCGAAAGGCCACTGCCATTCGCGAACTCGAGATCGTGGTTCACGCCGAAGCTGTACGTCCACTCCGGAGCGCGCGGCGGAATCAGCCTGAGATCCTGGACGTCAATCACACCGTCCCCCGTCAGGTCGAAGAAGATCTCCTTGTACTGCGGGTCGATGTAGCCGGCCGATGCCGTCAGCACGGTGGAGTCGCCGACCGGGATGATCGTGTCGAACTCGAGACCGAAGATCTCGGTGTCGGCCGTGTTCTTGATGACCTGCACGACGCCCGAGATGGGATCCGAGAGGTTCACCTCGCGCTGCTGGTCGTCGATCATCATGAAGAAGATCGCCGCGTTGAAGCGAACGCCATTGTCGAAGTCGGCCTTTATGCCCAGTTCGAGGTTGTCGACGACCTCCTCGTCGAAAGGCCCGGGACCGAGATTGACGACGTCCACGGCGGTGTTACGCAGGTTGTAACCGCCGGCGCGCTGGCTGCGCGACCAGTTACCGTAGACGAGTCCGGCGTCCATGTTGTAGGTGAAGCCGAGCTTCCCGGACCAGGCCTGCCAGTCTGCTTCGTCCGAGAAGTCGAAGTCGCAGGTGCCGAAGACGACGTTGCAGGGGCTGTTCACATTGAAGACCAGCGAGGCGATATCCGCCCTCTTGGTCTCGTCGGTGTAGCGCAGGCCGGCCGTCAGGGTCCAGCGATCGTTGAGCGCGTAGTCCAGCTCGCCGAACCAGGCGGCAGAGTCAACCTCGTAGTCACCGCCGCCGTCCTGCGTGAGCGCCGGTGCGACTCCGCCAGTGGCAATACCTAGCAACTGGCGCTGCTCGTGGTAGTTGATCTCCTGCGTGAACCAGAAGAGACCGGTCGTAAGGCTTACGTCGCCGAAGGTACCGAAATAGCGCAGCTCGTTGCTCATCTGTTCCTGGTCGCTCCAGGCCGGCGCGTGGAACAGCCACTGCGGCTGGGCGTCGATGTCGCTGAGCGCCGTCGACGTGTAATCCTTCCAGCCGAAGATGTTGGTGATCGTGCCGTCACCGAAAGCGACGTCCCAGTCCATCTGCAGGGTCACGAGATCGTTCTCGAACTGGTAGAAGCCCGGCTCGTCGATCGAGAAGTCGAAGGACTCGCGATCGAAGTTGGCGAAGAACCCGGGCACGCCCGCGCCATTCGTATGGCTCTGTGATGCCGGTCCGTCACCTTCCGATTCGAGGTGCTCCCAGCGCAGCGTGAAGTCGAGCGTATCGGTCGGCGTCCAGCTCAGCACCGGACGAATGATCTTGGTTTCAGCGGCCCCGTGGTCCGAGCCGTCGAACTGGTTCACCCACCAGCCGTCGTCGTCGCTGTAGTAGACGCTGAGACGAGCGCCGAGAGTGTCGGTAATCGAGCCCGACACGCTGCCCATCAGGTAGCGGGTCATGCCGCCATCGCCGTTCGGGTTGCCGTCGAGCGCCGCCCTGGCCGCGAACTCGAGCTCCTCGGTCGGGCGCTTGGTATTGATCAGGACCGCACCGCCGGTGACGTTACGCCCGAACAGGGTGCCCTGCGGCCCGCGCAGGACTTCGATGCTCGCGACGTCGAACATGTCGATGACGAGGCCCAGGTTCTGACCCATGTAAACGCCGTCGACAAAAACGCCGACGGTCGGGTCGATCGACGGAATGGAACTGTTGATCCCGACACCGCGGATCGAGAAGTTCGCGGTGCTGCGGAAGGTCGCGATATCGTCGAGCGACACGTTCGGCATGGCAATACTCAGGTCCTGCAGGTCGCGGATCTTCAGCGCCTCGAGCTGTTCGCCCGAATACGCCGTGATCGCGACCGGCACCGATTGCGCGAGCTCCTCGCGCTTGCGTGCCGTAACGGTAATTTCCTCGAGCAGCGCCCCGGCCGCACCCTG
>JAZBNZ010000233.1:0-16051 GCA_036350895.1 Woeseiaceae bacterium
GCATTGGCTTCACCCACGTCCGAGACCTTGAGCTCCGAGCCGCCGTTGAAGCCGAACCAGCCCAGCCAGAGGATCAGGGTCCCGAGCGTGGCCAGCGGCAGGTTGCAACCCGGGATGGCATTGATCTGCCCGCGGGCGCCGTACTTGCCCTTGCGCGCCCCCAGCAGCAGGACGCCGGCGAGCGCGGCGGCCGCGCCGCAGAGATGCACCGTGCCCGAGCCCGCGAAATCGAAGTAGTCGAACTTCTCGGTAAGGAACCCGCCGCCCCAGTTCCAGAAGCCCTGGACCGGGTAGATGAAGCCGGTCAGCACGACGGCGAACACGAAGAATGACCAGAGCTTCATACGCTCTGCGACGGCACCGGAGACGATCGACATGGCCGTCGCGACGAACACGACCTGGAAGAAGAAGTCGGACAGGTCCGAGTAGTAGACGTCGCCGCCGCTTGCGAGCACCTCTTCCACGGAATTGTCGGATGAACCGAGCAGGCCGTTGCCGAGCTGTATGAACAGGTTGCTCGCGTCGGCGGGGTACATGATGGTGTAACCCATCAGCATGAACATGATGCACGCGATCGAATACAGGCCGACGTTCTTGGTCAGGATCTCGGCGGTATTCTTGGCGCGCACCAGTCCGGCTTCGAGCATCGTGAAGCCTGCGGCCATCCACATGACCAGGGCGCCCATGACGAGAAAATAAAAAGTGTCGAGCGCATAGGCCAGCTCTGTCACCTGCGCTGCTACTGCTGCTGTGTCTTCCACGTGGGGTCCTCCGCGAGTCCTGGGAGCCTAGACCGCTTCCGCGCCGGTCTCGCCGGTACGAATGCGGATTGCCTGGATGAGTTCCGAGACGAAAATCTTGCCGTCGCCGATCTTGCCGGTGCGTGCCGTATTGGCGATCGCCTCGACGACCTGCTCGACCACGTCGTCGTCGACGGCCAGCTCGATCTTCGCTTTCGGCAGGAAATCGACCACGTACTCGGCGCCGCGATAGAGCTCGGTGTGGCCGCGCTGTCGCCCGAAGCCTTTGACTTCCGTCACGGTGATGCCCTGGATTCCGATGTCGGCGACGGCCTGGCGGACATCGTCGAGTTTGAAGGGCTTGATGATCGCGGTGATCATTTTCATGGTTTTCCCCTGTGTGATGACTTCCTCGGCGGGACGGCAGGACGGCCCCGGGCTGCTGCTGTTCGGTCGATGCCGGCGCCGGCCGCCGGTACCGTTCAGTAAGGGTTAGCACCATCCGTGCCACCTTCCGGATATCGGAACCAAAACAGCGAGTTAGGTCTGGGCATAAGCCAGCTTCGCACCAAATTGGTGCGCCCTCGCGCGAGGCCTGCACGGTTGCGGGGCGCCCATTTCCGAACGATTCGCCCCGTTTTCGACTGGCGTTTTCCGGAGTCCTTCGGTATCAAGGCGGCATGGACAATTCAGCAATCGACAGACTCGCTTCAAGCCTCCTCGCTGCGCTGCCGCAGGAACTCGGCAGCCTCAAAGCCGACGCGGAAACCAATTTCCGCGCCGCGCTGGCCGGGGGCCTGCGCAAAATGGATCTCGTGACGCGCGAGGAATTCGATGTGCAGCGCGCCGTGCTCGAGCGGACCCGCGCCAAGCTCGACGCGCTCGAGGCCCGGCTCGCGTCGCTGGAGTCCGACGACACCGCTTAGCGCGGCCCGACAGGCCGCTCGACGTTGCCAGGGAGGGCGAGGTGAGCATAGGACTCGTGCGAAGCCGGGCACTGGCAGGCGTCGACGCGCCCGAGGTTCGCGTCGAGGTCTTCCTGTCGGGCGGGCTGCCCTCCTTCTCGGTATCCGGCATGGCCGAGACCGCCGTTCGTGAAAGCAAGGATCGGGTTCGCGGTGCCATCATCAATGCCGGCTTCCGGTTCCCGCAGGAGCGTATTACCGTCAGCCTCGCCCCGGCCGACATGCCGAAGTCGGGCGGCCGCTTCGACCTCGCCATCGCACTCGGCATCCTCGTCGCCTCGAAGCGGATACCGCAGCAGTCGCTGGATGCCATCGAGTGCTACGGCGAACTCGCGCTGAACGGCGAGGTCCGGGAGGTGGCCGGCCTGCTGACGGCGGCAATGCAGGCAAAGGCGGCCCGGCGCGCCATGATCGTGCCAGCCGGCAGCGCCGCCGACGCGGCGTTCGCTCACGCCGGCGTTCATCCCGCGGCGACCCTGCTCGACGCGGTCGGCCACCTGACCGGACGGGCGCCGCTCGACTGCCTGCCGGTACCGGCCCGGATTGCGCGGCCGCCCGCCGGTGGCGACCTGCGCGAGGTTCGCGGCCAGGCAAGACCGAAGCGCGCGCTCGAAATTGCGGCGGCCGGCGAGCACAACCTGTTGTTCTCGGGGCCGCCCGGCACCGGCAAGAGCCTGCTCGCGCGCTGCCTGCCCGGGCTGCTTCCCGAGCTCGAGGACAGTGCGGCGCTGGAAACCCTGGCCATCGAGTCGCTGCTCGGCCGTGCGCCGGCGGCCATGGCGTGGCGACAGCGGCCGTTCCGGGCGCCGCATCACACGGCCTCCGCAGCGGCGCTGGTCGGCGGCGGCGCGGGCCCCAGGCCCGGCGAGGTCTCGCGGGCCCACAACGGCGTGCTGTTTCTCGACGAGTTGCCGGAATTCAGCCGCCACGTGCTGGAGGTGCTCCGCGAGCCGCTGGAAACCGGTGTGATCAGCGTCGCGCGAGCCAATGCGCAGGTCGATTTCCCGGCGCGATTCCAGCTGGTGGCGGCCATGAACCCGTGTCCCTGCGGCTACCGGGGCGACCCGCAGGGCCAGTGCCGCTGCAGTGGCGACCGGGTGTCGAACTACCTCGCGAAGATCTCGGGGCCGCTACTCGATCGCATCGATCTCAAGGTCGAGGTCGAGCGGCCGCCCGCGGCGGCCTTCCGCGGCAAACCGGAGGGCGAGTCTACCGCGACGGTGCGCCGGCGTGTCGCAGACGCACGGGCACGTGCCGAGCGCCGCCAGGGGGCGACCAACGGCCGGCTCGCGGCGGGTGAACTCGACCGCGTCTGCAGCCTCGATGACAGCGCCTGGGCGTTACTCGAGGACGCGGCGGATACGTTCGGCCTGTCGGCCCGCGGGCTGCACCGGACCACGCGCGTGGCGCGGACGATCGCCGATCTCGCGGGGGCGGAACGAATAACGCCTCCGCACGTGGCGGAGGCGCTGAGTCTGCGCGGCGCGCTGCCGCGGCATTGAGCGTCAGGTTACTGGGCTTCGGCGACCATGTACTCGACAGCGGCGGCGACCTCTTCGTCAGAGAGATCCATGCGGCCGCCCTTGGGCGGCATGTAGCCGAGCTGGCCCTGGTAGCCGTTGATGGCATGGCTCGTGAGCGTCTCGATGCCCTGTGCAATGCGCGGTGCCCACGCTTCCGGGTCGCCTAGTATCGGGGCGCCACCGACGCCCGCGCCGTGGCAGGCGAGGCACGCCGAGTTGTAGACCTGCGGCCCCGACATCGCCGTGGCGACAGGTTCCGGTTCCGCCGCGGTTGCGACGGCCGTTTGACTGGCGGCGAAGTCGTCGCCCGGCAGGTAGACTTCGCCCACGGGCCGAATGCGCTCCTCGACAGCCGCCGTGTACTCCGGAGCCTCGCGAATGAAGACGCCCTGGGTCGTCTCGGCCATGTTCATGGCGAGCACGAAAATGGCGATCGCGACCGCGGCGAGAATGCCGATGACGAGCGAATAAAGGTCGAAAAACTTCTGGTCCTGACTCACATGCTGCTCCGGGGAGAAAAAAGTGCGCCTGAGGAACGGCGCGCGCGCATTATATAGACTGTATCACCCTCGAAAAACCCCGAAACCACGTCGCAAAAGGCAACATGTTCTCTTATCCGACTCCCGCTGCGCTATTGGCCCTCCTGGCTATGCTGTTCGTCTCCGGCTGCGCGACGACTTTGCCGGGCGACGCCGCCCCTCGCGATGTCGGCGTTTTGCCCGCCGCGTTGGCGGAGGCGTTTTGCTATCCGGGTGCGGCGGTCGACGCCACGATCGAACTCGTCGAGACGAAACGGCACTTCCGGTTCTACGAGGGCCGTTTCGACAGTGGCCTGCCGGACGACCCGGACCCGGCCCCGATTACGTTCGAGTGGTACCAGCCGGCGGGCGTCGACAGGGCGCCGGTGGCCCTCGTGCTGCCGATCCTGAACGGGCGCAAGCACATCGTGCGGCCGTTCGCGACGTACTTCGCCAAACACGGCTACGCGGCGATCATCGTCGACAGCCGCCAGCGGACGACCCTGGAGGCGGACATCCTCGAGCCCCAGGCCGCGATCCTGCAGGCAGTCCGCCGGCATCGCCGCGTGCTCGACTGGGCCGAGTCGGAACCGTCGCTGGACGCAGGCCGCGTCGTCGTGTTCGGCGCGAGCCTCGGGGGGTTCAACGCGTTCTTTCTTTCGGCGCTGGACGAGCGCGTGAAGGCGGTGGTCCCGGCGCTGGCGGCAGCCGATCTGCCCTACGTGTTCGCGAACTCGACAGAGAACCGGATCGCCGAGGCCTTCACGAACGTCCGCGAGCAACTCGATATCTCCGGGGAGGCGCTCGAAAGCCGCATGCGCGAGCGCCTCGATACCGATACGGCCGCACTGGCGCCGTACCTGGATCCGGACCGCGTCCTCATGGTCGTGGCGAAGCGCGACCAGGCCGTGCCAGCCGCCAAGCAGCTCGAGCTCAGGGAACTGCTGGGTACTCCGGAGGCAATACAGCTGCCGACGGGCCACGTTACCGCGGCAGCCTACGTCCTGTACCTGCGCCGGCGGATCCTCGAGTTTTTCGACACGACCCTGGAGCAACCGGGGCTGAGTGTCGTGACGATCAGCCCGGACAGTTGTCTCGCCACGGGCCGGGCGAGCATCATAGGCGAATGAGACTGAGCGGCCTCATCAATCGACACGGGAGACAAGCATGGCCGATATCGAGAAACTGGTCGAAGAACTGAAACAGAAGCGTGACGAGCTTCGTGTGCAGATGCACCTGGCCTCGAAGGAGGCGAAAGACGAGTGGGACGAGATCGAGGACAAGTGGGAGGACTTCTCCCGCAAGGCCAACCTCGAGGCGACGGGTGAAGGCCTCGGCGATGCGATGGAGAAGCTGGGCGAGGAACTCAAGCTCGGCTACCAGCGGATTCGCAAGGCGCTGAAAGACTAGTCGGCCGCGATCAGCTCGCGGGCAACCGCGGCGGCAGTCGCCGGGGCGAGCGTCCAGCCGAGCATGCCGTGCCCGGTATTCAGGTACAGGCCGGCAATTGTCGTTTTGCCCCAGCGCGGCAGCGTATCGGGGGTCATCGGCCGATATCCTCCCCAGGCGTGCTGCTCGACGGCATCGAAGTCGGCGGCCAGCGGCGCCGACCGTCGGGCGACGTCGACGAGCTGCCGCACACGACGCTCGTCTTGGCCCGTCTCGTATCCCCGGAAATCGGTGAAACCGGCCACCCGCACGGCCTGCCCGAGGCGTGTGAAGACGAAGTGATGCCGGCGTGAGGTGATGCTTGTAAGCGGCGGCTGCTCGCCGATCGGCAGCGTGACGCTGTAGCCCCGCACCGGGATGATCGGGAGATGAATGCCGACCCTGGCGAGCAGCGAACGGCTGCCGGTCCCGAGCGCGACGACCACCGCATCGGCGTCGATGCGTTCACCGTCCGCCGTCACGACGCCCGTTACCCGACCGTTGGCGAGTTCGAGGCTGCTCACGCGAACCCCGAGCCGGAACTCGACCCCGCTCTGCCTCGCGTGTTCGGCGAGGCCGCGGGAGAACGCGCGAGCGTCGCCGACGGTGTCGCTGGCCGAGTACACGACGCCGGCCACGGGTTCGTGCATATGCTCGAGCGTCGGTTCTATCTCGAGAGCGTCGCGCCTGGTCAAAAGCACGACTTCGCTGCCGTGCTGCCGCTTGAGGGCGACCTCGCGTTCCGCGAGGCGCAGCGCCCTGGCATCGGCGAGCAGCGCGGATTTGCCGGCGCGCCGGAAGTCGAAGTCGATCGTGACCGTGTCGAGAATCTCATCGAACAGGCGCGCCGCGTCGTGTGCGAGTTCGAGCATCCGGATCGTCGTCGCGCGTGAGCGAGCGGCCCGGCACTGCAGCAGGAACCTGAGCCCCCACGCAATCGTACTGCGGTCGAGGCCGACCTCGGTGCCGAGTTCCCTGCCCGCCAGGATGCCCGGGATCTCCGCCAGGAAACCGGGCGTCGCGAGCGCGTCCACGAAGCCGTAGGAAAGCTGGGCGGCGTTCGCGTAGCTCGTGCCGGACGCGATCGCGTCGGCGGCATCCAGCACGGTCACGTCCGCCCCCGATCGTGCGAGATACCACGCGGCGGTGACGCCGGTAATGCCGGCACCGAGTACGATCGTGTGCATGACCTCTTGTGCCGTCCCCTGTCTCGTCGATGCAGCCGAGTGTATACAATCGGAGTCCGGCCACCAGCCCCGCGTTGAGGTGCATCGATGGCAGAGAAGCGAGAGCGTCCCGTGAAGACCACCTGTCCCAGGGATTGCTATGACAGTTGCGGCATCGTCGTGACGACGCTGCCTTCCGGCAGCCTGCGGGTCGCCGGGGATCCGGAGCACCCGGTGGCGAGGGGCGCACTGTGCGCCAAGTGCGGAGTGGCCTACAACGGCGTTTACCAGGATGCCGCAGCCCGGCTCGGCACGCCCCTGCGCCGCACGGGGCCGCGGGGCTCGGGGGAGTACGAAGCGGTCAGCTGGGAAGCGGCACTTCGCGAGACGGCAGACCGGCTTAACGCTGCGATTGCCGGGCACGGCGCCGGGAGCATCCTCACGATGCAGTATTCGGGGACGATGTCCCTGCTCGCGTCCGCCTTCACGAGCCGCTTTGTCAATGCGATCGGCGCATCCGAGGTCGACTACGGCACGATCTGCAACCGCTCGGGTTTCGTTGCGTGGGAGCTCCTGTTCGGCGGGGGGCATGTCGGCTTCGATCCGCGGACGGCGAAGGACGCCGCCGCGATACTCGTCTGGGGCGCCAACCCGGCGCATTCCGGGCCGCATGCACACCGGCACTGGCTGCGGGAGTCGCCGGCGCGGACGATCGTCGTCGATCCCGTCCGCACGCGGACGGCCCGCGATGCCGACCTGCATCTCGCGCCGCGTCCCGGTACGGACGCCGCCCTCGCATTCTCGCTGCTGCATGCGCTCGACGACCTCGGCGCGTTCGACGACGCGTTCATCGCGGCCAACGTGCTCGGGCTCGACGAGATCCGCGCACAGATCGGCCGCTGTACGCCGGAATGGGGCGAGCGGCAGACCGGGGTTCCCGCCGGGTCGATCCGGGACGCGGCGCGTCTCTATGCGGCAGGCCCGGCACTGCTCTGGTGCGGCCAGGCGCTGCAGCGCCAGCCGCGGGGCGGCAACATCATGCGCGCCGTCGGCCTGTTGCCCGCGCTGACCGGCAATATCGGCAAGCCGGGTGCGGGCTTCTATTACGTCAACGACGTCGCCGAGATCGCGGGCGTGGATATCGACTATCTCGAGGGCACGGCACTGCGCCGCTCGCCGGGCAAGGTGGTCGGGGCGCTGGATCTCGCCGGTCGCCTCGCCGATCCCGACGAGTTCGCGGCCTTCATGGTCTGGAACACGAACCCGCTGGCCTCGGCGGCGGACCCGGTCGCCCTGCGCGCGGCGCTCGAACGTGAGTCGCTGTTCACGGTCGCGATCGACCTGTTCATGACCGACACTGCCCGCTACGCCGACATCGTGCTGCCCGCGGCGAGCTTTCTCGAGTTCGACGACCTCGTCCCCGGGTATTTCAATTACGCACTGGGCATCCAGGCGAAGGCCCGCGAACCGCTGGGCGAGGCCCTGCCGAACCAGGCGATCTTCCGCGGCCTGTCTCGCGCCATGGGCCTCGACGCAGCAGCGCTCTACGAAGCCGATGACGCCGTGCTCGGCGAGTTGCTGCGGCAGATCGGCTATCCGGGCACGTTTGACGACCTCCGCGAGACCGGCACGATCTTCGTCAACGGCGACGAGCCGGTCATCGCCTTCGAGGATTTGAGCTTCGGCACGCCGAGCGGGCGTATCGAGATCGCCTCGGACAAGGCGGTCACGATGGGCCTGCCGCGCGTCCCGGAGGCGACCGTCGATTCGCCGCCCCGCGACGGCTGGCTGCGCCTGCTGTCCCCGGCGTCCGAGTGGCGCCTGAACGATTCCTATGCCAACGACCCGCGTCTGCAGAAACGGTCGTCGCCGGCCGAGATCACCCTCAATCCCGACGACGCCGGGCGCTTCGGCATCGCGGCAGGACAGCTCGTCTCGGTCAGCAACGGGCAGGGTGCGCTGACGCTGACCGCCGTCGTCTCGGATGTGGTCCTGCCCGGCACCGCGATGGCGTACAAGGGCCGCTGGCCCTCGCTCGAGGCGGACGGCAATAACCTCAACCTGCTGTACGACGGGGCGCCGAACGACATGGGTGAATCGACGGCCGTACACGGCGTCGAAGTCCGCGTGGCGCCGGTCGACTGAGGGGTCGGGATCAGCCCGGGCGAAGGGCCTGTTGTCGCCGTTTGGCGAGGCGACCGAAGATGATCTCGTACGCGTCGCGGACGAGCGCCTCGATGTCCGCATCGGGCAAGACACAGTGCGCCGGATCCACCTGCACCCAGCGGGCGCGGGCCAGGTACGGTGCGGGCCGGAAGCCCGGCAGGTCGCTCAGCTCGAGGAAGCGGTCATCGTCGACCTTGAACGCGTAGCCGCCGCCCGGCGCGGGGTCGGCGATCGCGAACATCCTGTCGCCGATCTTGAAGACGTGCTTGCCGCGCCACTGGACCGTCTCGGTCGCCGCGGGCAGCGAGCGGCACATCGCGCTGAAGGCCTCGCTGTCCATCAGGGCAGCTGCTCGAGTGCCGTGCGCGCCGCGTCGCGAAGGCCGGCGAGCTCCGCCCGGGGGGATTGTGCAACCCCGGCGTAGACTTCGAGTAAGAACCCCCGGAGATTGTGCAGGACGGCAAGCTGGTCGCTCGACCGGAAGGCCTCGTCCCAGCTGGCGCCCGGCGGTGCCGTCAGCGCTGCGAACAGGTCCTGCCACTCGGTAGCTGAAATAACGTCCCGGCGGGCCGCGAACAGGACGGGCCGCGCGAGGCGCCGTCCCTCGCCGTAAATGTAGGCATGGCCGTTGGCCGCACGCACCTGGCTGAGTGCGGCGCGCACGATAGGCCGCACGTCGGCCGCGTCGAGTGCCGGGTTCAGGACCAGTTGCAGCAGCAGGTCCGCGCCGTGGGCGACGCCGTGTCGCCAGCCCTCGGTGTCCGAGTAGCCGCGGTAGTCGCGGATACCCCCGAGATACGCCGTCGCGGTGTCGACGAGCTGCGCGCGCTCATCGGCGCTGAACAGCGGCGAGATTCGATCGACGCGGGCGACTTCCGCCAGCGCCAGCGCGGCGAACGGCTCGAGGAATCCGGCGCCGCCGGCGTCGCCGCCGTTCAGGAGCGTGACGAGTTCCGTTCGCAGCTGCCGGACAACGCCGTCGTCGATATCGCCGGCACGAAGCAGGGTTGCGAGGCCGGTGTAGCCGATCGCATCGCGGAGCTCGGGATCGGCGCTACCGAGACAGTCGACCAGCGCCAGCGCCAGCTCGTTCTTGTCCGTCCCGGGCGGAACGGCGAATTTCCCGCCGGCGCCGGTCAGAAGCGCGGGCTTCGCATAGCCGAGCGGCTCGCACGCGGCCGCGGGCAACGCGCAGAGGCAGGCAAGCAGCACCGTCGCCGCGAGGCAGCCACGGCGGCGAACCTTCGCAACGTCTCCCGGCGACTTCACGGATGTGGGCGACAGCACGGCAACTCCCGAATAAGTTATTGATTCCCCGACGAACCGGTCCGGTGCCGTTTGAAGCATAGCGCAGAAAGCGTAGTATCCTTCGGCAAGCCGAAACGGCAGCGGCGCTGCAGCGTCAGCGTCCGGCCACGAATGACGACCAAACTTCGAGGGGGTATCTCGTGATCCAGTTCGAGCTCAACGGTCAAACCGTTACATCTGACAGTCCCGAGGATACGCCGCTGCTGTGGGTGATCCGCGACGAACTCAAGTTCAAGGGCACCAAGTACGGCTGCGGGATCGCCCAGTGCGGTGCCTGCACGGTGCACGTCGACGGCACACCGCGGCGCAGCTGCGTTACCCCTCTGAGTGCCATCGGGAATACGAGCGTCACGACGATCGAGGGGCTGGACACGCCCGAGGCGACCGCACTCAAGGCGGCCTGGGTCGAACACCAGGTTCCGCAGTGCGGCTACTGCCAGTCCGGGCAGCTCATGCAGGCGGCCTGGCTGCTTGCGAAGAACCCGAACCCCAGCGACGACGAAATCGTCGACGCGATGGACGGGACTCTGTGTCGCTGCATGGCCTACACGCGCATCAAGAAAGCGATCAAGAGCGCGGCCAAGAGCTGAGGAGGCATCAAATGGTAGCGGCAAAACGACCCACTCAAATGACGCGGCGCTCGTTCATTGCGAGCACCGCCGGTGCCACGCTCGTCATGGGCTTGGGCGGCGTCCTGCCGGGCTGCAGCCGCGAGCAGGCTGTCACCGAGCTCGCAAAAGGCGCGACGAAAACCTTCTCACCGACCGTCTGGTTCGTCATGGACAGCGACGGCGGCGTCCTGGTCAACATCGCCAAGGCGGAAATGGGCCAGCACGTGGGGACGGCGCTTGCACGCGTCGTGGCCGACGAGCTCGGTGCCGACTGGAGCAAGGTGACGATCGACCACGTCGACACCGACCCCAAGTGGGGCTACATGGTGACGGGCGGCTCCTGGTCTGTGCACACGACGTTCGCGATGCTGTCGCAGGCCGGCGCTGCCGGCCGGACGATCCTCGTGGAGGAAGGTGCGAAACTGCTGGGCGTCGCTGCCGGTGACTGCGAGGCGTATGACGGCCGCGTCGTCTGCGGCGACCAGTCGATCGCGTTCGGCGACATCGTCGCCGGCGCCGACGTGACGCGCTCGTTCACCGAAGAGGAACTGGCCGCGCTGCCGATCAAGCCGGCCGACCAGCGGCGCCTGATCGGCAAGCCGACGCGCGCGCTCGACGTGCCCGAGAAATCGGCGGGCGAGGCGGTTTACGGGATCGACACCGAGCTGCCGGGCATGGTGTACGCGCATCCGCTGATCCCGCCGACCCGCTACGGCAGTTCGATCAATTCGATCGACGACAGCGCGGCGAAAGACATCCCGGGTTATCTGCAGACCCTCGAACTTGCGGATCCGAGTGACATCCTGCACGGCTGGGCGCTGGTCGTTGCCGAGAGTTTCCCGGCGGCGATGCGCGCCGTGGATGCCGTCAAGGTCGACTACACGCCGGGCCCGACGGCGTCGGTCGACGAGGCGGCGATTTTCGAGGAAGGCGCAAAGCTCACGGCGGACACCTCGACGGGCGTACTCGTCGTCAACGACGGCGATGTCGATACGGCGATCGACGGCGCGGACCAGGTCATCGAGAGCACCTACCGCACGGGCACCGCGCTGCACTTCACGATGGAGCCGCAGAACGCGCTCGTGGAATTCGTCGACGGCAAGTTTCACATCCACGCGGGGAACCAGTGGCAGTCACTGATATTGCCCTATCTCGCGACCGCGCTCGGGGTCGAAGAGAGCGATATCGTCATTCACCAGTATTACCTCGGCGGCGGCTACGGTCGACGGCTGTTCGGCGACCAGATGATTCCCGCGGCGCTCGCCGCCCGCGAACTCGGGCGGCCCGTGAAGCTGATCTTCCGGCGGGAAGACGACAGTCGTTTCGACTGCGTCCGCTCGCCGTCGGTCTCGCGCTTCAAGGCCGCGTTCGACGCCGACGGCCAGTTGAGCGCGATCGATCACGCCGCCGCGGCCGGCTGGCCGACGCTGTCGATGGCGCCCGGTTTCCTCGCCGACGGCGTCGACGGCAACGGCAAGTTCGACACGTTTTCGATCAGCGGTGCTGATCACTGGTACACGCTGCCGCGACACCGCGTCCGGGCGATCAACAACCCGCTCGCGCAGGAGACATTCCTGCCCGGCTGGCTGCGCGCGGTCGGCCCGGGCTGGATCGGCTGGGGCGTCGAATCCTTCATGGACGAGGTGGCCGCCGCGGCTGGCGAAGACCCGGTCGAGTTCCGCCTCGCCCGCCTCGATGCCGCCGGCAAGAATGCCGGGTCAGCACCCAATTCCGTGGGCGGCGCTTCGCGGCTCGCCAACGCGCTGCGTGATGTCGCCGAACGTTCCGGCTGGGGTCGCGAGCTACCGGAGGGCGAGGGCATGGGTGTCGCCGTCAGTCACGGCCAGGAACGCAACATGCCGACATGGACGGCGTGCGTGGCGCACGTGGCCGTCGACCCGGAGACCAGGGCCATCACGGTGAAGAAGCTCTGGCAGACGATCGACTGCGGCACGGTAGTGCATCCCGACGGCGCGATGGCGCAGGCCGAGGGTGCCACGCTGTGGGGCCTGAGCCTGGCGCTCTACGAAGGCACCGCGTTCGAGGACGGGCACGTCAAGGATCGAAATCTCGACACCTACCGGCCGCTGCGCATGGCGGACGTGCCGGAGCTCGATATCAAGTTCATCGACAGCGCCGAGTTCCCGAGCGGGCTGGGTGAGCCGCCGCTGATTGCGGTCGCCCCGGCAATCGGCAACGCGATTTTCGCGGCGACCGGCACCCGCGTGCGCGACCTGCCGATACGCCTGTAGACCCGTCGCGTGAGCCGGGCATGCCGGGCCGCACCTGAAAAGGCTGCGCCCGGCATGTTATGGTGATGCGAATGCGATTCATTAACAGGGACTACCCGGTCGACGGCTTCTACGACGAACTCGTCGACCAGGATGGCCAGGCACGGCCACACGCACAGAAGCTGACCGAGTATCTCTCCGCCAAGTCGCTCGCCGAGCTGGAGGGCCGGCAGCGAGCGGTCGACAAGACCATTGTCGACATGGGCATCAGCTTCACGATCTATTCGGACGGCGACAACATCGATCGCGCCTGGCCGCTCGATCTCGTGCCCCGCGTCATGCCGGGCAGCGAGTGGGATCGCGTCGAGGCCGGCCTCGTGCAGCGGCTGACGGCGCTGAACCTCTTCATCGACGACCTCTACAACGACCGTCGAATACTTCGCGACGGCATTGTGCCCGCCGAGATTATCGACAGCTCGCGTAATTACCTCGAGCCCTGCCGCGGCGTGAGTCCCCGCCATGGCGTCTGGGCGAATATCTGCGGTACGGATCTCGTACGCGGCGGCGACGGCACGATATACGTCCTGGAGGACAACCTGCGCGTACCGTCGGGCGTGTCCTACATGCTCGAGAACCGCAACGTGATGAAGCGCGTCTTCGCCTCGATATTCCGGCAGCACCGCGTGCGTCCCGTCAGCGAATACCCGACGGCACTGTCGAGCATGCTGGGGTCGATCGCGCCCCAGCGCGCGTCCGGCGGCAAACCGGAAATCGTCGTGTTGACGCCCGGCATCTACAATAGCGCCTACTTCGAGCACAGCTACCTGGCGCGCACGATGGGCGTCGAGCTCGTCGAGGGCGGCGACCTCGTCGTCGGGGACGACGACTGCGTCTACCTTCGTTCCATCGACGGCTTGAAGCGCGTTGACACGATCTACCGCCGCATCGATGACGTGTTCATCGACCCGGAGGCGTTCCGGCCGGATTCGACGCTTGGCGTCCCCGGCATCATGCGCGCCTGGCGGGCGGGTAACGTCTCACTCGCCAATGCGCCGGGTTCCGGGGTGGCGGACGACAAGGTCGTGTACTCCTACGTACCGGAGATCATCCGCTACTACCTCGACGAGGACGCGATTCTTCCCAATGTCCCCACCTGGCGCTGCTCCGATGCGCAGCACCTCGATCACGTCCTCGCCCATTTGCCCGAACTGGTCGTCAAGCCCGCCAACGAGTCGGGCGGCTACGGGATGCTGATCGGTCCTCACGCCAGCAAGGCGGAGATCGAGGAATTCCACGGCCTCTTGCGGGCACATCCGCGCAACTACATTGCACAGCCGACGTTGAGCCTGTCCACGGCGCCGACGTTTTGCGGTGACGGTCTCGAGCCCAGGCATCTCGATTTGCGACCGTTCATCCTGCAGGGCGAGTCCACGGCCGTCACGGCAGGCGGGCTGACGCGCGTCGCGATGCGCAAGGGCTCGCTCGTGGTGAATTCATCACAGGGCGGCGGCAGCAAGGATACCTGGATCGTGGAGGACGAATCCTGATGTTGTCGCGCGCCGCAGAAAGGGTTTACTGGACGGGCCGCTACCTGGAGCGGGCCGAGAATACCGCGCGCATCGTTCAGCAGTATTCGCAGCTGCTGCTCGACCTGCCCGACGAGGTCGGCGTCACCTGGACCGAGCTCGTTCGCATCGTCGGTGCCGCTTCGTACTACGAGGCATCCGGTCGAAGCGGCTCGGAGGAGGACGTCGTCGACTTTCTGCTCGCCGACCGGGCAGGCACGTCGTCGCTGCTCTTCTCCCTGCGCATGGCGCGCGAGAATCTGCGGAACACGCGCGACCTGCTGCCGCATGAGAGCTGGGAGAGCGTCAATGAGCTCTACCAGTTCGCGGCGACCAGCATCGGCGAGGCCGTCGATGCCGAATCGCGCTTCGAGATCCTGTCCGACTGTATTGGCGGTTGCCAGCGGGTCAACGGCATCCTGCAGGGGACCATGAGTCATCACGACCCGTATCACTTCCTGACTATCGGCCGGCTGACCGAGCGAGCGGACATGACCAGCCGCATCATCGACGTTGCCGCTGCCTACATCCAGGGCAACGAGGAACTCGTCCGCCGCTATGGTTCCAGTCTCTGGACGAACGTCCTGAAGTCCGTCAGCGGCTTCCAGATGTATCGCCAGTACCGGCAACCCCAGGTAGTCGGCATCGAGGTCGTGGACTACCTGACCCGGGACCCCGATTTCCCGCGCGCCATTCGGTTCTGCACCGACCGCGCCAAGGACAGCGTCCGCCGGCTGCCGAGAGCCGACGCGACGATTGCCGCGCTCGACGACGTCAACCGCCTGCTGCGGCCCCTGCCGGGGGACGGGATCGTCGCCGCCGACATCAGCGCACTCATGGATGCAGTGCAGCGCCGGCTCGGTGACGTCCACGCGAGCGTCGTCGACACCTGGTTCCTGCCCGAAGGTGTTTCGTGAAGCAGCTGACCTGCCGTTGCGGGCAGGTTGTCTACTTCGACAACATGTTATGCGGAAACTGCGGGCGGGCGCTCGCCTTCGATCCCGAGACCCTGTCGATGCAGTCCGAAGCGGAGCCGGGTGCCGGGCTGCGATACTGCATGAATCGCGAGGGCGCCGTGCGCTGCAACTGGCTCGGCGACCCGGCGAGCGAAGCCGGTGCCTGTATCTCCTGCCGCAGCAGCCGGGTGATCCCGGCGCTGTCGAAGCCCGGGAACCTCGAGCGCTGGCGCCGGCTGGAAAAAGCGAAACGGCGGCTGATCTACGACCTCCTCACCCTGGACCTGCCTGTCGAGGCGTCGCGCCTGTCCTTCGTCTTCAAGGAGGACCGGCGTACGAATCCCGATGTCCACGAAGAGCACGTCGCGATCGGGCATTCGCAGGGGGTCATCACGATCAATGCCGCCGAGGCGGACGACGTCTACCGTGAGTCCATGCGGCTCCAGGTAAACGAGCCCTACCGGACGCTGCTGGGCCACTTTCGCCACGAGGCAGGCCATTTTTATTTCGACCAGCTCGTCGACGAGACGAACCGGGCCGGCGCACGTGAGCTCTTCGGTGACGAAACGCAGGCCTACGACACCGCGCTGCAGCATTACTATGCCAACGGCCCGGTGCCGGGCTGGCATGAGCATTTCATATCCGCTTACGCCAGCGCGCATCCGGCCGAGGACTGGGCCGAAACCTTCGCGCACTTCCTGCACATCCGCGCCGTCCTGGAGACGGCAGAGGCCTACGAGTGGCGCCGGCATGCGACGGCGCCGGAGTGGCGCAGCGGTTTCCTCGAGGTCGTGATCCCGCTCAACGAGATGATGCGCAGCCTGGGCCTGGACGACGCCTACCCGTTCCTGATCACGCCCGCGGTCGCGGCCAA
>JAZBNZ010000234.1:0-86604 GCA_036350895.1 Woeseiaceae bacterium
TCACGCCACCGTGAGCGTCACGGTCCGGAAATCGGGCGTCGTCGCCGGCAACATCGTCGCGCCGACGATCGCGATCGAGGAAGGCGCGACCTTCAACGGCTCGATCGAGATGCGTAATCCGTCGAAATAGCTAAGCAACGACAGGCAAGATTCGAAACGACCCGCCACGGCGGGTCGTTTTCGTTTCCGCCGATGGACAGGCACATAACCATCAATTCTCCCCAGTATTGCCATTCGCCGCACCAGGGCAATCACCGTAATCTGCCCCCATGCCCAGAGCCCGCCGCCATCTCGTCTGCCTCGCCGACACGCCCTACTACCACGTCACGTCTCGCTGCGTTCGACGGGCCTTCCTCTGCGGCAAGGACCGGTTCTCCGGCCGTGACTACGAACACCGGCGCGGCTGGCTCGAGGACCGGCTCCGGGTCCTGTCCTCGCTGTTCAGTATCCACCTGTGCGCCTACGCCGTCATGAGCAACCACTATCACCTCGTCGTCCGGCTCAACCCCGACGAGTCGGACCAGTGGTCGGACGACGAGGTACTGAATCGCTGGACGGCGCTCTTTCGCGGCCCCCTGCTGGTCCAGCGCTATCGTGCCGGCGTCCCCCTGACCACCGCAGAGCTCGATACCGTACGGGCCACCGCCCGGGTCTATCGTGAGCGTCTCGGCAGCCTGAGCTGGTTCATGAAGTGCCTGAACGAACCCATCGCCCGCAAGGCCAATGCCGAGGACCACTGCACCGGGCACTTCTGGGAGGCCCGGTTCACCTCCCAGCCCCTGCGCTCGACCCAGGCCTTGCTCACGGCCATGGCCTACGTCGACCTCAACCCGGTCCGCGCACAGATGGCGAATTCGCCGGAGCAGTCGGACCACACCAGCATCCAGGCCAGAATCAACGGGAAGGACGGCAGAGCGAGCGTACGGAAGGCGGTGGCCCGCATGCGGCGCCGCGGTGAGCTGCACCACGCCGAGATTCCCGGACGGCCGTTGCTGGCGTTCGATGACGACAACCTGACGCCGAACGAAACCGCCGGGAACATCGAGCCCTTGCCGATGCGTGAAACCGACTACTTCACGCTCGTCGACCAGGCGGGACGCCTCGGCGTGCACGGCAAACGGGGCCGGATCGATCCCTCACTCAATCCCGTCCTCGAGCGACTCGGCTTGTCCGCCGACCAGTGGGTCTCGGCGAGCACGGCCTTCAGGCGCTACTACCGCCGTGGCGAATTGCGGCTGACGCAGGCCGCGTAGGCTCCATGCGCGGCGGGGAATCAGGCCATGGGCCTGAGATATCAGTGTGCCCGGATTTTTCCCGATACGGTTCCGCGAACAGGCTTATCCCGAAGCGTTCATGAGACTGCCGCTGACCTCAGCGTGCGTTCCTTGCTGGGTGCCTGTCCTAGTGTGCGATCCCATCCGTTTGCGCGATGCCTGTCCACGTGCTTCGATCATGCCTGTCCACGTGCTTCGATCGACGTGCTTTGTGTCCACGTGCTTTGTGTCAGCGCGGTGCCTGTCCACGTGCTTCTTCGACGTGCTTCCATGCACGTGCTTCCACGGTGCCTGTCCACGTGCTTCTATGCCTGTCCACGTGCTTCGCTTCCATGCCTGTCCACGTGCTTCTCGCGGTGCCTGTCCACGTGCTTCTCCACGTGCTTCTCGTGCTTTCCGACACGCTCCGCTTCGGGCTGGCGTCGGCTATAATCCCTGCCCGTAATCCAGAGCAAACGATCGCGGTTCGACCCAATCCAGTCGAGTTCACAGAAAGTGCTTCGCAAGCTGATTTCGAGAATTTCCCCCAGGCTGGCTTCGCAGATTGAAGGCGAATCCCGGCAATGGAAGATGCAGTGCCAGAAGTGCGGCCATGAGATCTCTGTCTGGGAGTCCGGTGGTATTCGCTACAAGGCCAGTGGAACCGTCTGGCGAATGGGTCGATGCTCACGCTGCAGGAAACTGGGCATGCTGCGTGTGTATCGTGCCGACGATCACTGAACTGCACATGGCGAACCATCGAGATGATGGCAATCTGTCCATCGCAGGTCGATCCGCTCGAGGGGTGGCCGGCACCAGGCTGCCGTACGAGCATTCGATCGCTGTCAGCTTTTTTTCGTTAAATGCAGCAGGGACCTGTCACGCCGACGTGTTCTATGCATAGGCAGTCCTGATTTCTTACCGGGCAATATCAACACCCCGCCCCGTCCGGATCGTTTTCGCTCAGACCGTTGCGGTTGCCGACACTCCGCGACACACTTACCGGATGCGCGTTTGCCTGTCGATCATCCTGCTGGGACTTCTCGTAAGCCCGGCCGCCGAGAGCGGCCCCCGGGAACGAATCACGGCAGTCAATTCCACGCTTTGCGACACCGAAAACCGGGTCTGCCTGCGCGGCACCCTGACCTACTACGCGAACCCTCGCCTGGTCGAACTCAGGAGCCGCGTCTTGCGCGCCAGCGGTCCCGGGCTCGTCACCCTGAGACTCGCCGGTGAAAACGCGCTGGGCGAGACTCGCTACACGACGCTCGACGTCCGCATTCGTGGCAGGTACAGCGAAATCGTCAATCACAAACTCGTTACCGACCATCCGGACGTCGAGCAGTGGCGCCTCGAGTCCATCCGTTTCAGACCCGACCCGCAGCCCGATTCCGGCGCCGCCTGACACCTGGGAGATTCATCCGCATGCTCGAAGAACTGATTCGCTCCGGCCGAATTGTCGACATCATGATTGCTTTTGTCGTGATCGAAATCGTGGCGCTGCTCGTCTACCGGCGCCTGACCGGACGCGGCGTTCCGACCTATTCCCTGCTCGTCAACATCGGCGCAGGCGGCAGCCTGATGCTCGCGCTGAAAGCCGTATTTGCCGGTGCGGCCTGGACCATCATCGCGGCCTGCCTGGTCGGCGCGCTGGTCTTCCACACGCTGGACATCGCCCAGCGCTGGCAGACCGGGTCGGCCGGACGCTAGACGCTCGCGGATCCCCGGGCGGCCTGGAGCCGCCGCCGGGCCGTCGTGATGCGGGCCTGGTGATAGAGCAGCACCGAGACGCCCAGCACCGTGGGCATTGCCCAGACGAAGGGATTGAGCGCGTACGCGGGTAAAAGGTTGACGGCCCCGAAGGCCAGGAACGCCGTGTAGACCGAGATGCCGGCGCCGACGAGACCGCGGGTGTGCTGGATGAGCCACTCGTTGACCGGGGGGTTCTGCTGGAATATGAATCGGGTATTCAACACGGCGGCCGTCAGGCCTACGACGGCGATGCCCATCATCAGGGGCTGGCCGAGCAGGTAGCCCTGGATCGCGCAATTAGCCGCGGCGACGAAGGTCACGAACTGCAGGAACAGGTTCAGCGGGTTCCGGTTCCGCTCGTGGGCCCGCTTGTTGCGGATGCACAGCAGGCCGTACCAGGCCAGCATGATCGTCATCGTCGCGAGATACAGCATCATCCAGCCGAAGACACCGCGTATCTGCCGGGCATCGTCCCAGAACGGGTGCGTCGCCAGCGGCGCATACAGCGTGCAGAGGCTGATGCCGATCGCGATCGAACCGGTGGCCAGCATGGATCGTGCGAACACCTTGCCCCACTTCTTGTGCGTCTGCGTGCCCTTCCTGCCCACCACCGGGACCCAGAGACAGACCAGGCCCACGCTGCCGGTGACGATGTGCATCGCGACGAGAATGTCGAAGAGGTGTGTAACCATTAGTATCCGGCGGTCGGATGGGGCAGCAATGCTGTGGCAGTGTGTTTGTCGCCCATTTTATACTACTCGCGTCTCTCCGACCCGCTCAGAACAAGGAAAAACAATGGCAAAGACATCGCGCGCCGTCGTCATCGGCAGCGGCTTCGGCGGACTTGCGGCAGCCGTTCGGCTGGGTGCCAGGGGCTACGACGTCACGGTTTGCGAAAAACTCGACAAGCCCGGCGGCCGCGCCTACGTCTACGAGCAGGACGGCTTCGTTTTCGACGCCGGCCCGACGATCGTTACCGCGCCTTTCCTCCTCGAAGAGCTGTGGGAACTCTGCGGCCGCAAGATGGCCGACGACATCGACCTGCGCGCGATCAATCCGTTTTACCGGATCCGCTTCGACGACGGCTCGCACTTCGACTACAGCGGCGACGACGAGGCAATGAAAGCGGAGATCGCCCGCTTCAATCCGGATGATGTCGAGGGCTACGAGCGCTTCCTGAAAGCGAGCTCGATGCTTTACGACATCGGCTTCGACCAGCTTCTTACCGAGTCCTTCGATTCTTTCGGGAAGATGACGCGGGTGCTGCCCCGGCTGCTCCGCTCCCAGTTCTACCGCTCGGTCCACAGCCTGGTCGCCCGCTACATCGAGCACCCCAAACTCAAGATGGTCTTCAGCTTCCATCCCCTGCTCGTCGGCGGCAACCCGTTCACGACGACCGCGGTCTACGCGCTGATTGCCCAGCTCGAACGCCGGCATGGCGTCCATTTCGCAATGGGCGGCACCGGCAGCCTCGTCAAGGGACTGGTCAAGCTGATCGAGTCCCAGGGCAACACGATTCGCTGCAACACGCCGGTGAAGCAGATCCGCGTGGAGAATGGCCGCGCCGTCGGCGTCGAACTCGAATCGGGCATCACGCTGGATGCCGACGTCGTCGTGTCGAACGCCGATTCGGCCGCGACCTATCGCTACCTGGTACCCGAGGCCGACTCGAAGCGCTGGAATGCCCGCAAGCTCGCCAGGAGCCGCTACTCGATGAGCCTGTTCGTCTGGTATTTCGGCACCGACCGGCGCTACGAAGACGTGCCGCACCACATGATCATGCTCGGCCCCCGCTACAAGGCGCTGCTCGAGGACATCTTCGACAGCAAGCACCTCGCCGACGACTTCAGCCTCTACCTGCACCGGCCGACGGCGACCGACCCGTCACTCGCGCCGGCCGGCTGCGATACCTTCTACGTACTCTCGCCGGTCCCGAACCTCGACGGCGACACCGACTGGGAGCATACCGCCGAGATCTACCGGCAGCGGATCGCCGCGGCGCTGGAGGAAACGGTGCTGCCCGATCTCGAGAAACACACGGTAAGCTCGCGGCTGCTGACACCGATCGACTTCCGTGACCGGCTGTTCTCCTACAAGGGCGCCGCCTTCGGCCTGCAGCCGATCCTCACCCAGACGGCGTGGTTCCGGCCCCACAATCGCAGCGAGGATGTCGAGGGACTGTACCTCGTCGGCGCCGGGACGCACCCCGGGGCCGGCTTGCCCGGCGTCATCTCGAGCGCGAAGGTGCTCGACGAGGTAGTGCCGGATCCGGCCGGCTAGCCGTCCCGGCCGAGATCCCCGAGAACCGCGCGGGCCGCGATCCGGCCGGAGATCGCCGTCATCGGCACGCCCGGGCCCGGGTGCACGCTGCCGCCGGCCAGGTAGAGGCCCCGCACGCGCGATCGCGAGCCGTGGCGCCTGAACGAGCCCATCATGCCGTGCGTCGGCCAGCCGTAGATCGCCCCGCCGGTGCCGGGGAATCGCTCCGCGAAGTCATCCGGCGAGAAGCGGACTACGTCCTCTGCACCTAGATCCAGGTCGAGGCCTAAGCGCGACAGCAGCGCCTGCACTCGCGCCTCGGCGGCATCGAGTTCGCGTTCCCGGTGCGGCCGCGCCGGGGCATTGACGAGCAGGAACAGCCGCTCCGGTCCGCCCGGCACGGCGGCATTCTCCCGGTCCTGGGCGCACACGTACACCGTCGGCATGTCGGTGATCGTCGAGGCCTCGAACAGCGCCTTGAATTCGGCCGGGTAGTTGTCACCGAAGAAGACTGTGTGATGATCGAGCGGGAAGCCGTCGGCCTCTGCCACCAGGCTCCACGTGATCGCCGACAGCGAGCGTGGTTCCTTCGACCGCGACGGGACCGCACGCGCGACCGCCTTGCCGAGCAGCCCGCGGCCGAAAGCATCGACGTCCCCGTTGAAGACGACGGCGTCGACAGGAAGCTCGTCGCCGGACTCGGTCAGGACGCCGGTGACGCGACCACGGTCCGTGCGCAGTTCGGCGGCACCGGTCGAGAACCGGAACTCGGCGCCGTGATTCTTGGCAATCCGCACCAGGGCCTCGGCGAGCCGCTGCATGCCCCCCTCGACGTAGTAAACACCCGCGCGCTCGACGTGCGCGATCAGCATCAGGGTCGCGGGTGCCGAGAACGGGGACGAACCCGTGTAGGTCGCGTAGCGACCGAAGAGCTGGCGAAGCCTGGGATCGTCGAAATAGCGGCCCAGCTCCGACCACAAGGTTCTGAACGGCTTCGTCGCATAAAGGCGCGGCAGGCCCCCGATACCGAGCGACATGCCCAGCGAGACCGGGTTCGGCTTTTCGCGGCGCATGAACGTATCGGCGAGCGTCTCGTAAATCGCTTCCGAGTCGGCAGCGAAGCGGCGGTAGGCCGCCGCCTCGCCAGCCCCGGCGAATGCCTCGATGGCCGCGGCCGAACGCTCGACGTCGGCATGGAGGTCGAGGCGGCTGCCATCCAGCCAGGCATGGCGCGCGAGCAGATCCGCACGCGCGAGCGACAGCTCGTCGTCGAGGTTCGTGCCGGCCGAGCGGAACAGCTCGTCGAAGACCCAGCGCATCGTGAAGACCGTCGGGCCGGAGTCGATCGCCGCGTCGCCTGCGCACAGTTCGCGCATTTTCCCGCCCGGCACGCTGCCACGCTCGAGCACCGTCACGTCGCAGCCCTTGGCCGCAAGTTCCACCGCCGCCGCCAGGCCGCCGATGCCCGCCCCGATGACGGCGATGCGCGGACGCTGGCTCACGCTGACGATCCGCGCCGGCGGACCCGCACGAGGATATCGTTGGCCGGCCGAGTCGTCAGCCGCGCAACCGGCCGGACGTCGGCCGCGTTGTCGATCGTGAAGTCGTAGCGCCGGGCCAGCCGGGCCAGGATCAGGCCGCTCTCGATCGTCGCGAACGCGGCGCCCACGCAAACACGAGGCCCGAGTCCGAAGGACATCAGCACCCCCTTGTCCGCACTCTCGCCGCTCGGCGTATCGAAACGATCGGGATCGAAGCGGTCCGGGTTTTGCCAGAGCAGGGCATTCCGGTGCGCGGTCCACGGCGACACCATGATCATCGCGCCTTTCTTGACGCGGAAGCGACCGATCGTCGCACGCTCCGCCGCGACGCGCGGGATGAAGGTGATCGGTGGATACAGCCGGAGCGTCTCGCGGAAGACGTTGCGGACGAAGCCGAGCTGCTTGACCTCCTGGATCGTCACCGGCCCGTCACCGGCGATATCCTCGACCTCGGCCCGCAGGCGCTCGAGGATGTCCGGGCGCGTCGCGAGAATGAAGAATGCCCAGGTCAGGACGCTGGCCGTCGTCTCGTGCCCGGCCAGAAAGAACACGCCGATCTCATCGATCAGCTCTTCGCGGCTGAAGCCCTCGCCGGTCTCCTTGTCGCGCGCCGCCATCACGGCCTCGACGATATCGTCGGCCGCCGGGGCGCTGCCGTCGAGCCTGGGATCGACCAGCTCCCCGATGAGTCGCCGGATGCGCGCACAGGCCTCGAGCACCGCCGCCGGCTGCTTCACGTCCGCCCACGGTTTGCCGAAGATCAGCTGCCAGAGGTCAACGCTCGCGACGCTCGATTCGAATTCGGTGAACGAATCGCAGACGTCCCGGGCGGTCTCTGACTCCAGCGAGCGGGAGAAGATCGTCCGGCAGATGACATCGGCGGTCAGCTCGCTCATCGCGTGATCGAGGGAAAAGCGGCGATCGTCGGCGGCGCGCCGGTCGAGCTCGGTCTCGTAGTCGTCGACGGCGGCCTGCATCGAAGCAAACGCGGTATTGATACGCAGGCCGGTAAAGGCCGGGTCGATCATCTCGCGCTGGCGGCGCCAGCGCTCGCCGCTGGAGACAAAGATGGAATCACCGACGAGCGGCTCCAGTGCGCCGACCATCAGGTCATTCTTGGGAAATATCTCGAGCGGGTCGGTCAGGATGTCACGCGCGATCGACGGATCGTTGACCAGCAGTATCGAGCGTCGCGAATAACCGAGCCAGGTGTAGGGCTTCTCGTACGCGTCGATCGGCACGAGGCTCAGGAGGTCGCCGTCCCCCTGGCGCATGACGCGCCACAGGGATCGCAGCGGGGGTTTCGGTCGCGGCGCCGGCGGCCGGTACAGCTCCGTCATTGGCGCCTCTTGTCCCCTGTCCCGTTCACCCGCAAAGTATACGCCGTTCGGCTGCGGCCGTCGTAACGCGAACAGCATGACCCAGTCCATCCACGCCCCGACGATAGTAAAGGCAGCATGCCCCGCACGGCGCTCCTGACGCTTGGCCGGCTGCCGGTCGGCCTCGACATTGCCCGGAGCTTCAGCGCCGCCGGCTGGCGCGTCATTGTCGCCGAGCCCTACGCGATGCATCTCTGCCGCATGAGCCGGTCGGTGGACCGGTCGGTCCGCGT
Source organism: Woeseiaceae bacterium (assembly GCA_036350895.1). GTDB lineage: Bacteria > Pseudomonadota > Gammaproteobacteria > Steroidobacterales > Woeseiaceae > UBA1847. The sequence continues at coordinate 8,418 of JAZBNZ010000234.1, forward strand.
CACCAGTCCTGCCGCGGACCCGGAAGGCTACCTGCGGGACCTTGCCCGCATCGTCGCCGCCGAGCAGGTCGACCTCGTGATCCCGGTCTCCGAGGAAACGCTGCGCATCCCGGCACTGCGCGACACGATGCCTCCCGGCACGTGTGTATTTGCGGCGGAAGCGGCGCTGCTACACGAACTCCACGACAAGTACCGCTTCACCGAGCGCGCCCGGGCAATCGGTCTCGCCGCCGCGAGGAGCTGGCTCCCCGGCAGCGTGGACACGGCCGCAAGCAGTGGCTACGTGATAAAGCCGCGGCGCTCCTGCTCCGGCAGGGGCGTGCGCTTCGCCGCCTCGGACGCCGACGTCCGGGCAGAGACCGGCGATGTCGTCCAGGAGCGCCTCGTCGGTGACGAGGTCTCGGGCTTCGGCGTCGCCCGCAGCGGTGAGCTCCTGGCCCCGGTGGTCTACCGGAGCCGGGTGTCGTCGGGCAGCGTTGCCGTCTGCTTCGAACGCGTCGTCGACGATGGCGCGGTGGTCGACTGGATGCGACGTTTCGTGTCGGCCACGGGCTATTCGGGATTCATTGCCTTCGACTTCATCGTGGTCGCGGGCCAGCCGGTCGCCATCGAATGCAATCCGCGCGCGACCAGCGGCATCCACTTTCTCGCCGGCGACGCAATCGAGCCGCTGGTAAGCGGCAATACACCGCCGCAGCGTTTGTACCGCGACGACACGCTGCTGGCCGAGAAATGGTCCTGCTACACGGCCACACTCGGCCGGCTGCGCTCACCGGGCGAGTTCGCCCATGCCCTCGGACTGTTGTTCCGGTCGAAAGACGTAAGCTGGCGGCGGGCCGATCCGTGGCCGTTCCTGCTGATGCCCGTCAGCACCTTTCGCATCATCGCCGACGCAATCCGCACCCGCAGCACGTTTGCCGAAGTCGCGGTTGCGGACGTCGCCTGGCGCGATGCGCCGGACCCGACCCCCATCCCGTGAGTCACCGTTACCCTGCAGCGCGGCTCTGTCGTGACGAACGGCCCTCCCGGGAGCTCGTGAGCTTTCTCGAAGGCGTCGAGTTCGGCGGGCAGGGCCTGCGTTACCGGCGTAAACACCTGCTGCCGGCGCTGGAGCGCCTCGACGATCCGGTCTTCCTCTCTCTTCGTGAAGACGACGCGATCCGCGCCAGCTACGCGCTGACGGACTCCGCAGCAAGCCTCGACGGCCAACCGCTCGCCGCCGTGTACCGCGGCCTCCTGGCGGTCGACCCGGCCCGGCGCCGCCGCGGGCTCGGCCGACGGCTGGTAGAGTCCGCCCTGGCTGGAATCGAGGCGCGCAGCGCGGGGCAGCCGTTCCTGTCCTTCGGCCTCATCGAGGCAGAAAACACGGCATCCCTGCGACTGCTGGAATCGCTGGGGGCAACGGACGTAGGCAAGCTGGAAAGCCGCCTCGTCTACCGGCAATGGCCACGGCGCTCAACGCGACTCGTCGAGCTCGACTCCGGTCTCGCGGGCGCCTTCGAACGACAGCTCTCGGCACAACGTGGGGACCGCGGTCTCACCCTCCGTGCGTCCGCCCGCTATCCCGCCTACGGGCTCGTCGACGGCGGCGACCTGCTGGCTGCGGCCCGGGTCGGCGTTACAACGCTCGATCTCGGTGCGGGCGGCCCGCTGGCCCGCTTCCTGCACCGGAACGCCTACGGGCGTTTCAGGATGCTCGGCAAGCGTTACAACCGGCGCGCATTTCGTTACCTGACCATCCACGATCCCCTCGTCGGCGATGACGCCGACGCCTGGCCGGGCTTCCTGCAGGGACTGCTCGCCCACCATGACACGCACATGGCGCTGTTTACGCTCGATGCACGCTCGGACGTCGCCGCCCGCCTCGGCACTGCCGGATTATTCGGGCGCTTCGCGAAAACGACGCAGCAAGACCTGGTGCTGGTCGCCAGCGGCTGGAACCTGGGCGACGGGTGGACGGAACGAATCCGGAGCGCGCCCGTAACGGGCGGCCCGGTGTTCTAGATAACGGTGTTCCGGACGACAAGGTGCCGCGCCGGCCGCCACGTCGGGGAGATGCAGGCGGCCGGCGCAGAGCAGAAACGGGATTGCCTTATCGGCCTCCCAAAGACGGGTACGCCGATACCGCGTCCGCTCCGCCAAGCGGCTTATTCAATCCCTGGTGGCAGGTAGCGCAGTACGCTTTCGGCGCATCACCCACGTGCGGTCCAAGGCGGTTGTCCGGGTACGTCGGCCCCAGGGGAACCAGGTAGTTCCCGTTGAGGTCGCGGACCATGTTGAGCCCGTAGTGCGCCGTTATGCGTTGCGGCGTGCTCGACTCCCAGTTCTGGAACGCGCGCGAGTTGTGACAGAACGTGCAGTTCACACCCAGTGAGGAAGACCAGTTCATCATCAAGGCATACGTGTACTCGGCGTCCTTGATCGTCAACGGTTCGACCGCTGCGCGCCGCCAGTCGTCGCCGGCAATCCGCACGCTGTCGCTCTGCGGCGAGACCTGGAACCGCGAGAACGGATCCGAGGGCAAGGTCGCGTAAGCCACTGCTTCGACGGGGCGGTTCTGGCCGGCACGCCAGCCCGCAAACGGCGAGTTGCCGTAGGTCGAGTCGCCTTCGTCGAACCAGATGTACTCCGGTACGTTCTTGCCGCGGTGACACGTGTAGCAGTTGACGCCGTTCTGGCCGACATGATCCGTCCAGTTCCCGTTTACGTGCTGGGTCATCTGGATCATCCGCCGGGAGACCACCTTGGTGTACTTGCCGTCGTCCGCGAGATTGTCAGGATAGTGGCAGTAGTTGCAGCCCTCTTCCGGCGAAACCCACTGGGTAATCGACGTCATCAGGCGGGTAAACTGCCCGACCGAGAGGTCTCCGAGAACCTGGACGTTCTCATAGACCTCACCGGCCTTCGGTCCCGATGCCGGCGCAGCCGGCAGGGCCGCCGGGTAACCTGCCTCTAGAGCCTCTGCTCGCGGGTTGGTCACGTCGCCCATCGCCACGCCGCGGAAGCCGTACTGTTCCGTATCGACGGGTGGCCGTTCGCACGCGGCGAGAACCAGTGCGATCGATGTCAGGACAATCGCTTTTCTTGTTGCGCTCATCATTTCAGCTCCCTCACGGTGCGGCCGCCGGATCGCTCATACCGGGTGCCACCTCGGGATAGACCGGCACCAGACCGTGCTCGAGACCCCATTGGTACCAGTTATCAACGACCGTGCCTGTAAGAATGATCCCGATGCCGCCGGTGAGCGTCGTCAGGACGGCGAACCACCAGGCCCAGCGGTGGATCGACTCGAACGTCGCGTTGAAGCCGATCGTCCAGCGCCAGAACAGGCCGCCGCGTTCAGCTGCCGTGCCCCGGTCGACGATCTGTTCGATCTCGCGGTGTGCACCGTAGTTGCCAGCGGCGAGAATCGTCGCGCCGTGCATGGCGAACAACAGCGCCGAACCGTAGAGGAACGCGATCGACAGCATGTGGAACGGGTTGTAGAAGAGGTTGCCGTAACGCAGCGAGAAGGCCGTTGTCCAGTCGAGGTGCGGGAAGATGCCGAAAGGCACTGCTTCGCTCCAGCTACCCATCAGGAGCGGCCGGAAGAACCCGAGCACCAGGTACAGCCAGATTGCCGAGGCAAATGCCCAGGCCACATGGGTACCCATGCCGAGCTCGGTCGCACGACGATACATGCGGACCCACCACAGCAGGATCGATACGGTCAGGGAGAAACCCGCCAGTATCCACCAGCCACCCTCGTTGAGCGGCGGGAAGGACAGCCCGTATTCGGGCCCGGGCGGTTCCAGCGCGAGCCAGGGCAGGAGCCGGAAGAACTCTACCGGATCCCAGCCGACGGAAGCCCACATGTTCAGGCCGATGATCTCGAAAGCAACCAGCCCGAAAATGATCGAGAACAGGCCCGTCGTACCGAGGTAGGCGGGACCGATCTGCGCTTCGCCGAAGCGGCCGATCAGGTAATTGAAGAAAGCTCCGGTGCGGTCGAAGATGCCCTTCGACTTCAGCGGAACCCCGAGGTCGGGTTCGCCGTGAACCTGCACCCGGTTAAAGATATTTTGATACGTCGCCATGTCGTTCCCCTAGCCCCAGATCGGCAGCGACAGCCACCAGTTCCACCACTCGGGCCAGCCGCGTGTCCAGAACGGTCCGCTGATGATGATGCAGATCGCACTCCAGAAGCCTGCGTTCAACGCAAGAAAGAGGCCGAGACGGTGAATGCCGAGCGACCCGATCGAATACGCGATCGTGTCACGGAAGAATGCGTTTTCATGGTAGTTGCCTTTGACCGTATCGCCCTTCTTGTGGGGATTCGTCGCAGACAGGATCGCCCCACCGTGCAGACCCAGCGCCAGGGTGGTCGTGAAGAAGAACGTCACTGCCAGCATGTGAGCGGGGTTGTAGTGGAAGTGCAGGTACTGGTAACCCGTGTTCGAGACCCAGTCGAGGTGACTCATGATTCCGTACGGGAAGCCGTGACCCCATGCGCCCATCAGGACGGGCCGGATCACCACGAGGCTTATGTATGCGAATACCGCAACGCCGAACGCAACCGGTATGTGGTAGTTCATTCCGAGCTTGCGAGAGATCTCAGCCTGTCGCAGGGCCCAGGAAACGAACGCACCGATTGCGCAGAAAGTTATCAGCTGCCAGAGTCCGCCGTCCGTGAGTGGCGCGAGCGAGAGACCGTAACTCAGATCCGGAGGTGCAATGTTGATCTGCCAGATGTTCCAGGTCGGGCCGATCGCTGCCCCGTAAAGGATCAGCGCGGTTCCGAGCAGCGTGAAAAAAAGCGTTGTTACGCCGAAAAAGCCGACGTAGAACGGACCGACCCAGAAATCGAACAGGTCGCCTCCGATCAGGGTTCCGCCGCGCACTCGATATTTTTTTTCGAAGCTCAGCATAGACATTGAACTTACCCTCCGGCGCCGGGTTGTCAGGCCAGCGCCCTACGCATTAAAAGCTGCTGCCAGATCACACCGGGCCGTGAAGCCCGTTGTGATCCGGACAACAGCATTCTGGTTCAAACCCTGTAGATGTCGCGAGACTGCAGGGCCGCAGGTTCGACCAATGTGGTCGGTGCTACGACGTCTGCCGCTGCGCGCGGGCCTTCGATCCAGTTGAAACGATCAGTGCTCAACAAGATGAAGTGAATCAACAGAGCCAGGACGAGAAGAAAGACCGCCATGCCGACCATTACTCGGCGTGGGTCGAAAATTAACCAAATTCTCCACATGATCCTTTCTCCTTAACTGAAGCGCGTAATGACGCTGTGGGCGACAGCATTCACGCTATCGGTGAGAGCCGCGTACCCTTCAGGTCCGGGGAACCAGGGCCGCCACTGCCACACTAGGAAGTGGGCGATAATGGCGATGACTGTGAACACGATGAAACCCATCATGAAGAAGCGATGGAATTCCTTAGCTTCTCGTGAACTCAGTCCTGACGTTGAACTACTATCGGACATTGTTTTTACTCCTCAACACAAAAGTCGACTTGGTTGCGGTTACCGCGAAACCCTCGCGGCGAGGGATCCCCGCAAAGCGTTAGCTCGACGGGCAATTCGTTGTCGTTACTGGAAGACGGTCCCTGCTATCGTCGCAGACAGCTTGCGGGCCTCTTCGAACGGCGAGCCGTATCCTTTACGTCCACCAGACGGCCACGGCCGCCACCGCCAACCCGACAAGCGGGCCACGATTGCAACGGGCAGCAACACGGCGAAACACACCATCCACACGAAACGGCACGACCAGATTTCGTCTTTCCTCAGTCCGTGCGTCAGCTTGTTTTCCGTCTTCATTTTCTTTCCTCCACGTCCGCTTACCGGACGTCGTTGCCGGCGAACCGGCGAGTTCTGCTGCAGTTCTAGGCGGCGGCTTGTCCTGCTCCGCTGTCGCCAGCCACGTCGCGCACCAGTTCGAGCGAGACTTCGTCCAGCCCGGCGTTGCGCGCCTTGAGTTCGATGGCATCCCGCAACTGGCGAGCCGCCGAAATTCGTATGAGTACCGGTTTCGCCGCGACGATCCGATCCAGCGCCTGTTGCGCATCCGGATGCCAGCGGAGTTCGCGATCGACGTTCGCCGGTGTGCTCTCGATATTGTCGAGCTGCGTTCCGAGCGGCAGGATGTTGAACAGCGCGTCGAAGAGCGCGTTGCAGACTTCCTGGACGACGTAGGTCGCCCCGCCATAGCCCATGAACGGCGTACCCGTGTGCCGGCGAATGATCGAGCCGGGGAACGAGGCCGGTATGTACTGCGCCGGCGAACCGGATTCCGCGAGATACATCCGTTCGTTGTAGCTGCCGAAAACGACCAGCGGGCTGTGCTCACGCAATGCGTCGCGAACGCCCTCGTTATCGGTCTTCTGGCCGGGCTTGCGCCTGACGACGACCGGGCACGGCATGCCGAGATCGTTCTCGAGAAAATTGCTGAGCCCGCGTGCGTAGGTCTCGCCGGCGACGATCGCGACGTTCGCAGTCCCGAAGAAGTCCTGCGTGACGGAGCGCCAGAGATCCCACAGCGGCTTGATCGTCGTGTGCTTTTCACGCTCGATGAACGGCTCGGGATCGAGGTCGAGCAGCTCGCCGAGTTCTCTAAGGAAACGGGTCGTGCTGGAGAGACCGATCGGTGCCTGCAGGTACGGGCGGTCGAGCGCTTCGCATAGTATGCGTCCGAACTCTCGGTACATGCAGATGTTCAGGTCGGCGTTCGCGAGCTTCGACACGTCCTTCAGGTCCGAGCCCAGCGGGAAAACGAGATTGATCTCGGCGCCGACGCCTTCGACCAGGCGTCGAATCTCGGCCAGGTCGGACGGCATGTTGAAGGTGCCGTAGGCAGGTCCGATGATGTTGACGCGCGGCTTTTCACCGTCCTTGCGCTTGCGCGGTGCGACCTTGCCTTTCTTCGGACCGAACTCGGTCCACAGCCAGTACATCGCCCTGTCGGCGCTCTGCCACTGGTCCTCGTCGATCGTCCGCGGCAGGAAGCGTTTGATCCGGGTGCCTTCGGGCGTCACGCCACCACCGATCATCTCGGCGATAGAACCCGTGACGACGACACTCGGCTGGTTCGGATCGAGCACGCTGTGGGCGCGCTTCATGGCGGCCTCGGTGCCGGTCTGGCCGAGCTCTTCCTCGCCGAGACCGGTGACGACGATCGGCAGCTCGTGCGGCGGCAGCGCGTCGGTGTAGTGCAGCACGGAGGTCACCGGCAGGTTCTCGCAGCCGACCGGGCCGTCAATGATGACCTGCAGGCCCTTGATCGCAGTGAACACGTAGACACTGCCCCAGTAGCCTCCCGCCCTGTCATGGTCGAGGACCAGCATCTATGCTCCTCCCTCTGTGGGGGCCACCGGTGCATCCTGCCAGACGCCGCTGGTGGCGCCGGTGCCTACGCCCTCGAAGAACTCCCGCATCGCATCGAAGCGTTCTTTCTGGCCGAGCGCCGCGTTGATGACCTGCGCCAGCGAACCGGGTCCGGGCACGCCCATCAGCGGCCGCGCGGAGATCAGGTTGGTGAAATACAGTGCCGGCGTCGATGCTTCCTTCGCCTTCTGCACGACCGGTGTCGTTCCGATCGCGAGGTCCGGCTCGAACTCCTCGATCGCGGCGAGATCGTCTTCGAGTGACGCCCGGTAGTTCACGCTGACGCCTTTGGCGGCCAGCCACTCGCGATCCGGCTCGGACCACGCCGTTTTCGGGCAGGCAGTGCCGACGTAACGCACGTCGGCGCCACTCTCGACCAGCATGCGGGCGACGAGCAGTTCAGAACCCTCGTAGCCGGACAGCGTGATGCGCCCCTTGATCGGCGAGCCCTGGACGGCACCCGCAATGATCGGCAGGAAGCGATTCTTCGCCTTGTCGACGACGGCTTTCTGCACGCCGGCAGCCTCGCCGATCGCATCCAGCCACGCAGCCGTTCCATGCTGCCCCACCGGGGCGGAACCGACGACCTTGCGACCCGCCGTCTGGAATTCCCGGATCGAGGCCGTGTAAAACGGATGGATGGCCGCGGCAACCGGACTCGCCAGCGCGGCATACAGTTCGCGCCATTCGCGCGTCGGCACGACCGGGCCGGCCGCGAGCCCGAGCGGCTCGAGCAGCTGCCCGATGCTGACGGGATCCGCCGGGAACATTTCGCCGAGGAGCGCAACCGTAGGCACTTCCTTGCGATCCCTGGGCGCCGCGACGGGACCGGTTTCGGCCTCCTCGCGGGCATACTTGAGCATTGCCCCGGCCAGGATGTCCTTCGCTTCTGCGTGCGTCGGCACGCCAAACCCGGGGACGTCGATGCCGATGATCCGGACGCCATTGATCGCCTTCGGCAGCATCCTGAGCGGCACACCCGACGCGGTCGGGACGCAAAGATTGGTAACAACGATGGCGTCGTATTTCTCGGGATCCGCCATCTGGTGGACGCTGTCGCGGATATCCTCGTACAGCTTGCCGGTGACGAGCGTCTCGGAGTTGAACGGCACGTAGCCGACCGAGCGGCGCGCGCCGTAGAAATGCGAGGTAAACGTCAGGCCGTAGACGCAGCACGCCGATCCCGACAGGATCGTCGCGGTACGGCGCATGCGCAGACCGACGCGCAGCGACCCGAATGCGGGGCACATGCTCTGCGGCTGGTCGTGCGGCCCGGTCGGATAATCGGTCGCGTACTGCTCGAGTACGTCGCCTTTACCGGCCTTGATCGCCGATTCGCGGAGCTCGTCGCGCGAATGACACACGCCGGCAGTCTCGCCCGGTGCGGTCATGCCGGCTGTCAGCTTGTTGTTGTCCCCTTTCGTCATTTCTTCTGTCTGTCTTTGTTATTCATGTGAGCCACCGTGGCGCCCCTCATCCGTCGGAGTGCAGGCTCATGCGTCGTCGTAAATCACCTCGAGCGAAGGCCGCTCGACAAAGGCCTTGCCGCACATGTCGGCAGCGGTCGCCGGCGTCAGCGGAATGGCTACGTCGTCGTCGTGACTATCGAAAAGTCCCAGCAGACCGTCCTGGTCCAGCGGCGTCGGCAACAGCGGTGGTGCCTCGGCGATGCCGGTCGAGAGTTCCTCGAAAAGGCTCGCCCACTGGCCGCCGGGCTTGCCGACGATTTCGTAGTTGGCACTCTTGCGGCGGATATCGTCGTCGGCCGGGATTGCAGAGAGCACCGGGATGCCGGCTGCGTCGGCAAAGCGCTGCGCCTCGCCGGTACCGTCGTCCTTGTTGATCACCATGCCCGCCACGCCGACATTGCCGCCGAGCTTGCGGAAGTACTGCACGGCCGAACACACGTTATTGGCGACGTACAGCGACTGCAGGTCGTTCGAACCGACGACGATGACCTTCTGGCACATGTCGCGGGCGATCGGCAGGCCGAAGCCGCCGCAGACCACGTCGCCCAGGAAGTCGAGCAGCACGTAGTCGAAGTCCCATTCGTGGAAGCCGAGCTTCTCCAGGAGTTCGAAACCGTGGATGATGCCGCGCCCGCCGCAACCGCGGCCGACTTCAGGACCGCCGAGTTCCATCGCGAACACGCCGTCGCGCATGAAGCAGACGTCGCCGATCTCGACCTCCTCGCCGGATTCCTTTTTCTTCGACGAGGTCTCGATGATCGTCGGGCAGCTGCGTCCGCCGAACAGCAGCGACGTCGTGTCGCTCTTCGGGTCGCAGCCGATCAGCAGCACTTTCTTGCCCTGCTGCGCCATCATGTAGGACAGGTTGGAGAGCGTGAAGCTCTTGCCGATGCCGCCTTTGCCGTAGATCGCGATGACCTGCGTCTCCTTCGCCGGCTCGCCACTCGGCACCGGGTCGGGATCGATTGCGGCTTCCTGCCGTAACCGGTCACGCTGTTCGATCTGCGCGTCTACTTTGAATTCTTTGGGTGTGGCTCGGTCAAGCATTCAGGCACTCCTCCAGTCGAGGACCATCTTCAGGCACTCAGGGTCTGTAAAGGCGACCGGGTATGCCTGGCGCGCGGCGGATGCCGGCAACCGATGGCTTATCAGGTCCTTGAGATCCAGCGCACCGCTGTCGATCAGGGCGTTCACCGACTCGAGGTCGGACGGCAGCCACTCCGCGACGACGCGTAGCCGCGCCTCGCGCATGAAGGCCGCCGGGAACGTGAAGGACAGGGGTTCGGAATAGAAACCAGCCAGCACGATCTCGCCATGCTTCGCGAGATGCTGGACCAGCTGATCGAGAATAGTGGGATCGCCGCTTGCGTCCATGATGCGCCGGTAGTCGCAACGCTCGTCCTCGGACGGTGACATCACCGGGTAACCGTGCTCGCCTGCCGCGCGCTGCGGATTCGTCTCCCAGACGACCGGCGGCTCATCGCCGAGCGCCACCGTAAGTCTTGCGAGCAAGCGGCCCAGCACGCCGTGGCCAATGATCAGGTCGGGTAGCGCGAGCTCGCCGCGGTCGTGCAGGCAATGATGCGCCGTGGCGGCCAACGCGAGCAGGATCGCATTTTCGTTGAGACCGGCATCCACCGGGAGCAGCTTGCTTTCCGTCACGACGAGTCGTGACGCAGCGCCACCGAACAGGCCGCGGATATCGCCGAAACAATGCGCACCCATCACGAAGACGCGGTCACCGGGGCTGACCGTGACGCCCTCTCCGCAGGCGGAGACGCGACCCACGGTTTCGTAACCGGGAACCAGCGGATAACCCATGCCGGGGAAAGCCGGCATCCGGCCGTCGTAAAGCAGTTTTTCGGTACCGGTACTGATACCGGTCCACTCGACGTCGACCAGCACCTCACCCGGACCGGGCGGCGCGATCTCGAGGTCCCGGAGGTCGAGTTCCCCGGGTTCTTCGAAGACAACGGCGCGCGCCAGCAATTGCTCGCAGCCGCGACCTTTTTCAGGCTGGCTTGACATAGAGTGTCAGTTTACCCTGACTCGTAAGATTGTCAACATTTATTTACAGTCTTGGACGTCTAGCGATCGGCCAGCAAGACGCCGGTAATCATGGGCACCCGGGTCCGGCGCCGGCGGACCCGCCGAAAGCCGGCCGCGTGGCACAACTCGGCAAGACGCTCCGGCCGCCTCGGCAGGCCGCTGCCCATCGCGAACAGGTACACGTTGAAGTAGGCGCTCACGAGGCGCCCCGACGGCGAATTCCCCGCCATCGGCTCGCCGACGAGAAGAGTCCCGCCGGGCCGCAGCGAACGATACGCAGCCCCCAGGAGTTTCATGACCGTGTCATCGCCGTGGTCGTGCAGGATCCGCACGAGGGACACCATGTCGAATCCGTCGGGCAATGGGTCGGCCGTCGCATCCGCGCCGAAGACATCGATGCGGTCGTCGAGGTCTGCCGCACGAATCCGCTCCCGCGCTATGGCCGCGACCGGCGGAAGATCCGCGACCGCTACGTCGAGCTTCGGCCAGCGCCGGGCTGCCGCCATCGCGAAGGCACCGCTGCCACCACCGATGTCGAGCAATGACCGGCATGAGCGCAGCGGTACCGCCCCGAGTACCTGGTCTGCCACCATCGTCTGCGAGACGGCCATCAGTTCGCTGTACTGCCGGACCGCAGCAGGATCCAGGCTGTCACTGCCCTCTCCCGACGCGTATGCCCACAGGTTGCCCATCCGGGTGTCTCGATGCTCGCCGCTGAAGAGCGCGACCGGATCGAGGAGATCCTCGTAGAACAACGCATGATGACGAATCATCGCGAGGACACCCGGATTGTCGACGAGGGTGGCGCCGCGAGGGCCCAGCATCACCCGCCCGTCCTGCTGCAGCTCGAGGAGCCCCAGCGCATCGGCAGCCGCGAACAGGTGGCGTGCACCCTCCTCCGACAAGCCGGTCTCCCGGGCGAGCGCCGACGCGTCGACCGCGCCGTTTCGCAGCCGCTCGACCAGGTCGAGCCGGACGCAGGCGAGGAGCACCTGGCTGTGAATGAAGCCGCCGACCAGGCGGAACAGGTCATTCGCCTGGGAGCGAGCAACGTATTGAAATAAAGGAACTTTCTGAATCGAATCCCGGAACCGGGCACTACCGAGTAAACGGTTTCTCAGGCTCGGAAAGACACCGCCAGCCATCGTGTCACGAAGTGGGAACGGGACGCAGCGGCCGGACCGCTAGGCGGCCCGGCGCGCGTTGAGCGCGTTGTTGAGCAGCCGGGTCGCCTCGTCATGGATCATCATACGCAGCCGGTGCTTGCCGCGGCAGTCCGGCACCGATTCGACGGCCGCCTCGATGCGCGCGCGGAGCAGGTCGGTCGCACCCTCGATGCCATGCTCACGCACAGCGCTGGGACGGTCGAGGCGATGGTCCTGCCCGATCGGTTTACCGATGAGTTCTGGATCGCCAACGCTGTCCATCAGGTCGTCTGCCACCTGGTAGGCAGCACCGATCACTTCGCCCAATGCCGCCCAGCGGGGATCGCACGCACCGGCTGCCGCGGCGCCGGCGAGCGTTGCCGCGCGGAACAGGACGCCGGTCTTGGCACGCTGGTATTCGTCGAGCGGCACCGCCGCCTCGCATTCCCAGGACTGTCCCGCCACGATGCCGTTCGGCGCGCCGACGGCGTCGCTGACGATATCGAGAAGTTCGGCCGATCGGCGTGGCGCTATGCGGGCAGTGCCTGCGATCGTCTGGAATGCGAGCACGATCAGGGCATCACCGCACATTAAAGCAAGTGGCTCACCGAAAGCGACGTGGACCGTCGGCTTGCCGCGACGCAGTTCCGCATCGTCGAAACAGGGCATGTCGTCGTGTACGAGCGATGCACAGTGGAGCAACTCGAGGCTGGACATTGCGGCATTGACCAGCTCGGGATCCGGACTATCATGCGCCTCTGCAACGGCCAGGCACAGCCGCGGACGTATCCGGTGCCCGCCGGGGAAAACGGCATAGCGCATCGCGGCCGCGAGTCCCTGCGGACAACCGGGGCCGGTCGCCTTGTTCAGCGCAGCCTCGATGGCCCGCTCGATACGGACGTCCGCACGATGTTGCGCTTCGCGCATGTCAAGCGTTATTGTCAACTTAACTTGTCACCTGTACATGTAAGGTAATGTAGACAGTCCGGAGCGTCGCGTCAACCATAATCCGCGGCCCGGGAACCAGGGAGAAACCAGTGAAACCAGTCGCCCCCCCCATAGCGTTCGACCAGGCCGTGCCCGATTCGGGATACCGTTGGTGGTATATCGACGGCGTATCGGCGGACGGACGCTTCGGCGTGGTCATCATTGCCTTCGTCGGCTCGGTGTTCTCCCCCTACTATTACCGGGCCCGGCAGCGCGGACCGGTCCGCCCCGAGGATTACACGTCGATCAACGTGTGCGTCTACCGCCCCGGCGGCGACCGCTGGGCGATGACCGAGCGCAGCGCGCGATCGCTCGAAAGGCGCTCGGACTTTTTCCGGGTCGCGGGCAGTCATCTCGCCTGGCACGGCGACCGCCTGGTGATCGAGGTTGCCGAGCGCTCGGCCCCCTTCGCACGCCGTCTCGCGGGCACCATCGAACTCACGCCGCGCACACTCAACGACGAGGCATTCACGCTCGACCTCGACGACCGGCACTTCTGGCGCCCGGTCGCGCCAATGGCCGACATTCGCGTGAACTTCACGCAGCCGGAAATGCGCTGGACCGGGCACGGCTACCTCGACACGAATTACGGCAGCCGCATGCTCGAACTGGATTTCGCCACCTGGGACTGGAGCCGGTCCGCCGAAGCGGACAGCACCAGCATCTACTATGTCGCCCGCCTGCTGGGCGGCGAGGAGCGCACGCTCGGACTGCGCTTCGCCAGCGACGGCTCTCGAGAGGCGCTCCCGGTGCCGTCGGCACAACCCTTGCCCAAGACGGGATGGCGGGTCGCCCGGCAGCCGTCGAATCCCGTGACGCTCAGGGTCAGGCGGGTACTCGAGGACACGCCGTTCTATTCACGGTCGCTGCTGTCGGGAGTGGATGACGAATCCGGTTTGATCGTGCACGAAAGCCTGGACATGCGCCGGTTCAGCGCCGCCTGGGTGCGCAGCTTGCTACCGTTCAGGATGCCCCGACTCGCCTGACGAGGCTTCTGGCGAGTCACCCGGCTCCCGATTCACGTCCGGCCGTTCGCGGTCACGCAGTTCGGGATCACGACCGAGGCGAACGACTTCCCAGATCGCGAATGCCAGGATCGGCAGGTAGATCGCAAACGACTTGAGCAGCCCCAGGTCCATGCCGCCTACTGGGCGACGCGGCAGGCTTCCACGAGAAAGCGCGTCTCGTCGAGCGGCGGCGCCAGCACTTCTTCGCGCTCGCTTATCGTCATGCCTATCGCGCTCGCCAAGAGCCGAAGCTTGCGACGGTTATCGACGATCGCCCGCTGGCTGACGGAATCGAGGCCGTTGGACTCGATCTTGCGACCGATCTCGGCGTAAATCGTCCGCGCCGCGAAGATACCGGGGCGTACCCGGGCCGGCAGCTGGGCAATCCCCCATTCCGCCCGCTCATAGAGCTCGTCGGCAAGCGCAAGCAATTCTCTGACCGCCGCCGCAATGCCGTCGTTGAATTCCGGCGCCCGAAGCCAGGCATCGGCATCGATGCCGTTCGCCGCGAGCGTGTCCACGGGCAGGTAAAGACGACCGTTGCGAGCATCCTCGCCGACGTCGCGCGCGATGTTGGTGAGCTGCATCGCGACGCCGAGGTCGCAGGCCCGGCTGATGACGTCCGGCCGCCTGACGCCGAGCAGGATGGCCATCATCGCGCCGACGGTGCCGGCGACGCGGGCTGAGTACGCGTAGGTGTCCGACATCGTCTGGTAGCGACGCCCCACCACGTCCCATTCGAATCCTTCGAGCAGCGCGAGCGGCAATGTCTTGGGAATCTCGTGACGAAGCACGACGTCGGAAAAAGTGCGGTCGACGGGATTCTGCTCGGGGCGTCCCTCGTAGATCCTGTCGAGGCGGTGCTTCAGACGCTCGAGACCCGCTTCCGGCTCCAACGCGTTGTCGATCGCATCGTCTGCGATGCGGCAAAACGCGTACAGGGACGTAATCGAGTGCCGACACTCGAAGGGCAGGAGCAGCGACGCCGCAAAGAAGGAATGCGAGCCGTGCCGGAGCAGTTCGCGACACTCGGCGAGATCCGCGTCGAAACGCAGAACGGCCTTGAGGTTCTTACCGTGCATAATTCAATCTCGCCTCCTCGGCGCGCGATTCGAGGTCCGGTGCATCAGTCCACCGTCCCGGCGACGAACAGCGCAATCGCGATGCCGCCTATGATACCTGTCTGCGTGGCCAATCCCAGCGCCGTTAACGTCCTGCGGGACATACGCTTCGTTATCGAGCACGCGATGCCCCGGATTTTCGCCGGCGGATTCAGTCCCGGGCATGAACCCCCACTCCGTCGGCGAGGCAAAAGTCCTCGATGATAGCCGCCACCCGATCCGGCTGTTCCTCGTGCGCGAGATGCCCGCAGTCGTCGAGTTCGATGACCGATGCGTGTTCCAGGCGGGCGGCGACACGCGTCGCCTCTCCCGGCTTCACCGCCCGGTCCCGGCTTCCGCTGACCAGCAGCAGCCGAGCCATCAGGTCCGGAAGATCGTGGATCAGCCCGGTCAGATCCCATGCCGCCATCATCGCCAGCACCGCCTCGACGTGCGCCTCGTTCCTGAGCAGCGCCTGGTAGTAGCCGATGCCGTCGGCATCCAGCACCGAGCCCGTGCCCCGGATGACGCGCTCGACCGCCTTCTTGTCACAGGCGCGTCGCGCGAGCATGGAAGGCATGAGTCGAGTGCTCGCGAAAAACTGCGCCAGCGGTGAGAAGAATTGCCGCAGGACGCCACCGAAAGGCAGCAGCGCCGCGTTCAGCCCGATAACGGCGTCCGGCTCGCGAGCGCTGTCGAGCGCGAGGCGCAGCGCGATCGCGGCCCCGGCCGAGTGGCCGACGACGAACTGCGGTTCGAGTTTCAGCGTCGCGAGCAGTCCGGCGACACCGCGCGAAATGGCGGGCAGGGACATTTGCCGGTCCGGGAGGCGCGTCGTGAACCCGTGGCCCGGCAGGTCGATTGCGATGATCGAGAAGCGCCGTTCCAAAAGCGGAATCAGGTGACGGAAACTGTGTGTCGATGCGGCCGTGCCATGAATGAGCAGCAGTGACGGGCCCGAACCGCACTGCTGGACATGCCAGCGGGTACCGAAAGACTGGACGATGCGGCTGCATTCGGCGAGCGGCCAATCCGCCGGCACCGGCGACGGCGTCTCGTCGGTCGTCTCCGCAGAGAACCATGCCGCCGGCACGCTCACGCGACGCTCCGCTGCACCGAGGCGGAAATGGCCGCCGCGTCGGCGAATGGCAGCGGCACGTATTCGCCGCCCATCTCGGCCGCGAGACGCCGGGCCCTTGGCCGCGGTCGCCGCGACGTGTCGACGAGCAGTGTGCGCAGGCCCTCGGCACGCAGCAGGCGTGCCGCCTTGATCGCGTCTTCGTCCGCGACGTCAGCGCCGGTCGTACCGTCACGGGCCACGTTGCCGCGGCCGTCGGTCAGGACCACGATCGCCGGTACGCGGCCGAGGCGCGCTACCGACACCGCCATGTCACGGGCAGCGTCCAGGCCTGCCGCAAGCGGGGTCGCGCCGCCGCCCGGCAGTGCCGACAGCGATCGCTTCACCCGGGCCAGAGCGCGGGTGGGCGGCAGAAGCGTCTCGGCGCTGTCGCCGCGAAACGCGATCAGGGCCACCTGGTCCCGACGCACGTAGCAATCGTTCAGCAAAAGCTCGATCGCGCCCTTCACTTCGGCCAGGCGTTGCGCAGCCTGCGAACCCGAGGCGTCGACGACGAAGATCGTGCTCGTCTCGACATTGTCTTCGTAGCGGGTCACGTGCAGGTCTTCCTTGCGCAGCGCGATCCGCCGCGCCTCGAGATCCTGTTCCTGCCGCCTCAGCGTCTGCCAGGGCGCCGCCGCCTTGAGCGTCGCGAGGATGTTCAACCGGGATGCACCGAGGTCATAACTGGGTCGTACACCGACCGGCCGACCGCGGCGCTTGCTGCGCGTCCGCGACTTGCTGCGGCCGCCCGAGGACGCTCGTGGCGGCCTCGCGTTGCCGGCCAGCATGTCGAGCAGGTCTTTCGGCAACGCAGCACGCACCGCGTCGACCATTACTTCATCCGGCATCGTGTCGCCGGACTGGCGCTCGGCCCCGGGCTCGTCCGCGGGCGGCTCCTGTTCGGCAGGCGCCGGCGTGCTGTCGGACTCCTCTGCCGGCATGCGGGTCGCCCGCGTGCTGTACACGAGCCGTGCAGCGAGTGCGGCGTCATCCTGCGTAACCGTCTGTCGGCCGGCGAGCGCGGCGGCGGCGCGCGCCGCCTCGATCGCGAACAGTTCGGCGCGAACGGAATCGATGCCGAAGGCCAGCGCCACTGCGACAAGCTGTTCGATGCTCTCGCCGCCGACGGTGACCGCCGCCAGCCGCTGGCGCGCGCGAACGACGTCGACGCGAGACAGGCCGAGCGCCGCGCCCCGGCATTCGGCGAGCGCCTCACTGCCGATCTCGAACGCCAGCCGGTCCTTCATTGCGGGATTGAGCTGTTCCTCCGGCTCGAGTCCCTCGTCCAGCGCCACGACCAGGAAACTCGTGGCACGGGTGAGCGTGACGCCATCGCGCTCGATGCGGATCTCGCCCCGGTCGATCGCCTGGTTGATCACCGCGGCCGTGGACTCGGCGAGGCGTTCAGCCATGGCGAGGTTCAGCACTCCGCCATTCGCCGCCTCGAGCAGCCCGGTCGCGAACACGGGACTGCCGGCCGCAACCGTTGCGGCAAAGTCGAGCCCCCCCAGGAGCCGGTCGAAGCCGATCGTCACGGGCACTTTCACCCAGGCTGCCGTGTCCGGCAGGAGGCACTTGAGCGCCTCGGTGAACGCGTCGCGATCGGGACCCGACAATGCCCGGATGCTCGCGCCATTCAAGCCGGCCGGGTTGACCGCCAACAGCGTCGCTGCCAGCAGGGCATCCTGTTCCGGCAGCTTCGGGTCACCGGCCATCTCGCTCAGAGTTCCGCTTCGAGTACGCGTTGGACGCGCGCGCTCGCGCTCGACTCGTCGAGCGGGTTGCGGCGCAGGCGATGCGACAGCGCCATCGGCGCCACGTCGCGGAGGTGGTCGATGGTAACGGCGGCGTCGCCATCGAGCGCGGCGTGGGCGCGGGCGGCGCGAATGAGCGTCAACTCACCGCGCGATCCGTCGGTTTCCAGCGCCATACAGATCTCTGCCGCCTTCGCGAGCATGTCGTCACTGACGTCGACGGCTTCGATGCGCTCCCGCGCTTTTACGATCCGGCGCCGGAGCTTGCCGTCGGCACGCGACCATTTCTTCCCGAACGCCTCCGGATCCCGCTCGTAGGCATCGCGACGCTTGATGACTTCGACGCGACCCTTCACGTCAGTCGACGTCGACACCTCGACGGCGAGGCCGAACCGGTCGAGCAGCTGGGGCCTGAGCTCACCTTCCTCCGGGTTGCCGCTACCGACGAGCACGAAGCGTGCCGGGTGCCGCACAGACAGGCCCTCGCGTTCGACCAGGTTTTCACCGGAGGCCGCCACGTCGAGGAGCAGGTCCACGATGTGGTCCTCCAGCAGGTTGACCTCGTCGATGTAGAGAAAGCCGCGGTTGGCCCGGGCGAGCAACCCGGGGTCGAAGGATTTCTGTCCCTGGACGAGCGCTTTTTCGATGTCGAGCGCGCCGACGACGCGGTCCTCGGTAACGCCGAGCGGCAGGTCGACCACGGGCACGGGGTAGAGCTTCGACTTGCGCCTGGTGACGCCGCAATGCGAGGTATCGCATTGATACTTTTCGGGGTCACAGGAATACGGGCAACCGACGACGGCCCGCATCTTCGGCAACAGACTCGCCAGTGCCCGGATTGCGGTGGACTTGCCGGTACCCCGGTCACCGAACAAAAGGACACCACCGATGCTGCGGTCCACCGCCGCAATCATCAGTGCATGTTTCATATCGTCCTGGCCGACGATCGCGGAAAAAGGAAACATCGTCAGCCGGCTGCCGTCCTGCGGTTACGGCGCGAGCGCAACCCGAGCCGCCAGAGAAAACTGTCGTCGAAATTCACGACGAGCAATCCGTGCTCGAGGATAGCGAGACCGAGCAGGGTCGCAAGCAGCGTTGCGCCGACTGCCGCCGCGGAAGCCGCGGGCGCGCCGATGGCGGCGGCGACGAGTAGCAGGAATACAGACACCGACACCAGCATCGACAGCGGGAAAAGCTCGTTCATCGACCGCTTGCGGACGAAGGTCTTGAGATAGCCGAGGTGTGCCGGCAGGTATTCGAAATGCAGGTTCCTGACGCCGAGGAATATGTTCAGTTTGACGCTCCAGCGCATGAACCAGAGCACGCAGAACGTCCACAACGCCACCTTGTTGTCGGCATTCCAGGTCACGATCGCGAGCACCGCCGCCGTCGCGATTATCGCGAGCTCGTGATAGACGCAGGTCTGGACGCCGCGTACAAAACGCTTCCAGCCCCTGACGTCGGGCGGACAGGGCTCGGGGCGCGGGCCGGTCACGAAGCCGAACAGGTAGGTGACTTCATGCCAGACCCACACGAGCAGGCCGGCGAAGAAACCCAGGTAGACGCCGGCGAGACCGCCTGCGTAGACACTCGCAAACAGGGCCAACAGCCCCGCCGCCAGCGCGAAAGTAGCGCCGGCGAGGGTCTTTAGATAAGACCTCTCCGGCAGACCGGCCCGGTACATGACGATGATCGTGCTGGCCCACCAGGCCAGCACGACGGTCACGACCGGCAACGCATAGTCCATCTTTATCTCCCCGATATCGACCGCGCCTACCAGGTCGGCGCGAGACGGACGTTTTCCGGTACGTCGTGGTGCAGCGCCGGCAAGGTATAGAGCCGCGCGAATATCAGTGCACCGGCGACCGAGTATGCACCGCGCCTGAACCAGTTGATGATCCCGCCCTGTTCCTTCGCAGCCGTCGTCTTGTGATTGAGGCTTACGAGCCTGTCGAGTCCGGCCTTGAAGCGAGGATCGTCGATATTGAGCGTCAGCGGGAAAATCTGCCGGCAGATCTCGTTGGTGATGCCGAGCACCTCCATATCGTAGTCGGTGGGATCGAATCCCAGCGCCTCGTGCATCGCCGGGCGCGTGTGGTCGCGCACGTACATCGTCGCGTAGACCGCCAGCAGGAAGAACCGTATCCAGAGCTTGTTGTGCCCACGCAGCAGCCCGGGGTTCGCCTTCAGTATCAGCGCGAACACTTCGCCGTGGCGAAACTCGTCGTTACACCAGTCCTTGAACCAGCGGAACATCGGATGGAACCGGCGCTCCGGGTGCCGCTCCAGCTGGCGATAGATCGTGATGTAGCGCGCGTAACCGATCTTCTCGGAGAGGTAGGTCGCATAGAAGATATACTTCGGTTTGAAGAAGGTATATTTCTTCGCCTTCCTCAAGAACCCGAGGTTGACCGGTATGCCGTAGTCCTTGAGGGCCTGGTTGATGAAGCCCGCATGACGGGACTCGTCACGCGCCATGTAGGCCATGACCTCGCGCACGTCCTCGTTCTTGACCGCCTTGCGGATGTCGGCGTACAGCACGTGGCCGGAATACTCCGACGTGCAGGACGACACCATGAAGTCGAGGAACTCCTTCTCGAGTTCGGGCGGAAGGTCCTTCAGCTCCTTCTCGAAGTTCTCGTCGCGCTTGAAATGACTCTGGTTCCTGTCATCCCGGAACTCGGCCATGAGCTGGTCCCACTCCTCGCGGATGGTGCTCATGTCGAGCTTGTCCATCGCCTCGAAGTCGGTCGTGTAGAAGCGCGGCGTCAACAGCGTCTCGGTACGTGCCTTGGTCGTCGACTCGTTGCCGCGCGTCTCTGTAACGGGGGGCGTTGTCATCGTGATGATTCCTTAGTGGTTGTCTCGTAGAGCTACGGTGCTGTCCGCGTCGTTCCCGCCATCGGCATTGGCGCCGGAAACCCGGGCGTCCATAGATGGCGCGAAGAGGAACCGCGTAAATGCTTGTGAATTTTCCTGGCCGAACGCGCGCAGATCGATCCTGCGGTCTGAGACCGGGTCGAACAGGTAGATCTGGCCGGCATCGGTCTGGCCGACGGTGAACGGCTCCTCGCTGCCGGCATTCAGCGCGTCGCGGGCCCTGACGAGCCCCCGCAGCGTTGCCCGAACGAAACCGTTCGTGCCGGGTTCCAGCGTATCGACGACGCTGCCGTCGGCTGCGTTTCGAACGACAACCGAACCGTCCGCCTGGTCCTCGAAATAGAGGTCGACCTGGCTGACGAAAGGCACCGGAGCCGCAGCGTCGGAAGTATCGGTCAGCTGGTTCCAGGCGACAGCGATCAGCGAGAAGCCGACGAGCGCCACGCCCGCGGCGAGCGGAACGGTCGGGTACGGACGCCAGCGAGGCCTGTCCGCGCCCGTGTCACGCTCGGCAGCATCGCCTTCCTGCACGACGCGAACGGCGGGACCGGTTGCCTCGGCGGCCCGGCAAAGAGCGCCGGCCAGCGTCTCGGCCACGCTGCGAGCATCAGCGATGCCGCGCAGAACCGGTCGCACGCGCAGGAACCGCCACGGTTTGACCATGGGCCAGACCAGCAGCCAGGAGACGCGATTGCCGCGAGCCGGCAACAGGCTGATGTCACCGCTGTCGTCGCCGTGTAACCTCAGCTCGGCCGACTCGATCAACCTGTAGGGCAGGTTGATCGTGACCGGCAGGGCAACACCGGTTCGGATCACGACGCGTCGGTCAGTGATCGTGAACAGGCTCGACCGCGCCACCAGGCGCGCATAGCCGGCCACGATCCCGAGGGCCACCAGGGCCAGCAGGGTATAGCCGGCCGTCGTGCCGATCGCATCACCCACCGGTGTGTTACCGGCTACCGAGAGACCGAACTGCAGGACCAGGAGCGCCCCGAAATACACGGCCAGCGTCCTGAGCCGGAAGCTGCCGACGGCGAGGCTGCGGAAATCCGGCGCCCCCTGCCATAGCATCGTCTCGTTGTCAGGAAGCGGCTCGGGGATACCGGGCTCGTGTTCCTGATCGTGTTCGAGCATGTTATTCAAAGGTACGGCTCCGCTCGTTTGCTGTCAGCGAAAAGCAACCCGCCACCGAAGTAACCGCAGATCTTGTCTTCTTCCAGCGGCGTTATCTGGTCAGGGGAGGCAATCTGCGGCACGTCATCGAAATGCTTCGAGTGGATCACGTTGACGCGAATCACACCGGCCCGCTTGTCGATCTCGGCGAACCCGAACGGCACCATCGCCTTGCCGCCCTTGGACCGGTCGACCTCGAGGTAGTAGATCTGCGGTTCCGCGAGATCGATCCAGAGATCGGACACGGTACCGACGTCGACGCCGTCGCCGGCCACGACCGTCATGCCGCGAGGATCGGTGTCCCGCTGATCGACCTCGAGGCTGGCATCCGCCCGCATCGGGATGATGCGCGGCTTGCCATCGAGCGTCTTTTCCGGAACTTCGGAGCGTTTCGCCCAGGAACCGGTGCCGAAACCCGACTTCATCGGATCACCGACCGGGTTGAACGGCGCCCCCGGATAGCTCGCGGCAGGTTCTGCCGAGAAATGCTCTTCCGGTGCTTCGGCGGCCGGCTTCTGCACCGTCCTGCCGTCATCGAGGAAAAAGGTCTTCGGGTCCGGCATAGCCGGGAAACCCTGGACCGTTACATGGTCGCTGCGATCCGAGACCAGGGGATAACCTTCCCGCTTGCCCTCACGATGCAGGTACAAAACCAGCACGATGAAAAACAGCCAGAACAGGGTAAACAAAATTTCAACCAGATCGATATTTCCTAATCCGCTAGACATGGCGGACCTCCCGTTTCTTTCTAATTTGGAAATTCGGCAAAGCCGAACCTATGCTCGCTGTCCGAATCGGACTTCCTGGAAAATGCCGCCAGGGGGCCGATAACAATCAGCGTTCCGAACAACAACACCCACTCGAGGTGATAAACAAACGCGTAACCGACCCCCGGTCCCGCGAGCCCTGGACCCAGTGCGCCTTCCGTGGCGAGGCCCGAAACGATATCCCGCAACGCACCCCCGGCCGCTATCGCGACGCCGGTTGCCGTTGCCTGCACCGCGCCCCAGGCGCCGAGCGCCAGGCCACGATTGTGTTCTCTCGATATCGCCATCGCTGCCGTCAGCGTGCCCATGGCGAACAGTCCCCCACCGATGCCGATCATGACGACGCCGATGGCAAACAGAGTCTTGAACTTCAGTACGCTCACGAGGCCGATCAGCGCGAAGGCGACGATGCCCTGCAGCGCCCCGTAAGCCGCGAGTCGATGCGGATCCATACCCGTCGCGAGCCAGCGCGCGGCCACCACGAATGCAACGAGCATCCCGCCGGCGAGCAGCGCTGTGAGTCCGGTCGTCGCACTGACGGACAGGCCAAGTATCTGGCCGCCGAACGGTTCGAGCAGGATGTCCTGCATCGTGAAGCCGATCGTGCCGAGCGCAACGGCGAGGAGCAGCCGCCGGGACCGCGGGTCCTCGCGGAGTTCGGCCAGCGCTTCGGAGAACGACGCTTTCGCCGCCGCATCCTGCTGCCGGATCATGCCGCGCGGCTCCTGCTTCCACATCGAGATCATGTTCAGGATGAACGAGATCAGCGCGGCGCTCTGGATCACGCGAATGAGTTTGAGCGGTTCGAAGTCCCGCAACAGCCAGCCGAACAGCAGCGCGCTGAAGACCATCCCGACCAACAGCATCACGAACAACAGCGCGACCAGGCGCGGCCGCACGTCCGGCGGAGCGAGATCCGATGCGAGGGCGAGACCTGCCGTCTGCGTCGTATGCAGGCCGAGACCGATCATCAGGAAGGCGAGACCGGCGCCGACCTGGCCCCATATGACGGGGCCGACGCCGTCACCGGACAGGACCAGCAGCGCAAAGGGCAGGATCGCGAGGCCGCCCCACTGCATTAGCGTGCCGAACCAGATGAAAGGTACGCGCCGCCAGCCGAGCGCCGAGATATAGGTATCGGAACGGTGGCCGATCAGCGCGCGCAGCGGCGCGAAGACGACCGGCAGGGCAACCATCGCGGCAACGAACCACGCCGGCACTCCGAGCTCGACGATCATCACGCGATTCAGCGTGCCAGTGATCAGCACGAGCGCCATTCCGACCGACACCTGGAACAGTGACAGCCGGAGAATGCGGCCGAGCGGCAGGTCGTCGGTCGCAACATCGGCGAACGGCAGCAGGCTGGGTGCAAGCTCCCGCAGTCGATGTCGAATGCCCTGACTCGCGGTTGTCAGCATGTCCGCATGACTCCGATCGCCTGCGAAATATAGAACCCGGACGTTATGCGGGCGGTCCTGTCGGCCGACCAGCCGGCCGGGCCCACGGAGCCGTTGATGCCCTCTACGAGGCGCTGTGTCTTCAGGGGCACGATCGACGGCGCCCGGTGCGAACGATGCGGTAACAGGCGGCCGACGAAATGCATGGCCCCGAGCATCGGGGTCCACGGCGCGCTGGTGAACAGCACACCCTCGCGCGAACGCGCGGTGAAATCGCCGATCACCTTCAGAACGTCGTCCTGCTCGTAGTGAATCAGGGAATCCATTGCGACGATGTAGTCCACCTCCGCGGGTGCATCCTCGAGCATGTCCCCGACCCGGAACTCGACGCTGCCGGAGGTGTAGACCTCAGCCGCGCGCCGGCGTGCCACGTCGATCAGGTTGGCGGCGACGTCGATGCCGACGACGTCGGCACCCCGCGCGGCCGCCTCGACCGATAGCGCGCCCGTGCCGCAGCCCGCGTCGAGCAGCGTCTTGCCGCTCAGGTCGTCGGGCAGCCAGTCGAGGAGCGTCTGCCGCATTTCATCGCGCCCTGCCCGCACCGTGCGCCGGATACCGTTGACCGGATCCGTCGACGTCAAGGCCTGCCAGGCCTTGGCCGCCGTCTGGTCGAAATAAGTCGTCAGCTGGTCACGACGTTGCAGGTAGGACTGGCGCATCAATCGAATCCCAGGAAATCGAACAGGTCGCGGTCACGCATCGGCGTCGGCATCTGCACCTCGACACCGTTCCAGAGATTCCTCGCGAGACGCAGGTATTCCTCCTGCACCGCCTCGAGTTCGGGGGTCGACTCCATCTCGAACAGCGTGCTCTTCTTGAGGCGGCTCCTGCGGATGATGTCGAGATCCGGGAAGTGCGCAAGCCGCTGCATCCCGATCTGCTCGTTGAAGCCGTCGATCTGGTCGGTGTTGGCGCTGCGATTGGCGATGCACCCGCCGACACGGACCTTGTAGTTCTTGGCCTTCGCCGAGATGGCGGAGACGATGCGGTTCATTGCGAAGATGGAATCGAAATCGTTCGCGGTCACGATCAGCGCGCGTTCGGCATGCTGCAGCGGTGCGGCGAAGCCGCCGCAAACGACGTCGCCGAGCACGTCGAAGATCACGACGTCCGTGTCTTCGAGCAGATGATGCTGCTTCAGCAGCTTGACCGTCTGGCCGACGACGTAGCCGCCGCAGCCGGTTCCGGCCGGCGGTCCACCCGCTTCGACGCACATCACGCCGTTGTAGCCCTCGAATACGAAATCGTCGATATCCAGTTCCTCGGAATGAAACTCGACGGACTCGAGCACGTCGATCACCGTCGGCATTAGCTGCTTCGTCAGTGTGAACGTCGAATCGTGCTTGGGGTCGCAGCCGATCTGCAATACGCGTTTCCCGAGCTTCGAGAACGCGACCGACAGGTTGGACGACGTCGTCGACTTGCCGATTCCGCCTTTCCCGTACACCGCGAATACGCGTGCCCCGTCGATCTTGTCCTCAGGGTCGAGGTGTACCTGGAGGCTGCCATCGCCGTCCGGCTGCTTCGGCTGAACGTTGACGGGCATCGGAAACGGCTTCCGTGCTGTTGCTGCGTTGCTTCCTGTTGTCATGCTGCTGCTACCTCACTAATCCCTTCCAGGACATCTTCGAGTTCTTCGCCAGCGCGTTCGAGCGCGGCGAGCGTTTCCGGGTCCGGCGTCCAGTACTGACGCTCGTGCGCTTCGAGGAGGCGGTTCGCGACTTTCGCGGATGCCTGCGGGTTCAGCGCCGCAAGGCGCCGCCGCATCTCTTCGTCGAGCATGAACGTGTCACTGATCTGCTGGTAGACCCACGGGGCGACCTTGCCGGTCGTGGCAGACCAGCCCATCGTGTTCGTAACGTGTGATTCGATTTGCTTCACGCCTTCGTAGCCGTGCTCGAGCATCCCCTCGTACCACTTGGGATTGAGCATGCGGGTACGTGTCTCAAGGGCGACCTGTTCGGTGAGTGTCCGGATCGTGTTGCCGTCGCCGGTCTGATCGCCGATATACACCTCGACCGCTTCGCCCTTGGCGCGCTGGACCGCCCGGCTGATGCCGCCGAGCGTATCGAAGTAATGATCGATCGTCGTAACGCCGAGCTCGGCCGACTCCAGGTTCTGGTAACTCATGTCGACATCGCCGAGCGTCTGCTCGAGCATTTCGAGCTGTCGCTCGGGTGTGCCGTTGCGGCCGTAAGCGAAACACTTGCGGCTGGAATACTGCTCAGCAAGCTTGTCGTCGTCGTCCCAGTTGCCGCTGTCGACAAGCTGGTTGACGTTCGAACCGTAGGCCCCGGCCGCATTGCTGAAGACACGCAGAGCCGCCGTGTCGAAGTCGCAGCCGGTCCGCGCCTGGTACTCGAGCGCGTGCTTGCGAACGAAATTGTGCTCGAGCGGCTCGTCGGCACTCGCCGCGAGCCACGCGGCATCCGCGAGCATGCGAGTCTGGTTGGGCAGCAGATCGCGGAAGATGCCGGACAGCGTCATCACCGCGTCGATACGTGGCCGACCGAGTTCCTCGAGCGATACGAGCTCTGCGCCGGCCAGCCGCCCATAGGCATCGAAACGCGGCCTCGTGCCCATCAGGCGCAAGGCCTGGGCAATGGGGCCACCTTCGGTCTTGATGTTGTCGGTACCCCAGAGGACGATCGCGATCGACTCCGGCATCCGGCCGTTGTCTGCGATAAATCGTTCGATGAGTTCGTCCGCCTGCGCGCCGCCGGCGAGCATCGCGAACCGGCTCGGCATGCGGTACGGATCGAAGCCGTGCATGTTCCGGCCGGTCGGGAGAATCTCGGTTGTCCGCATCAGGTCGCCACCCGGCGCCGGGCGGATATAACCGCCGTCGAGCGCGTGCACGATACCGTCCAGTTCGCTGCTGCGGCCGAGTTCCAGGTTGACGCGCACGATGTTCCGCACCGCTTCGGGTGATCGGTTCGGCAGCACCGGTAGCGCGTGCTCGCTCTCGGTCTGCTCGATCAGCTTGAATTCCGCGTCGGTGAGCGGCGCCGCACCGCCGGCTTCGGCCAGAGCGCTCAGCCACTCGCGCCGGGTCGCATCGGTCGGTACTTCACCGAGCACATGCAAACCATGCGGTATGAGCGTATTGCGAAGCTCGTCCAGGCGCTCGGCGATAAAGCTGACCCGGCAGTCGCCCTTGCCGATGTCGAGGTCCAGCCCTTCTGCCTGCGTGACGATCAACTCTTCGAGCGCACCGCGTTCGCAATCGGCGTGTGGGTCGAGCGTCCGCCAGCGATCGATCGAGGCCTGCAGTTCCGCAAGCTCCTTGTACAGCCCGGCGCGCGTAACGGCCGGGGTCAGGTAGCTGATCAGGGTCGCCGCCGAGCGGCGCTTGGCGATCGTGCCTTCGGAAGGATTGTTCGCCGCGTAAAGATAGAAGTTCGGCAGATCGCCGATCAGCCGTTCCGGCCAGCAATCGCCGGTCATGCCGCTCTGTTTCCCGGGCATGAACTCGAGAGCGCCGTGCGTGCCGAAATGCAGCACTGCATGCACTCCCATGTCCTCACGGAGATAGCGGTAGAA
This sequence comes from Woeseiaceae bacterium, assembly GCA_036350895.1. Classification (GTDB taxonomy): domain Bacteria; phylum Pseudomonadota; class Gammaproteobacteria; order Steroidobacterales; family Woeseiaceae; genus UBA1847. The sequence goes on from JAZBNZ010000234.1 coordinate 36,235, forward strand.
CGCCGAGAACGCGTGTGTCGGTGCCAGGTTCCGATCGAACAGGAGCCGCATCGGGTCGCCCTCGTAACCGAAGGCCGGCTGGATGCCGACGAAGACGTTGCCGAACTGCCGGCCGAGCACGAGGATCGATTTGCCATTCGACTGGGCGCGACCGGGCGCCGGGCCCCATTCCCGTTCGATGTCCTCGAGCCAGCGCTCCTTCCGGACGTGCTCGTCCGCGGGTATCTGTGCATGGACATTGGCGTCGGTACCGAAGTCACCGCTGTTGCCGTGCAGGACCCGGTCACGGAGTTCTTCCGCGTCCGCCGGAAGATCGACGTCATAACCTTCGGCTCTGAGCGTCTTCAGCGTGTTGAACAGCGACTTGAAGACGGACAGGTGCGCTGCGGTGCCGAGCGCACCGCCATTCGGCGGGAAATTGAACAGAACGATGCCGAGCTTGCGCTTCGTGCGCGGCGTCCGGCGCAAAGCGACCAGCCGCGCGGCGCGAGCGCACAGCGCCTCGACGCGATCCTCTTTCGGGACCATCGCGCGCCGCGACGTGCCCGACGCGTGGTCGGAGTGGCCGGCGAAGAGCGTCGGTGCAATCGCGCCGTCGAGTTCCGGAATTGCGACCATCAGGGTGGTTTCGACCGGCAGCATGCCACTGTCCGATGCCTCCCAGGCCTCCAGCGACTGGAACTCGCTGCCGTGAGCGGCAAGGTACGGCACGTCGAGTTTCGCGAGCGTTTCCTCAGCGGCTCTCGCGTCGTTGTAGGCGGGACCGCCAACGAGCGAGAAGCCGGTCAGGGATACGACGGCGTCGACGATCGGCTTGCCGCCGTCCATGAAGAATGCGTCGATCGCCGGCCTTGCGTCGAGGCCACTGGCAAACGCCGGTATGACCTTGAGGCCACGTCCCTCAAGATTCTCGATGACCGCGTCGTAATGTTTGCTGTTGCCCGCGAGGATGTAGGAGCGCATGACGAGCACGCCGACCGTGCCGGTCGCCTTGCTGCCGTGCTTCGGCAGGACGTCCGCCGAAGTCCCGACACCGTCTTTCAATGACGGGTGGTACACGCCCGTTTCCGGGTATTCGCGCGGCGGCAGGACCTTGAGCTTGTCGCGATACGCGCTGCGCGGACCGGCGGCATAGCGGGAAATCATCATCGCGATGAGATTGCGGATGTTGACCTCGGATCCGGCCAGCCAGTACTGCATGGCCAGGAAATACACGCGGAGGTCCTGGGCCGCGCCCGGTATGAAACGCAGTATCCGCGGGAGCCGTCTCAGTACCGCCATCTGGCGGGCGCCGCTGCTGCCGGCATCCTGCTTCTTGCTGCCACGCAGTTTCTTGAGCAAGGCCAGCGGACCCGACTGCTTGCCTTCCATCGTGAAACTGCCGATGCGGGTCAGCTTCATGACTTCGCCCGCCGACATGAAGCAGAGCATCGCGTCGCAGTCGTCACGGCGTGCACGGAGATCATCGAGGACAGGTTCGATCGTATCCTCGGTGAACAGCATGCAGACGATGATGATGTGTGCGCTCGCGATGTCGGCGCGGCAGGCGTCGAGCAGCTCGGGCTGGGCGGTCCACTCGCCTGCGCTGTGCAGCGTGACCCGCAGACCCGGCACCCGGCGCTCGAGCCTGGCAATGGCGCGGTCGCCCGCTCCCGCGAGGTGACCGTCGAGAGTCACCATCGTCACGTTGAGTGGATTATCGCTACTTGCCGTAGTGCGCTTTGGCATCGTACAGCGTCTCCGAGGTTATGGTCTGTATGCCGCGCTCGCGGGCGAAAGCTTCGGTGTTGCGCCGGGCCTTGCCGCGGACGAAGAACGGGATGCGGCGCAGGGTCTTTTCGGCGTCGGCGCTCCAGGCGAGACCGGCCGCGTCGCCCGGTTCGAGTGCCGCGGTTTCCCCGCCGCTGTTCCCGGGCTTGTCCTTGGTACCGCCGCCGAGGTGCGACGGCGTCGCATCGTTGTGGAACTCGAAGTCGTCGCTGAACATGCCGAGCAGGTGCTCCTCGAGCCCCATCATCAGCGGGTGCACCCAGGTATCGAAAATGACGTTGGCGCCCTCGTAGCCCATCTGCGGCGCGTAGGCGGCCGGGTAGTCCTGGACGTGCGTCGGTGCCGAGATGACCGCGCAGGCGATCCCGAGACGCTTGGCGATGTGCCGCTCCATCTGCGTCCCGAGGACGAGCTCGGGTTGCAGTTCCTGCACCTTCGCCTCGACCTCGAGGTAGTCGTCCGTGATCAGCGGCTCTATGCCGAGTTCGCGCGCCGTGGCCCGAACCTTCTTGGCCTGTTCGCGGCTGTAGGTACCGATACCGACGACATCGAAGCCGAACTCGTCCCGGCACATGCGGGCGGCGGCGACGGCGTGCGTGGCGTCGCCGAAGACGAAGACGCGCTTGTCGGTCAGGTAAGTCGAGTCGATCGAGCGGGAATACCACGGCAGCCGGGAGTGCGCGGTGCCGAGCACCGGGGCCGGATCGAGACCGGTCAGCGCGGCGACTTCGCGAACGAACTGGTTCGTCGCCTCGACCCCGATCGGCACCGTGTCCACGTACGGCTGGCCGAAGTTGCGCTCCAGCCAGCGTGCCGTGGTCTCGGCGATCTCGGGATAGAGACAGACGTTGAAATCCGCCTCACCGATCCGGCGTATGTCGTCGGGCGTCGCATTCCACGGCGCAACGACGTTGATGTCGACGCCAAGCTGTGCGAGCAGCGTCGTCACCTCGGTGACGTCATCCCGATGCCGGAAGCCCAGCGCCGTCGGGCCGAGGACATTGCAGCTCGGCTTTAGCGCCGCCGCCCGCTCGGGATCCGGCGCGACGGCGAGCGTGCGCACGATGTAATAGAAAGTCTCGGCGGCGCCCCAGTTCTCCTTGCGCTGGTAGGACGGCAGCTCGAGGGGAATAACGGGAATCGGCAGCGCGAGCGCCTCCGCGAGCCCGCCCGGGTCGTCCTGGATGAGTTCGGCCGTGCAGGATGCGCCGACGAGCATTGCCTTCGGCTGGAAGCGCTCGTAGGCATCGCGCGCGGCATCCTGGAACAGCTGCGCCGTGTCGGAGCCCAGGTCGCGGGCCTGGAACGTCGTGTAGGTGACGGGCGGCCGATGGGCCCGGCGCTCGATCATCGTGAACAGCAGGTCCGCATAGGTGTCACCCTGCGGCGCATGCAGCACGTAATGAACGTCGCGCATGGCGGTGGCCACGCGCATCGCGCCGACGTGCGGCGGTCCTTCGTATGTCCACAGCGTCAGTTCCATTCAGACCACCAGCTTCGCTTTGCGCCTGAGCGGCCGCGCGAACAGCTCCGCGCAATCCGCGGCCTGCTCGTAGCCGTGTATCGGCGTGAACAACAGTTCGATGGACCACTTGGTCGTAATGCCCTCCGCTTCGAGCGGGTTCGCGAGCCCGAGTCCGCACACGACGATGTCCGGCTCGCTGGCTCGCACCCGGTCGAGCTGCCGCTCGACGTCCTGGCCTTCGCTCAGCTGGGTGCCCTCGGGCAACATCTGCAGCTCCTCGCTCAGGTGCTGGCGCTGCAGGTACGGCGTGCCTACCTCGATCAGCTCGACGCCCAGTTCGGCGGCGAGGAACCGCGCGAGCGGTATCTCGAGCTGCGAATCCGGGAAGAAAAAGATACGGCGGCCGGCAAGCTCGCCGCGGTAACGCTCGAGCGCCTTCCTGGCGCGCGCGCGCCGCGTTTCGGTGACGGTATCGACGACGGCATCGTCGATGCCGAACTCGTGCGCCGCCGCGCGCAACCAGCCGGTCGTGCCCTCGACGCCGATCGGGAACGGTGCGGAGATACGACGCGCGCCGCGCTTCTCGAGCGCCATCGCCGTGTCGTTGAGGAACGGCTGGGCGAGCAGGTAACGGGTGCCCGGCCCAACCGCGGGTAAATCGGCGGACTGCTGGGGCGGCAGGAAGCGGACCGACTCGATCCCCATCTCGGCTAACAGCGTCCGGAACTGGTCCTCGACCAGGTCCGCCAGCGCACCGACGACGAGGAGTTCACGTGCGTCGGTCGGCGCCATCTCGGGCACGAGGGACGCGAGGCAGGCATCCTCACCCTGTGTAAACGTGGTCTCGATGCCGCTCCCGGAGTAGTTCAGCACCCGAACGGCCGGCATGTGGATCTTCGACAGCCGCTCTGCGGCGCGTCCGAGATCGAGCTTGATGACCTCCGAAGGACAGGAGCCTACGAGGAACAGCAGCTTGATGTCCGGACGCCTCGCGAGGAGCTTGTTCACCTCCCGGTCCAGCTCGTCGTTCATGTCGGCCATGCCGGCAAGGTCGCGCTCGCCGATGATGGCCGTCGCGAAGCGCGGCTCCGCAAAGATCATCACACCGGCAGCCGACTGGATCAGGTGCGCGCAGGTCCGGGAACCGACTACGAGGAAGAAGGCATCCTGGATTTTTCGGTGCATCCAGACGATGCCGGTCAGCCCGCAAAAGACCTCGCGCTGGCCGCGCTCGCGGATGATCGGCTTCTCCGCCGGGCCCGGGGTGGTCATCATCGTCGTTGCCGCGTCCTGGCTCACTGACCTGCTCCCTGCGGTAATGCCGCGTCGGTGACCACCGCCGAGCGGCGCGCCATGCGGAACTTGATCAGGAACTGGGCCGCGTTGATGACGTAGGCCGCGTACGCGAGCAGCGCAATGATCAATTGGCCGGTCAGGTCGAACCAGCCGAAGATCACCGAGGCGAGATAGGCGGTATGCAGTGCGATGACGCCCATGCTGACGACGTCTTCCCAGAAGAACGGGCCGGCGAAGAGGTACTGGCCGAAGACATCGCGCTCCCACAGTGCCCCCGTCACCATGATCGTATACAGAACCAGCGTCTTCACGATCACCGAAGCCTGCGCCGCGAACGCACCCTCGCCGGTAGCTAGGGTGCGCCAGACCAGCACCACGCTGACCAGGAACACCAGGAACTGCAGCGGGGCCAGGATGCCCTGCACGAGCGTCCAGCGCGACGTATCGCGACGATGACGCTGCTCCGCCGTGTAGAGCTGGTTTCGGTTGTTTTCCCTGGATCGGGCCTGAGCCATGAAACGGCAATCCTCTTTAGTTCTTGTCACTCTCGCCACCGACGGCGCGAGTCCGAGCCCAGAGTATAGTGTCAATTTTGCCTTACGTAAATATTTCTTGACATCTTCCGCAAAGAGGCGTTAAGTGATCCTCGATGCGCGGATCGTTCAGAGTGCGCGTCACTTGATTAGCGGGGCTGTCGGGGAGGTCCTGCGCGCGGGCGGCGTGCTATTTGGGTTATCATCGGGTCTCCTCGCGAGACATGATAATGACAAGAGAAAATCCGGATCAGCTTAAGAGCGATACCGCGCAGGGAAAAATTCAGGAGTTCGATTCCCCGAGCAATTCAGAAACGAATAGCGCGGGCGAGCTGGGTGATTTCAGCCTGAAAATGCTGACCCAGCTCGGTCGGACCATCGAGAATGAACTGATACCGCGTCTTATGCTGGCATTTGATTCAACTCCTGCGAGTACTGCGGCTCCCGCCGCAAACAGGCTCTCGGAGCACGTCGACACCTTCGTTCAGCTCGTCATTGAAAACGAAGCCGATGTCGCCGCGCGTTATGTAGACACCCTTCGCGCCGAAGGCTTTCCGATAGCAACCCTGTACCTGGACCTCCTGGCACCCGCTGCCCGCCGTCTCGGTGATATGTGGGACACCGATGACGTCTCCTTCGCAGACGTCACGATCGGCGTCTGCCGCATGCACCAGGTACTGTTGGAATTCACTCGCTGTTTCGACGCCACGACCAAGAACGGCGACGACTCGCAAACTGCGCTGATCGCACCGGCTCCCGGTGAACAGCACACGTTCGGGTTGTTCATGGTCATGGAATTCCTGCGCCGCGAAGGGTGGACCTGCTACAGCGGTACGCCTTCGACGCGCAAGGAATTCCTAAAACTTGCCAACAGTGCGGATTTCAGGCTCATCGGTCTGTCGATAAGCGCCGATCGCAACCTGCAGGAAGCCGGCCAGCTCATCAAAGACCTCCGGCGACGAACCGACGCGAAAATACTCGTTGGTGGTCGCTGCGTACTCGAGAGTCCGAAACTGGTGGATGAACTCGGTGCTGACGCCATGGCCAGAGACGGCCGCGAGGCAGCCCGTGTCATCAACAAACTGATTCGCGAAGCGCGCAGTCACCAGACTCCTTAGTCGGTAATGGGCAGCGTCGCCCTTAGGCGGCGTCAGGACGAAAGGAAGCAACCGCAAAGTGGTCAAGACGCAATCACCGGATGTGCTGTCGAACGCGCTGAGCACGGGCATTGCATCGAGGCTCGTACTCGAAGCCAACGATATCTGTCTCGTCATCGACCCGAAGGGCGTCATCCAGGACGTCTCCCTAGGCTCCGAAGATGCTGCACTGGAGCCGCTCAGGGACTGGATCGGCCAGCAGTGGGTCGACACGGTAACCGTCGAAAGTAAAAATAAAATCAAAGACTTACTGAACGGTGCCACCAACGCTTCGCGGTGGCGCCAGGTCAACCATGTCATGGCGGAGGGCCTGGACCTCCCTATCTCCTGGAAGACCATGGACCTCGGCGAAAACGGCGCCGTGCTGGCGGTCGGCCGCAACCTGCGGCAGGTCTCGCAGCTGCAGCAGCGCCTGCTCGACGTCCAGAACTCGCTGGAGCGCGACTACGCGCGGCTGAACCAGGCCGAAGTGCGCTACCGGATGCTGTTCTCGATGGCCTCCGAGGCCATACTTTTCGTGGATGCCGACAGCCGCAAGATCGTCGAGGCGAACCCGGCCGCGGGACGACTCCTCGACAAACCGGCGAGCAAGCTCTTGAACCGGACGTTTCCGCGCGGCTTCACCGACAACAGCAGCGATGCAATCGAGGAACTGATGCTCAGGGTGCGCGCCGCCGGCGGCGCGGAGGACCTCATCGTCAAGACCGCGCATAACGACAAGGCGATACGCATCAACGCCGCTCTCGTGCGTCGCGAAGACGGCCCCTATTTCCTGATCCGGATGCACGCGCCGGAACACGGCGTGCACGACGATCATTCGAACCAGATCCTCGACATCATCAACCGCGCGCCCGACGCCTTCGTCGTGACCGATCCGGATGGCCGGATTCGCGCCACCAACCAGGCGTTCCTCAACCTGACGGCCATGGCAACCGTCCTGCAGGTGGCCAACGAGCCGCTCGACCGCTGGCTCGGCCGAACGGGCGTCGACGTGGCGCTGCTGCTCCGCAACCTGCGCGACCGGAACGAGATTCGCTCCTACGATACAACCCTGTACCCCGAGTTCGGCGACCCGCTCGATGTCGAACTCTCGGGCGTATCTGCGCTCGACAGTGATGATCCCTGTCTGGGCTTTATCATTCGCCGCCGGGTGCAACCGACGACCGCACCGAGCAGCGATGCACCGCAACTGCCGCGCTCCCTCGAGGAGATGACCGAGCTCGTCGGCCGCGTCCCGCTGAAGGAACTGGTGCGCGAAACGACGGACATCATCGAGCGCATGTGCATCGAGGCTGCCCTCAAGATGTCCGACCAGAGCCGCGCGGGTGCGGCCGAGATGCTCGGCCTCAGCCGACAGAGCCTCTACGTCAAGCTGCGGCGTTACGGGATCGGCGGCGACGACGACTAGGCGGGTCGAGGGCACCTCGTCCGGAAAGCGCCACCGGGACCCGTCACGACGATTTTTTCGGCTTTCCGCCGCGAAAGATTCGAAGATTGGCGCAGGTCGCCGCTCGAGACTGTAATTTTTAGTTGACGCTTTGATGTGTCAAGTATTATTGTCAGTCGATGGGACGTGCGACTGCCAGTACTGTAACTGCCGAACGCCCGGCCTGGACCGCCTATATAGAGCTCCTGAAACCGATCACGTGGTTTCCGCCGATGTGGGCCTTCGGGTGCGGGGTGGTGTCATCCGGTCAGGCCTTGCCGGAGCGCTGGCCGTTCGCGCTCGCCGGTATCCTGCTGGCGGGACCGCTCGTCTGCGGCGCCAGCCAGATCGTCAACGACTGGTTCGACCGCGAGGTCGACGCCATCAACGAGCCTGGCAGGCCCGTGCCGTCGGGGCGTGTCCCCGGCAGGAATGCCCTGTATTTCGCCATTCTGTGGTCGGCGCTGTCACTCTGGGTCGGCGCGATGCTCGGAACCTGGGTATTCGCCGCAACCGTCGTCGGCGTCGCTCTCGCCTGGGCCTACAGCGCCCCGCCGTTCCGGCTGAAGCTGAATGGCTGGTGGGGTAACGCGGCCGTCGGCCTCTGCTACGAGGGACTGCCCTGGTTTACCGCCGCCGCCGCGATCGTCGGCGGCCTGCCGGCAACCGAGGTCATCCTGCTGGCGCTGCTGTACAGCGCCGGTGCGCACGGCATCATGACACTCAATGACTTCAAGGCGATCGAGGGCGACCAGCAGCTGGGCGTCCGGACCCTGCCGGTGCAGCTGGGCGCCGATGGCGCTGCCCGGGTCGCCTGCGGGGTGATGCTGGTGCCGCAACTCGTCGTCATCGCACTGCTCCTCGACTGGAACCTGCCGGTGTCGGCAGCGGCCGTCGGCGCCCTGGTGCTGGCGCAGGCCGGCTTGATGGGCTGGTTCCTCGCCCGGCCGATCGAACGGGCAATCTGGCTGAGCGCGTTCGGGGTTACGCTGTACGTCCTCGGCATGCTGGCGAGCGCTATCGGCGTTCGCGGACTGGTGATCGCATGAACGCGCCGCTGTCGTGGTGGGGTATCTGCCGCCTGGGGCTCGTCCAGACTTCGCTCGGCGCCATTGTCGTCATGACGACATCGACGCTGAACCGGGTCATGGTCGTCGAACTCGCACTCCCGGCCATGTTGCCGGGCGCTCTCGTCGCACTGCACTACTTCGTCCAGATTTCACGGCCACGATTCGGCCACGGTTCGGATACGGGCAGACGCCGGACTCCCTGGATCATCGGCGGTATGGCCGTGCTCGGTGCCGGCGGCGTCCTCGCCGCGGCGGCGACCGCCTGGATGGCGACCGCGCCCGCCTTCGGCATTATGCTGGCGATGTTCGCCTTCGTACTGATCGGCGCAGGCGTCGGTGCCAGCGGTACCTGCCTGCTCGTACTGCTGGCCGCCACGGTCGCGCCGGAGCGACGTGCTGCCGCGGCCAGCATCACCTGGATCATGATGATCATGGGCTTCGCGGTCACCGCGGGTATCGCCGGTGCGTTCCTCGATCCGTTCACGTTCACGCGGCTCGTCGTCATTTCTGCCGTGATCGCCGCGATAGCGCTCTCCGTGACCGTGGTGGCGCTGCGCGGCATCGAGACGACGCCCGCAACGGCACAGACCGAGGGCGAACCGGCACCGCACCGTTTCCGGGAAGCGCTCGCCGAGGTCATGGCCGAGTCGCATACGCGCCGCTTTGCTCTGTTCGTCTTCGTCTCGATGCTCGCGTACAGCGCCCAGGACCTGGTCCTGGAACCGTTCGCCGGCGCCGTGCTGTCGCTGACGCCCGGCGCCTCGACGCAGCTCGGTGGCCTGCAACACGGCGGCGTCCTGCTCGGCATGGTCGCCGTCGCCCTGCTCGGCTCGCGCATCGGTGCGGGACGGCAGCGCTTCATGCGCACATTCGTCGTCGCCGGCTGCCTAGGTTCGACCGTCCTGCTCGGCGGCCTGGCGATTGCCGGCTTCGTCGGCGACAGCTGGCCGCTGTACGCCAACGTCTTCCTGCTGGGTATCGCCAACGGCGTCTTCGCGGTTGCCGCCATCGGCGCGATGATGGGTCTCGTCGCCGAAGGCGCCAAACGGCGTGACGGCGTACGCATGGGCGTCTGGGGCGCCGCACAGGCCATTGCATTCGGCCTCGGCGGCGTGCTCGGTACAACGATGGTCGACATCGTGCGCTGGGTCACCGGATCGCCGCTGTATGCCTACTCTTTCGTGTTCCTCGCCCAGGGCGTGCTTTTCTCGGTCGCGGTCGTTCTCGCACTGCGCCTGTCCGCAGCCGATGCGGACTCCCATTCAATCAACGTGCCGGCCGGCCAGTTGCGCCCCGAGGCCGGATAAGGACCAGTCAATATGAAACAGTATGATGTTGCGGTAATCGGCGGAGGCCCTTCGGGTGCCACTGCGGCCCACGAGCTCGCCGAACGCGGCCTGTCCGTGCTGCTGCTCGACCGGAATGGCCGGATCAAGCCCTGCGGGGGCGCCGTACCGCCGATCCTGCTGCGCGAATTCAACGTGCCGGAATCGCAACTCGAGGCACGGGTTACCGCGGCGCGGATGGTGGCGCCGTCCGAGAAGGAAGTCGACATGGACATCGGCGGCTTCGTCGGCATGGTGAATCGCGGCCAGTTCGATCCGTGGCTGCGCGAACGGGCAGCGAATGCCGGCGCGGATTACATCGAAGGTCACTTCGACGGCCTCGAGCGCGAAACCGGCGGCGGGCTCACCGTGAGTTACCGGCCCGGCAGCAAATCGGCCGCCGTCGAAAAAGCCCGGGTCGCGACCGTGATCGGTGCCGACGGCGCCGCCTCGCGGGTACGCAAGCAGGCGCTCGGTCACCAGGAAACGATGAAACACGTCTTCGCGTACCACGAAATCGTCCGCTCCCCGGACGGCAAGACCCCGTGGTTCGACCCCGAACGCTGCGACGTCTACTACCAGGGCAAGGTCTCGCCGGATTTCTACGGCTGGGTCTTCCCGCACGGCGAGTGCACGAGTGTCGGCGCAGGTTCGGCCGTGAAGGGCTTTTCGTTGCGGAACGCCGTCAAGATCATGCGCGACAAGGCCAGGCTCGACGACAATGCGATCGTGCGCACGGAAGGTGCGCCGCTGCCGCTGAAACCGCTCAAGCGCTGGGATAACGGCCGCGACGTCGTGCTGGTGGGCGACGCTGCAGGCGCCGTCGCCCCCTCCTCGGGCGAAGGCATCTACTACGCGATGTCGAGTGGCCGCTCGGCGGCCAATGCCGTCACGGCGTTCCTGGAATCCGGCAACCCGAAACGGCTCGCCGACGTCCGCAAGGACTTCATGAAATCGCACCGCACGGTGTTCTTCGTCCTCGGGGTCCTGCAGTACTGGTGGTACTCGAGCGACAAGCGCCGCGAGAAATTCGTGGAAATCTGCCGCGATCCCGACGTTCAGAAGCTCACGTGGGACGCCTACATGAACAAGCAACTCGTGCGCGCGAAACCGGCTGCGCACGTGCGCATCTTCTTCAAGGACATCGCCCACCTGGTCGGGCTCAACCCACGCTGATGGATGCGGGCGACAACAGGTTCATCGTGATCGCCGTCGCGGCGGGCGCGGCGATCGTCGTCGCGATTCTCGGCGCCGTGCTGACCGATATCAGCGACTGGTATTTCTCGCTCGAACGGCCGCCATGGCAACCGCCCGAGTGGGCTTTCGGCCCTGCGTGGACCACGATTTTCGCATTGACGGCGACCGCCGGCGTCATCGCCTGGACGAAAGGCCCCGAGAGCCGCCCGCTGATCGCGGCGGCTTTCGTCGTGAACGGCCTATTGAACGTCGCCTGGAGCTGGCTGTTTTTCAGGTTACGGCGCCCCGACTGGGCCTTCGTCGAAGTCTTGCTGTTCTGGGTGTCGATCGTGGCACTCATCGTTGTATGCGGGGGTGTGGATACCCTCGCGGGCTGGCTGCTGGCGCCCTACCTCGCGTGGGTGACGTTTGCGGCTTATCTGAATCGCGTGATCGTCCGGCTCAACCGGCCATTCGCGTAAGCAGTAAATAATTAGCAGCCGGCGCATACCGGCTCGAGAAAAAAGGGGCTAGTGATGACGGGAATAATCGACATTAAGTCATCGGATCAGTCGACGATCGGGTTGAGCGGCCTGGCGGTCTACATACCGCCGTTCAGGGTCAGGCTCGAGGACTGGTGCGAATGGACGGGCAGCCCCTGGCAGAAGATCAGCAAGGTCGTCGGCCGAAGTTTCCGCCTGCGGGGACCGGACCAGAGCATGTACACGATGGCGGCGACCGCCGTCATGCGCCTGATCGACCAGTACGAACTCGATCCCGCCGAGATCGGCTTCCTGGGCCTCGGCACAGAATCGAGCAGCGACAACTCGGCGGGGGCGATTATCGTCAAGGGCATGCTGGACCGGGCGCTCACTGAGCGGGGTTCTGCGCCGCTGGCGAGAAACTGCGAGGTGCCCGAGTTCAAGCACGCCTGTCTCGGCGGCGTCTACGCCATGAAAGGCGCGCTGCGCTATCTCGCCCTCGACGGTCGCGGCAAGAAGGCGATCGTGGTCTGCGCCGACATTGCCGAATACGCACGCGGCAGCACCGGTGAACCCACCCAGGGTGCGGGCGCGGTGGCCATGCTGCTCGAGTCCAACCCGACGCTGGCCGCGGTCGATCTCGCCAACTCCGGTTCGGCTTCCGACTATCGCATCATGGACTTCCGCAAACCGATGATCCGCTTCTGCGGCCAGGATCGCAGCGAGAGCCATCACATCCAGGATTTCCCCGTCTTCAACGGCAAGTACTCGACGACCTGCTACATCGACGAGACCCTGCAGGCACTCGAGGACATGTACTCGAAACGCGGCCTCGAGCCGATCGACTATTTGCGGAGCCTGAAGAACGTCTTCATGCACCGCCCCTACCGGCGCATGCCGGAAAACGGCTGGGCCGTTGCCTGGCTGTTCGCTCTCGGGCGCGGCTCCCAGCGGGACCGCGAACTCCTCGGCAGCTACGCCGGTAAATCCGGCATCGAACTCGACGCACTGCTCGCCGAGATGGCCGCCGCGGTCGACGTGCAGGATTTCGCGACGCCGGAAGGCCTGAACATCGAACCGTATCCGCTGACGATGGCCACCCTGCACGCGTTCCGCCAATCGGAAGACTTCGAGGACAGCGTTCTCTCAAGGCTCGCGCTGGGCGCCACGGATATCCGGGATCTCGGCAACCTCTATACGGCCGCACTGCCGGCGTGGCTGGCCGCGGGCTTCGAGGAGGCACTCCGCGACGACCTGCCGATAACCGGGGACGAGTTGCTGACGATGGGCTACGGCAGCGGCGACGCGGCCGAGGTCATCCCCTTCTACGTTGCCGAAGGCTGGCAGGAAGCCGCCAGCCGGATTCGCTTCACCGACGCCCTGACCAGGGCCGTCGACCTGACGCGTGAACAGTACGAGGCACTGCACGATGGCCGGCGGGTCACGGACCTCGGCTACGATCCGGCGGACGAATTCGTCGTCGAACGTGTCGGCCAGAGCGACGACCGGCACTTCCAGGACATCGGCATCGAGTACTACCGCTACGCCTGAGCGACGCAGCGCTGCTTCGCCTACAGCAGCCGTGGCTGCTCGGGCACCGGCCAGCGCGGCAGCGCCGGCATGTCTGTCCTCTGCCGGACGCGCTCGTGGAAATCGAGCGCGAGTGGCGGGCAATGCAGGTTGTTGGGACAGTGGATCATTATCCACGGCAGAAGCCCTGCCCCGATCCAGTCCGCGGTCCGCTCGGCCCACGCATTAAGGTACGGCTCGTTGGAAACGAGATCCGGGTGCAGTATCAGCCTCACGAACGGCGTGTCGCCGTAGACGCTGTCGAGAACGGGCAAATCGGGCTTTTCGTGCAGGGCATCGAGCACTTCCGGGTGCGTCCGGTCGCCCTCGTAGATCGGCCGCGAATCCAGCATGACGCGCCCGGCCCCGTAGCGCTCGAGCCAGGGCTCGAGCAGCTCGGGCTCGCTGAAGAATACCCGATGCCGCACCTCGACCACGAAGGCATGACGGCCGGCGAGCGCCTCGAAGACCGGCTCGAGGCGCTCGATGGCGATCGCGTCGACGCTCGCGGGCAACTGCACCAAGAGCGGGCCCAGCAAATCGCCGAGCGGCCGGACGGCCACGAGAAAGCGTTGCAGCTCGCCCAGGTCGGGCCGGCGCTCGTGGGTAACCCGTCGCGGCAGCTTGAAACAGAAGCGAAAATGACCGGGAACGTCGGCCAGCCAGCGGCGGATCGTCGCCTCCGCGGGCGTGGAGTAAAAAGTCGTGTTGCCCTCGACCGCGTTGAACACGGCAGCGTAGCTCGACAATCGCGACGGATGATCGACAAAATAGCGGTCCCGCCACCCGGCGAATGCCCACGCGGGCAGCCCGAGAAAATAGGGCAGGCGGGTCACGGAATGTTGATCGTCGGGAATGTTCACGGCGCAATGCTGTCCATAACGCGAACTACCCTACCGCAAAGTTGACGTCGAATGCTGTTAGCCGAATTGGGCGACGCGTCGCGCGCCGTTGCAGCGACGCGGAGCCGTCTCCGGAAACGTGCCCTGCTCGCCCGCCTGTTCAGCGACGCCGATCCGGCGAGCGTCGGGCTCGCCGTGAATTACCTGACCGGTACGCTGCCGCAGGGGCGTATCGGTCTCGGCCCGGCGATCGTCCGCCGCGCGCTGGACGGTATCGACGGCAGCACCGCCGAGCAGGCACTCGATCTCGCCGCGGTCGACCGCGCGTTCAGCACGATCGCGGCGACACGGGGCAAGGGCGCGGTGGAACAGCGGGAGGCCGTTCTCCGGTCGCTGTTCGAACGCAGCTCGGCCGGCGATCGCGAATTCCTCGCAAGGCTGGTACTCGGCGAACTCCGGCAAGGCGCGCTCGAGGCCGTCATCCTCGAAAGCATCGCCGAGGCGAGCGGTCTCGATGACGCCGACATCCGCCGGGCCGCGATGCTGACCGCGGACCCGGCTATCGTTGCGACGACGGCGTTCGAGGACGGACTCGAAGGCCTGCGCCGATTCCGGCTGACGCCGCTCGCACCGGTGCGGCCGATGCTGGCACAGCCCGCCGGCACGCTGGTCGATGCGATAGGGGCGATGCCCGATGACGCCCAGCTCGAGTACAAGCTCGACGGTGCACGCGTCCAGCTACACCGCGACGGCGACGCGGTCCGGGTATTCACGCGCCAGCTCAACGACGTCACCGATAACGTGCCCGAGCTCGTGGCCACGGCGCTGGCACTACCGGCCGAACAGCTGATCCTCGATGGCGAAGCGATCGTGCTGCGCGACGACGGCAGCCCGCAACCCTTCCAGGTCACAATGCGCCGCTTTGGCCGCAAGGCCAGCGACGAACGCGTCCAGGCCGAGCTGCCGCTGTCCGTGTTCCTGTTCGATTGCCTGTTCGTCGACGGGGAATCGCTGCTCGATCGCCCGCTTCACGAACGCATGAGCGTGCTCGATCGAATTGCACCCGACATCCGGGTGCCATGTCTCAGGACCGGCGAACCCGCGGCCGCGCATCGCTTCCTGCGCCAGGCGCTGGACGCCGGGCACGAAGGCATCATGGTCAAGACGCCGGCGGGCCGCTACGCGGCCGGCAGCCGCGGCGCGGACTGGCTCAAGGTCAAGGAAGCGCACACGCTCGATCTCGTCGTCCTGGCGGCAGAATGGGGCAGCGGGCGGCGCCGCGGCTGGCTGTCGAACCTGCACCTGGGCGCCCGCGACGGGGACGGTTTCGTCATGCTCGGCAAGACCTTCAAGGGTCTGACCGACAAGCTGCTCGCATGGCAGACCGGTGCCCTGCTCGAGCGGGAACTCGAGCGCGACGATCACACCGTGCACGTGCAGCCGGAACTGGTCGTGGAGATCGCCGTCAACGAGATTCAGGCCAGCCCGCACTACCCGGCCGGCATGGCGCTGCGCTTCGCGCGTGTCAAGCGTTACCGCGACGACAAAGCACCCGCCGAGGCTGATACGATCGAGACCGTACGAGCCCTGTTCAGGCAGCAGAACCCCGAATGACGGCATCACGATTCCAGGCGGCCACCAAGCGCTGGTTCGCCGACAATTTCGCGGCACCCACCGACGTGCAGGTGCGCGGCTGGGAGCACATACTCGGCGGCCATCATGCCTTGCTGGTCGCGCCCACCGGCAGCGGCAAGACGCTGGCGGCGTTTCTCGCCGGCATCGACCGCCTGGGCCGCCTGGCGGAGGACGCGGAGCCGGGTGTTCGGCTGCTCTACGTATCGCCGCTCAAGGCGCTCGTGTACGACATAGAGCGCAACCTGCGTGCCCCGCTGGTCGGCATCACGCGCAGCGCGGAACAGCTCGATCAGGCGTTTCGCCAGCCGAGTGTCGCGATCCGCACGGGGGACACGCCGCAGCGGGAGCGTCAGCGCCAGCTCAAGGAACCGGGCGACATTCTCGTCACGACGCCGGAGTCCCTCTTCCTGATGCTCGGTTCGAAAGTCGCGGAGACGCTGGCGACCGTCGAGACGGTCATCATCGACGAGATACACGCGCTCGCACCGAGCAAGCGCGGCGCGCACCTCGCGCTGTCGCTGGAGCGCCTCGATGCCCTCGCCGCGCAGCCGGTACAAAGAATCGGCCTGTCCGCGACGGTACGGCCGCTGGACAGCGTCGCACGCTACCTTGGCGGGGATCGTGCCGTGGAGATCGTCGACTGCTCGAGGGCGCCCGCGATCGACCTCGAGGTCAGGGTGCCGGTCCCCGACATGGAGGCGCCGCCGAGTCCGTCGCCGGCACCGCCGGGCGGCTCGATACTGGGCCAGCTGTATTCTCGCGAGGTCGGCACTCCGCAGGGCGAACGCGGCATCTGGCCGTCGATATACCCGCAGCTGCTCGAGGCCGTGCGGACTCACCGGTCGAGCATCATCTTCGTTAACAGCCGCGGCCTGTGCGAACGCCTCGCCCACAAGCTCAACGAACTGGCCGACGAGGAGCTGGTCAAGGCGCATCACGGCAGCATTTCTCACGCCCGGCGCGCCGAGATCGAGGAAGGGCTGAAATCGGGCGCGATTCGCGGCATCGTCGCAACGAGCTCCCTCGAACTCGGGATCGACATGGGCGCCGTCGACCTCGTCATGCTCGTCGAGTCACCGGGGTCGGTCGCGCGCGGGCTGCAGCGCGTCGGCCGCGCCGGGCACGGCGTCGGCGAGATCAGCAGCGGCCACCTGTATCCGAAGTTCCGCGGCGACCTGCTCGAGAGTGCCGTCGTGGCATCGCGCATGCTGGATGCGGAAATCGAAGCGATCACGGTGCCGGTCAACCCGCTGGATGTCCTTGCGCAGCAGATCGTCGCGATGTGCTGCCAGGCGCCGCTCACGGTCGACGAGATCGAGCGTGTCGTCCGGCGCGCCTGGTCCTACCGTGAACTGTCACGCGGTCTCCTCGAGGCCGTGCTCGACATGCTTTCCGGGCACTACCCCTCGACCGATTTCGCCGATCTCAAGCCGCTACTGTCCTGGAACCGGGCCAACGACACGCTGTCGCCCAGGCGGGGCGCGGCGATGGTAACCCGCATGAACGCGGGCACGATCCCCGACCGTGGCGCCTACGGCGTCCACCTCGGTGAAGACGGTCCGCGCGTCGGCGAGCTGGACGAGGAAATGGTCTTCGAGACCCGCGCCGGCGACAACATAACGCTCGGCGCGAGCACCTGGCGGGTGGAAGCGATCACGCGGGATCGCGTCGTGGTGACGCCGGCGCCGGGTGAACCGGGACGCCTGCCGTTCTGGCGGGGTGACGGGCCCGGCAGGCCGATCGAGCTCGGCCGCGCCCTGGGCGAGTTTGTCCGCACCCTCGGCGGAATGAGCCAGGCAAAGGCGGAAGCCTGGCTCGCCGACAACACGCCGCTCGATGCCCTGGCCGCTCGCAACCTCGCCGCTTACGTGAGTGAACAGCAGCGCGAGACCGGGACGCTGCCGACCGACCGGCAGATCACCGTCGAGCGCTTCCGGGACGAGCTCGGAGACTGGCGCATCTGCATCCTGACGCCGTTCGGCGCACGCGTGCACGCGCCATGGTCGATGGCGCTGCAGCGCCTGCTCGCACAGGAGAGCGGCTACGAAATGCAGGTCATGTACACGGACGACGGCATCGTGCTCAGGTTCGCCGACGCCGACGAACTGCCGTCGCTCGACCATCTCGTCCCCGACCCGGACAGCGTGGAGGACATGATCATGGAACAGCTGGCCGGCACGTCGCTGTTCGCCGGCCTGTTCCGCGAGAACGCCGTACGCTCGCTGATCCTGCGGCGCCGCCGGCCCGGCCAGCGCGCGCCGCTCTGGGCACAGCGACTCAAGGCGCAGAACCTGCTGGCGACCGTGCAGAAATACCCGTCGTTCCCGATCGTCATGGAAACCTACCGGCACGCCATGGCGGACGTATTCGACCTGCCTGCGTTCAAGACACTCCTGAAAGACCTGCGCAGCCGGGCCATCCGCATCGACGACGTCGAGACGCGCAGCGCCTCGCCGTTCGCCCGGTCGCTGGTGTTCGCGTATGTCGCCGCGTATCTCTATGAACAGGACGCACCGCTGGCCGAGCGCAAGGCCCAGGCGCTGACGCTCGACCGGGGGCTGCTCGCCGAACTCCTTGGCCAGGGAGAACTGCGCGACCTGATCGACCCGGCGGTGCTCGCCGAACTCGAGGAAGACCTCGGCTTCCTGAGCGAGGACTACCGGGCACGGGACGCCGACGACCTGCACGACCAGCTGCGCCGGCTGGGCGACCTGCACGGCGACGAAGTCGACGCGCGCAGCGACGGCGATTCGGCGGCCTGGCTCCGTTCACTCCTCGACGAGCGGCGGGTCGTCGAGATACCGATCGCCGACGAGCGCCGCTACATCACCGCCGACGATGCAGGGCTGTATCGCGACGCGCTCGGCATCGCGCCGCCCGCCGGACTCCCCGATTCCTTCCTCGAACCCGTCGACGATGCACTGGCCGCGCTGATCCGGCGCTACGCCCGTCACCGGGGCCCTTTCCTGACCTCGGCGGTAGCCGCGCGTTTCGGCCTGAGGCAAGCCCAGGTGCTCCCCGTACTCCAGGCGCTCGTGACCGCCGGTGAACTCGTACACGGCGAGATTCGTCCCGGGGGCGCCGAGCCCGACTGGTGCGACGCCGAGGTGTTGCGGCGGCTCAAGCGGCGCAATATCGCGAAGCTGCGGGACGAGGTCGCCGCCGTCGACGGCCGGACGCTCGCGCTGTTCCTGCCGGACTGGCACGGCATCGGCGACCAGCGGACGGGACTCGGCCCGCTCCGGGAAGCGATCGCGAAACTGCAGGGTCTGCCGCTGTCGTGGACGCTGCTCAATACGACCATCCTGCCTTCGCGCGTCGCCGGATACCGGGCCGACATGCTGGACACGCTGGCCGCCTCCGGTGAACTCGTCTGGGTCGGCGCCGGGGCCAATGGCAAGAGCGACGGCCGGATTGCGCTCTACCTCCGGGACCAGGTCCGTGACCTCCTGCCGCGCGGCGAGGCCTACGAGCCACCGAGCCCGCTGCACGATGCGATACTCGACTGCCTCGACGACTCCGGCGCCTCCTTCAGGATGGAGATCAACGACTGGATCGAAGAGACCCTGCCCGGCACGGCCGACCGGGACATCGATCGGGCAATCTGGGACCTTGTCTGGGACGGCCAGGTCAGCAACGACACGTTCGCGCCACTCCGGAACCTCGGCCGTTCGAGCGGCCGCCGCCGGCAGTCCCGACTCGCTCCCGTACAGGCATCTGCCGGCGGCCGCTGGTCCCTGGTCCGCCGGCTGACGCGGCGGACATCGAATGCTACCCGCGAGGCGGTCGCCCGCGCCCGGCTGCTGCTGGACCGTTACGGCGTCGTGAGCCGCGCGGCCGCGGCGCATGAGAACCTGCCCGGAGGCTGGAGCACGCTGTACAAGGTCTATCGCGAGCTCGAGGAACAGGGCCAGGTTCGCCGCGGCTATTTCGTGGAAGGCCTTTCGGGTGCCCAGTTCGCGTATGCCGGGGCAGTGGATCGCCTGCGCGGAGCGCGCGACGAGGCGGAGGATCGGGACAGGCCCGTCACGGCCGACGACGTCAGGATTCTGGCCGCCAATGATCCGGCCAATCCTTACGGCGCCCAGCTCGACTGGCCCGAAACCGGCAACCCCGACGTTGCACAGCCGCGGCGAATCAACGGCGCGTGGCTGCTGCTGGTCCGCGGCAGCCCGGCCCTGTATGCCGCCCGCAACGGACGCGCGCTCGCAAGCTTCCCGTCGACGCTGAGCCGGCTCGACGGGGCGCTCGACGAGGCCATCGAGGCATTGCGGCGCCTGCCCAAAGGCAATCGCAAGAGCCTGCTCGTGATCGAGAAGATCGACGGCGTCAACGTGCTCGAGTCGCCCCTCCTGGAGGCCTTCCGTGCGGCTGATTTCGGCATCGACTATCGCGGCCTCATCGACGTGCGGCCACCCGGCCAGCGGCCGGTGGCGAGGCTTGAGCGCAATGCCCGAGGGTGACACGATCCACAAGATAGCGGCCTTCATGGCGCCGCGCCTGACCGGGCAAACGGTCGACAAGATACGCTTAGGCGCGAACGCTCCAGGCCGCTTCGCGGGCGCGACCATCCGCTCGATCGAGGCGCGTGGCAAGCACCTGTGGCTGGATCTCGACAACGATTCGTCGATACGTACGCACCTCGGCATGTACGGCTCGTGGCACGTCTACAAGCACAGCGAACGCTGGCGCAAGCCGGCCCGCCAGGCGTCGCTCGTACTCGAGTCCGGCGACGAGCGCTACGTGTGCTTCAATGCGCGCGACGTCGAGATCGTCGATCGACCCGGCGTGCGCGAACGCGTGCTCGACGCACGGCTCGGCCCCGACCTGATCGCCACCGTGGTCGACCCTGCCCGGCTGCTTGCGCGGGCCCGCGAATTCGACACCGGCGACACCCTGCTGATCGACACGCTGCTGGACCAGCGCGTCGCCGCCGGCATCGGCAACGTCTACAAATCGGAGGTCCTGTTCCTGCATCGGCTGCCACCGGATCGCGCGCTGGCGGCCACGCCCGACGAGACCATCGCCGGATGCTTCCTGACCGCCGCTGACCTCCTGCGCCGCAACCTGGGTGGCGGCAAACGGACCACGCGCTTCGCCGGCGACATGGCGGGACGACTGTGGGTCTACGGCCGGACCGGCCAGCTCTGCCACGAGTGCGACACGCCGATCCGGCAGCGCCGGATGGGCCGGCACCATCGAGGGACCTACTGGTGTCCGCGCTGCCAGGCCTGAGGATCGCGCGACCGCTCGTGCGGAAACGGGCGATTGCAGTAAGCTTCGGTCGGCGCGCAATTGTTTTGCCGCAGCCACCGGGCTCGTGCCGGGCAATCAGCAAGGAGAAACCGCAATGATCCAGACGACGACACCCACTGTCGAAGGCCGCAAGATCACCGAGTATCACGGCGTCGTGACCGGCGAAGCTATCCTCGGCGCGAACATCTTCAAGGATTTCTTCGCCAGCATCCGCGATATCGTGGGCGGGCGCTCGGCCGCCTACGAGAAAGAGCTCGCGCGAGCGCGCGAGATCGCGTTCGACGAAATGGCCGCCGAGGCCCGCAACCTGGGCGGCAACGCCGTGGTCGGCATCGATATCGACTACGAGTCGATCGGTAGCCAGGGAAGCATGCTGATGGTCAGCGTCAGCGGGACGGCAGTCACGGTCCGCTGAGACGCGCCGGCCGGCTCAGCTCCCGTCCAGTTCGCCCAGGATACTGCGCACCTGGCCGCGAAGTTCCTCGGAGCGCTCGGCCCGGGCCAGGTACTGCCGCGCTGCAGACTCGTTGCCCGCACGCATCGCCGTGAGCCCGGTCAGCATCTCGAGGCGGTGAAGGTCCTCGTCTTCGGGATCGGTCATGCTGAGCGCCCTCTCGAATGCGGCATACGACTTTTCCCACTCCGCGTCCTCGAAGTGGATGCTCGCAAGGAACTCGAGTGTCTTGGCGTCGGGTTCGATCTCCGTCGACCTCCAGAGCGCAGTCTTCGCATTCCCGCGCTCCCTGGCCAGCATCCAGAGATCCCCGAGCTGCCGCCAGGTCTCCGCGTCCCCCTCGACCTTGCCCTCTTCGATCCAGCCGGCGAGCCGGCGTGCGGCACGCTCCGGGACATAGACCTGGCTGTACAGCGAGGCGATCCGCCGGAGATCCGACTCCGTTTGCATCGCGCCGGTCAGTGACGCCACCTCGGCCGTCGCGAGGGCCTGCCTGTAGTTCTCGAGGCGCATGTGGTGGCTCGCGAGCAGGCGCCAGAACTGTTCGTTGCCCGGCTCGCGGTTCACCAGGCCGACCGCGATGCGTTCCGCGGCGGCATAGTCTTCGGATTCGAACAATACCTGGTAGTAGAGCCGCAGCCAGTTGTCCGGCGGCTTCGAAGACTCGTCGATCGCACGCGAGACGAAAGTGCGCGCTTCCGGCAGATGACCGGACATGTAGTTGGCGTAACCAATGGAGAACAACTGGGCAGGGCTCGGCGGTTCGTCGGTGATCGCGAGCCACTCGTCGAACAGACGTTTTGCGAGCTCGAATTCCTCGTCGCCGATGACGATCTGCGCATAGAACATCTTGAGTTCACCCAGCAGCTGCTCCGGCAGGCCCGGCATCCCGAGCGCCGCCTCGAGCGCAGGACGGGCCCGCTCCTGCTCGCCCATCATGACCGCCGTATGCGCAAGATACTGGTTTGCGAGCGCAAAATCGTACGGCTTGTCGCGCGTCGACGCGACGAGTTCCTCCAGCATCGTGATCGCTTCGGGATAGCGGTCTTCTTCCCAGAGTTCCTGCACATCCATGAGCTTCACGAAGGTCGAGCGGGAGGCCTGGGGATCGGCTGCAAACGTCGTCGCGGCGAGCAGGCCGAGCACGACGATTGACACTATCGCAACGGGCCGTCTCATCGCTCCGCTTCCTTGTCCGCGAGGACGAAACGGACGGTCGAGATGGCGTAGACGCGGGTCGGCTTGCCGTCGCGAATCTGCGGCTGGAACTTCCAGCGCAGGACCGAGCGGCGCGCCGCGCGGTCGAACACGCCGGAAGGCTCGGAACGCAGCACTTCCGGATCCTCGACCGAACCGGTCTCGGTCACGATGAAGCGGAGCATGACGTAACCCTCGATCCCGTCCGAGAGGGCACGGACCGGGTAATCCGGGGGCACGCGAACGAGCGGCGTCAGTTCACGGGCGATCGCGATGTCGCTGCCGAGATCGAGCCCGACATCCACGTCGAACTCGGGCACGTCGAACGCGAGGTCGCCGAGGCCGCTCGAACTCGCCGCCGAGAGACGCCGCAGGTCCTTCTGAACCTCGCTCCGGGGTTTCTGCGGCGCGGTCGGCTCACGGCGCGAACGCACTTCCCTCGAATCCTCCTGCATCCGGATGAAGTTGGCGATATCGAAGTCTTCGGTCGCCGTGAGGCGGACGCGCTTGACGCCGACCATGAACTCGATGGCCGTGAATAGCAGCACGTTGACGAGGAGTGCGGCCAGCAATATCGCCGGCAGGCGCAGCGACGGATGAATCGCCGCGGCCATGGCTACCGCCCGGGCGGCGTGGCCGCGACTGCCACGTTTTCGACGCCCGCCAGGCGAGCCTGGTCGAGCACCTCGATGACGAGCCCGGTCCGCGATTCCTCGTCGGCGAGAATGACGACCGAACCTTCGGGGTTCTCGGCATGCAGGCGCTCCACATGGCCGCGGACGCTGCGGGGGTCGACTCGCTGCCTGTCGACCCAGACCTCGTCGTTCTCCGTCACGGCGATCATGATGTTCGCCTGCTGCTTCGTCTGCGCCGTGCGCGCGCTGGGCCGTTCGATTTCGACGCCGGCTTCCTTGACGAAGGAGGCGTTGACAGCGAAGAAGATCAGCAGGATGAAGACCATGTCGATCAGCGGCGTGATATTGAGGGCCGTGGGGCCGGCTTCGGATTTCAGATGGTCACGGGTTGCCATTACTGCTCCTCGACGAGTTCCGCTTCGAAGCGTCGCGCCAGCTCCTGTGCACGGCTCTCGAGATCGGACACGAAATACAGCCCGGCCAGCGCGGTGAACAGGCCGGCCATCGTCGTGACCAGGGCCTCGGAAATACCGAAGGCCATGCCACGCGTATTGCCGCTGCCGAACACCGTGATGACGTCGAATACCTTGATCATCCCGGACACGGTGCCGAGGAGGCCGAGGAGCGGCAGAATCGTCGTCAGCGCATTGAGCGCCGGCAAGTTGCGGCTCGCTTCCGCCCGCAGATCGCCGACCAGGGCCTGGATCCGCGTGAACGACTGGTATTCGCCCATCGCCCGGCGATTTTTCCACTCTTCGTAAAGCCGGGCACGCAGCACCGGCAGTTCGCGGAAGTGCGCCCAGTAGCGCTCGATGATCAGGATCCACAGCAGGATAGACGCAAACAGGATCGCCCAGAGCGTGGCGCCGCCCTGCTCGAACAGGGCGGACATCCCTTCCGTGTAGTTAGTCCACCCCATAACCCGTCAACATGTCGCTGTTGTATTTGCCGAGCTTCTCGACGAGGCGATTGACCTGGCCCGTCAGGAGCGAATGCAGGAGGACCAGCGGGATCGCTACCGCGAGCCCGAGCTGCGTGGTCACGAGCGCCTGCGAGATACCGCCGGACATGAGTTTCGGATCCCCGGTGCCGAACAGCGTGATCGACTGGAATGTCTCGATCATCCCCGTCACGGTACCCAGGAGCCCGAGCAGCGGGCTGACCGCCGCCAGCACTGCAACGGTCGGCAGTCCCCGGTTCAGCATCGAACTCTCTTCCGCAAGCTGCTCTTCCAGCCGGATGGCCGTCGCCTCCGGGTCTTCCTGCTGGTGATCCAGCGCGATCTTCCTGAGCCGGCCCAGCGCATTTCTGGAGCTCGGCGTGTCGCTGCCGGCCTGATTTTCGACGGCGCGTCGGGCGAGGAACAGTCCGACGGCCCTGCGCAGCACGATGAGCAGGCCGATGCTGCCGAGGCCGAGAATCAGGTAGCCGATGATGCCGCCCTGGTCGATACGCTCCTGCATGTCGGGGGACTGCACCATCAGGCTCAGGATCGCGCCTTTCGATGGGTCGAGGGCCATTGCCGTAACGCCCGACGTGGTTTCCTGCAGGTTCATGGCCATGTTCCGGAACCGTGCCGGCGGCTGGCGGCTCAGCTCGACCAGCTTGCCCGCGTCGGGCAGGTAGCGCAGGAAGGCGCCATTACTGACGGCGGTGAAGACGCCGGCGCGCGTCACGACTTGCTCGGCCTCGTCGCCCTGCGGCTTGATCACGGTTGCGTCGAACTTGACGACCTTGCCCGACTCGCTGATCTCGGTCAGCACACTCGTCCAGAGCCGCTTGATGTCGTCGATCGACGGCGGTGTCTGTCCCTTGCCGAGTTCCTCGAGGAAGGGTGAACGGTCGACCTCCTCCGCGGCGACGAGGGAGTTCTTCAGGAAGCTGTTCGCGTTGAGTGCTGCCTGCCGCACGATCGCGAACGTATCGTTGAGATCGCCGGCCCGCTCGGTCAGTTCGCCTTCGTAGCGCGTCAGCGTGCGTTCGTTTTCCTCGTACTCGGCGCGCAGCGCATCGGCACGTGAATTGGCACGGGCGAGTTCGGCCCTGGCCTCGCGAAGCAGTTCTGCCTGGGCATCCCGCGCGTCCAGGAACCGTTCGATGCGCTCCTCGTCGAACGCCGCCTCCTTGAGCGCTTCCTGGCGGACGGCCTCGACGAGGTCGTCGATCTCTTCGATGCTGGCGAAAGCTGCGGGTGCAAGCGACGCTGCGAACAGGGCTACGATCAGTCTTTTCATGTCCTGTCCTCCGGCGCCGGGACGGGCAGGCGCACGAGATCAGGCGGCAACTGCTTGCGCGCTATGCGGATCGCACGATCGAGCGGCTGCAGGTACTCGCTGCCAAGCTGCTCCCACTGGTCCGTCTGGTTGTTGTAAAAGCCGGCCCCGAGGCCATCGAGGGTGAGGTAAAACAGCCCGAGCCGGCCGAAGCGCAGGAAGTTGACCGTCCGCGACTGGCCCTGGTCTTCCAGTTCGCCCTCGTAGGCCTCGATGGTATGGCCGTACTCCAGCTCGATCTGGTAGGCCTCGCTGACGCGCCGGTACTTCTCCGACGTCGGGACTTCCGGGCGCTCCATGAGTTTCCTGAGCTCCGCGATCCGCATCCGGCGCTCGCGCTCGAGAAACGGTATGTCGAGGCCGACGAATTCGTCGAGGACCTCGATCTGCCGGACGATGAGCGGCAGGATCCGGCGCTTGGTCACCTCGATGTCGTTGAACTGCCGCTCGTAGTCCGCCAGCTCGACACGCTGGGTTGCGACGAGGCGCTCCAGCTGCTCATTGTAGGCATTCAGGTCGCTGATCTGGGCCGTCGCCTGCCGGTACTCCTCGAGCATCTGCCGGGTGGCATCATCCAGCCGGTCGATACGCTGCTGTACGGAGGCGCTGGCCTCGATGCTCTGCGACTCGACGTCGACCGCTTGCTCGACGCTCTGCTGGGCGTCGGCAATACCGGTGTCAGTGGCGAGGACGATTCCGAACAGCAACAGGCAGGCTGTACGCATGGCATTCCCCTTGAGGCCGTAGCATTTCTCCGGGTTTCTAACCCAGTGTAGAAGAACTGCCCGCAGCCATCGTCAGGGATATTACGTAGCGAATTCGCGCTGCCGAAGGGCCCCGGGACCGACCCGGGCCCGGCCGCAAAATGGGCACTGCGTACATCCGGATGTCACGAACTCCGGGTACAGTTCGTTGTCCATTGATTATCCGATCGATTCAGGGACTCGACGATGACGGACCAGACGACAGAAACCGGCGCGGTGGAGCGACTGCGCCCATCCGGCTACGGCTTTCGCTTTCTCGGCATCGGTGGCCCCGGGGCCGCGCTGGGTCCGTTTGCCGTAGCGGAAAAGGACGGCGCCCCCCTCTTGATGATCGACTGCCCGCCCGGTGCGCTCGAGGCCTACCGCGAACAGTACGCCGCGGTACCGCGAAACCTCTACATCACCCATACGCACCTCGATCACGTCGGCGGCATGGAAGAGCTGTTTCACGGGATCATCGCAGACGTCGAGGAGGATCCGGCACAGCGCGTCCGCGTGTTCGCGCATGCCGCGATCATCCCCTCGCTCCAGGAGCGGCTCGTCTGTAACAAGTTCATCCGGGCGGAAGGTGGTATCAACTTCTGGGACGCCTTCCAGCTCGTACCGGTATCCGCCGGTTTCTGGATCGGCAATGCCTGGTTCCACGTGTTCGAGTCGAGGCACATGCAGCCTCGCTTCTGCTTCGGTGTCGGCCTCGAGGGGGCCTTCGTCTACACCGGCGATACGCGGCCTATTCCCGAAGTGCTGGCGAGCGTTGCCGACGAGGGCGAGACAATCTTCCACGACTGCGCCCTGCGGGCCAATCCCGCGCATACCGGCTTCGTCGACCTGCTCAACGAATACCCGGCCGACCTCCTGAACCGGGTCGTCTGCTACCACTACGGCTCGGAGACCGAGGCAGCGCGGCTCGAAGCACACGGCTTCCGCGTCGCGCGGGCCGGCGAGGCGCTGTCGATACCCTGCCTGGGCAGCCAGGCGGCCGCCTAACGCCCGCCACCACCGGCCTGGCGGGACTTGCATCGGCGTTCGCAGGTGCCGCGGGAAACATTGCATCGCTGCTACATTGCCCCTAGCATTGTGCGCTGCACAAAATCCCCGGAAATCCCGGAACCAACTCCCGCGGCGCCCGGCGTGCCGGACCTCGGGCAACAGGACAGCGCATGCCGGACGAGCAAGACAGCAATTACACCCAGAAGAACGTCAACAATCTCCCGGCCGAGCTGCTGAACGTCCTCAAGAAGCAGCAGGGACCGCTCAAGCGGCTTCTTGCGGCGCCGGCGCGTTCGGTCACCGCGCTCGTCGACCCCTTCAACACCGCGGGCGCCTTCGTTCGCGGTGCGCGTGAACTCGCCATGCGTCCCGACAAACTGATCCGGGCGAACTTCGAACTGTGGCAGAAGCAGATGGCGCTCTGGGAGCACGTAACGCGGCGCATGCTCGGCCTCGATACCGAGCCGGTCGCGGCGCCGGACAGGGGCGACCGGCGCTTCAAGTCTCCCGAGTGGGACAACAACCCGGTGTTCGACGTGATCCGCCAGTCCTACCTTGTCACGAGCCGCTGGCTCGTCGACACGATGTCGGACGTCGACAACCTGAGCGAGGAAGACGCCCACAAGATCCGCTTCCATACCCAGCAGATCGCCGATGCGCTGTCGCCCAGCAATTTCTTCTGGACGAATCCGGAGGTCCTGCGCGAGACCCTCGACTCGCGCGGCAAGAACCTGGTTCGAGGCTTCAGGAATCTCAAGCGGGACGTCGAGGCGGGCGGCGGCCGGCTGAAGATCGCGATGACGGACGAGGCGGCGTTCGAACTCGGCCGTAACATCGCGACGACACCCGGCAAGGTCGTATTCGAAAACGAGATCCTGCAGCTGATCCAGTACGAACCGACCACGAAGACCGTCTTCCGGCGGCCACTGGTCATCTTCCCGCCGTGGATCAACAAGTTCTACATACTCGACCTGCAGCCGGAAAACTCCTTCATCCGCTGGGCGGTCGACCGCGGCTACACGGTATTCGTCGCCTCCTGGGCCAACCCGGACGAGGAACTCGCGGAGCGCACGATGACGGATTACCTGCAGCAGGGCATCCTCGCGGCCCTCGACGCCGTCGAGGACGCCACGGGCGAGCGCGAGATCACGACGATCGGCTACTGCATCGGCGGTACGCTCATGGGTGCCGCCCTCGCCTACATGGCTGCGACCGGTGACGACCGCGTCAAGGCGAACACATTCTTCGCCGCACAGATGGACTTCTCCGAGGCGGGCGACCTCAGGGTATTCATCGACGAGAAGCAGCTCGAAAACCTGGACGACAAGATGTCGGAGCGCGGTTACCTCGACGGGGACGCCATGTACGCGTCCTTCAACCTGCTGCGTGCCAATGACCTCATCTGGTCGTTCTACGTAAATAACTACCTGCTCGGCAAGGAACCGCTGCAGTTCGACCTCCTGTACTGGAATGGCGACACGACGCGCATGCCCCGCGAGCTGCACATGTTCTACCTCCGGGAAATGTACCTGAAGAACAACCTCGCAAAGCCGGGCGGCATCGAGCTCGGCGGCGTGCCGATCGACCTGTCCAAAGTAGAAACACCGATCTATCTGCAGGCGGCTCGCGAAGACCACATTGCACCGTACCCGTCGGTCTTCAAGTCGAAAAACCTGTTTTCCGGGCCGGTCCGCTTCATGCTCGCAGGGTCCGGACACATTGCAGGCGTCATCAATCCGCCGGCGGCCGGTAAATACAACTACTGGATGAACGAAGAGCAGCCGGACGAGCTCGACGCCTGGGTCGAGGGTGCAACGTCGCATGCCGGTTCCTGGTGGAACGACTGGCACGAGTGGCTGAGCGGCTACTCCGGGGAACAGGTGCCCGCGCGAATGCCCGGCGATGGCAAGCTCGACGTCATCGAAGACGCGCCGGGCTCATACGTCAGCGTCAAGAGCTGAACGCAGGGCTCCAACCCGGACGCACGGCTTCCGGCACACGTGAAGTCGGCGTGATCAGGCCGGCTTGATGACGAACAGCAGGTCGCCCGTGTTGACCTGCGCGCCGTTGGACTGGTTCACACGCACGATCTTGTAGTGCTTGTCCGCAGGATACAGTTCGGTGTCACCGTTGAAGCTCGACAGCGACACCGACGTGAACATCTTCATCGCCTCGATCTGGCAGAGCGTCTTGTCGACGCCGATCTTGTCACCGGGCTTCACGTAGGGCGGATCCGACGGCGATGCCGTCGCGTAGAAGATACCGGTCTGCGGTGACAGCACCTTGAGTTCTCTGGAGCCGTCGATCTCGATAGAGGTCGCGTCGCTCGAGACGCCGGTCGCCTCCATCTCTGCGAGCATGGCATCGGTATCGGTCCGGCGCAGGAAGGCCGGCAAATAACTCGTGTCGAACTCGCCCTTCACGAAGACCTCGTCCTCCAGCACGCGCGTGAGCACCGGGATGTTCGTACAGATACCCTTGATCTCGACCGCCTCGAGGTAGGCCTTGAGTTTGCGGAGTCCGTCCTCGCGATTCTCGCCGTACGCAATGATCTGTGCCACGAGGCTGTCGTAGAACGGCGATACCGACTTGCCGGGCCCGATCGTCGCGATGACTTCGACGTCGTCCCACTCGGGAAAGACACAGGTTTCCAGCGTTCCCGGCGTAGGCACGAAATCGATATTGCCCGCCGCGTCGCGCACACCTTTTTCCGCGGTGACGCGGGCTTCGATCGCATAACCGCGACGGTTGATTTCCATGGACTCGATACTCTCGCCCTCGGCAATCCGGAATTGCGTATCGACGATGGAAATGCCGGTCGTCCATTCGGTAACCGGGTGCTCGACCTGGAGCCGCGTATTCATCTCCATGAAGTAAAGCGCGTTGTTCACGAGATCGAAGATGAACTCGACGGTACCGGCGCCGAGATAGTCGATTGCATCGGCAAGGCGCCGGGCGTGATCGTAGGCCGCCTGTTCGAGGTCCGCCGGCAACATAACCGACTCCGATTCCTCCAGGACCTTCTGGTTGTTGCGCTGCACGCTGCAATCGCGAAGCCCCAGTATCTTCGTGTTGCCGTGGCTGTCCCTCAGGATCTGGACCTCGATGTGGCGCAGCGACTCGACGAACTTCTCGAGGTAGAGATCGCCGCTGCCGAACGCACTCTTGGCCTCCGCGAACACGGTCATGAAGACGTCGCGGATCTCGTCAGGGGAGCGAACCACCTTGATGCCCTTGCCGCCGCCGCCGTGAACGGCCTTCAGGAGGACCGGGTAGCCGATCTCCTCGGCGACCTCCGCGGTTACCTCGGCACTGGTCAGGATGCCGTGACTCCCCGGCACGACCGGCACGTCGTGGGACATGGCGGTGCTGATCGCGTTCGACTTGTTCCCCATGACGGCCATGTTGCGTGCCCACGGCCCGACGAAGTTGATGTGCCGGTCGCGGCAGGCCCGGGCGAATTCCTCGTTCTCGGACAGGAAGCCGATGCCCGGGTGCAGCGAATCCGCGCCGACACGCTCGGCAATCGCGAAGACGCTCATCGCGTTCAGATAACTCTCGTCGGGTGTCTGCCCGCCGAGGCTCAGGAGTTCGTCACCTTCGCCGAGCATATCCGCGGCAACGGAGTCCATATCCGGATCGGACTGCACGAGTACGACTGCACTGTTCCGCTGCTTGGCAATGCGAATAAGCTTGACCGCCGTACACCCGCGCGCATGGATGAGCACGCGCTTGATCGGGCCCATCAGTGCTCGACCGTCCGCGGGCTCTTCGGCAGACGTGTCTACCGCCTCGGGCAACAGTGCGCCGGCAAAGATGCGTTCGATGACGTCCTCGACTGTTTCGGTCGGTACCGGAATGCGCGGATCGATGGCCCGCAGTTCCTGGTCGAGCGTCTCGGCGAACGGGTGCTTGACCAGGCCACGCATAGAACCCGGATTCGTGGACAGGTAGTTGGAGACGATGCACTGCGACGGCAGGAACGAAGGGACGACGACGCGACCGGCGAAAGGCATGTTCGCGCCGCTGAAGTAGTAGGTCTGGACCAGCGGGTGGGTGACGAAACTCGCCTGCGAGCCACCGGTGCAATCGCCGAATCCGAAGACGACGACCGGCAGGTCGTTGTCGCGAACGAAGCGCGTGATCCGGTCGTTGCAGACGGCCATCGCGAACAGCGCGCCCGGCCCCTCTTTCGTCTGCATGCCGCCGGATGAGACGAAACAGATCAGCGGCAGACGGTTTTCGACGCACTCGTACAGGAGCCGCGAGAGCTTTTCGCTGCTCGCCATGTCGAATGCTCCGGCCTGGAACGCGACGTTCGATACCAGCACACCGACCCGTGACGCCGGCCCGAATGCCAGTCTCGCGGTGCCGGTAACGACCCCGCACGGTCGCTGACCATTCTCGAGCGCACGCTCGACGGAGAACCGGAAGCCCGGGAAGCTGACCGGGTCCGCCGTCATCAGGTTCGCGTCCAGTTCCTCGAAGTCCTGGAAGAAACGGTCGCAGATCGCCTCGACGGTCGTCAGCTTGCGAGCCTTGTGGCTGTCGAGCACCCGTTGCACGAGCACGTCGATGTAAGCGATGTCGAGCTGGTTCCAGAAATCCTTGCGCTTGCCGATGCGGGTGGGCTTGATCGTGCCGTCATAGCTGCCCTTGCCTTCCTGCACCTTGAGGAAGTCTGGAATCAACGACTCGAACATGAACGTGATCAGCACAAGGAGCGCGTCGGACAGGCGCGTGAAGTGGACACGCTTCCATTCCTCGACGTCCTTCAGGAACGCACCGCGGCCGTTGAAGCGAACGAAGTAGCGTATCCATTCGGAGAAGGCATCGGCATTCGCGGCCAGGAAGCGCCCGGTCTCGCCCGTCTCCGCGTCGCCCTTGACCTGTCGCGCGGCCGACGCGAGTGAGCTGTCGAGCAGCTGGTGCAGGGACTCCTGCGAAATCTTGTGCGAGCGCCGCGCCTCCTCGGCGATGTCGGCGAAGCCGTTGACGATCGCATCGTAGAGCGCATCGAAGATCAGGAGGTTCACGAACGTGCTGGTGAGCGATTCACGCAGGCTCGCGTCGAAGATCACGTCGCGCACCGTCACGTCCGCCGCAGGGATGTGGTCGACGCGTTCGGCGGGGATTTCCTCCGCCCGAGAGGCCAGCAGGTCGATCAGGCGCCGGAAATTGTATGCCGACGAGGACTTCCAGCGGTTGTAGAGATACAAGCCCAGACGGAAACAGAGATCGACGCGCGCATTCTCGAAGTTCCGCTGCGGTTCACCGAGGAGGATCGCCGTGAGCCGGTTACGCTCCTTGTCGAGACCTTCCTTGCGCTGCCGGTAGGTCTTCAGCGCCTTTGCCAGCGAGTCGTTGTACACGATCCGGTCGGGATCGTGCAGCCAGTTGTCGAAGGCATCGTCGCGAATGGCACGCGTGCGCTCCTCGAGATCGCCGGCCGGTATCTGCGCGTTGGCGAGACGACCGTAAGTCTCGACGGTCGACGTGCGGATACGGCGATGGAGCCCGATGTAGCGCAGGTACCGGGACGACAGGCCGAACGCGTCGGGCACCGCACGGCGAGCACCGGCGAACGAGAAGGCCGACATCGACTTGACCGTCTCGAGTTCCGGCGACGGATTCAGGTTGCGCCGCACCGCCCGTTCGTACTGCCGCAACACGACGGGCTGGTTGGCAACGAAGTTGCGCGTGGCGAGCTCGATAGACTCGATCGCGCTGCAGATCGCCGCCTGCAGCCGCGCGATATCCGGCGACGGGTCTTCCGGCGCATAGTCGATCACGCCGTCGACGACGCCTTTACCGAGCAGCTCGTAGGAGGACAGGCCGACGTAGCGCGCGCATTCCTGCCACGACAGGTTGAACTTGCGGGCGATGCTCGCGAGTCCCTTCGGCTGGATCGTGTTGAAGACGCCGCTGCGAACGCACAGCAGCACGTTCGTCGCCGCCAGCGGTATCGCCCCGCCCGAGTAACCGAGGCCGTAGACGATGCCGACCGTGGCGACCTGGAGGTTGCACATCTCGGCGAGCAGCCGCGAGATCGTGTGCGCCTGGTTGCCCTGGTTCGCCGCGGCGCCGGCGTCCGCACCCGGCGTATCCATGAACGTGACGACCGGCATCGACAGGTCGCCGTAAGCGCGGATGATCTCTGCCGCCTGGACATGGTGTTCCGGGCCCCAGACGCCATTGTTTACCGTCCGGTCCTGGGCCAGGAAACCGACCCGCCGCTTGCCGGACTCGAAGTTGAGCTCGACCTCGGCCGCGTAGAGCGGGCCGTTGCTGATCTCGACGACGGCCTTGCCCTTGAGCTGTCGGATGACGTCGCACGCACTGGTTCGCGAGGGCAGTTCGGCCGGCTCGAGCACCGTGCTCACGTAGTCGTCGACGGAGAGGGACTGCAGTTCCCTGGCCTTGGCGGCACACAGCTCGGGCGTTAACAGGGCCTCGATCGGTGTGCTGACGCTCGGCGAACGGTTGCCGGGAA
Source organism: Woeseiaceae bacterium (assembly GCA_036350895.1). GTDB lineage: Bacteria > Pseudomonadota > Gammaproteobacteria > Steroidobacterales > Woeseiaceae > UBA1847. The sequence continues at coordinate 70,043 of JAZBNZ010000234.1, forward strand.
AGGCGGAGTAATCGCGAGCGTCGTGCTCCGCTTTGCCGAACAACTCGTCCGGCTGCCAGTAAGATTCTTTTTTCAAGGTCGTTCTACCTGGCGGGCAGAGCCCGACTTGCCGTGAAGCAGTTTATTTTAACCACAGACCGCCGGCGACAAACAGCCGGCCGGAGCGAGGACGCCAGCATCTAGTCAGAGTCCAAACGCCAGACCTCGACCTTCCGCGACGGCGGCTCCTCGACGATGATCGGCCCCCTGCGGCAAGGGTAGACCGGCTTCGCGTCGCTGCATTCGGGCAGCTCGGCCAGCCGTTTCTCGTAGGCCGCCTCCATGAAATCCGCCTCGCCCTCCGCCACGTCGGGCTTCTTCCAGCCGGGCGTCGTCTCGAGGGCCGCCGCTGCCGCTTCCAGGCTCTCCCAGGCCTCGCGCTTGCGGGCCGTGCTCGTGCACATCGACGCGCTGCGATCGACGATGACCCGCTCGGATTCCTCTTTGAGATCCAGGAGCTGCTCCAGGGCCGTCTCGCAATCCGACCTGGACAGGAATTCGAGCTCGAACTGCTGTTCCTGGCAGACGGTCTTGCCCTGCGGCGCAACGCATTCGGCGATCGTCAGAACGAAGACCTGTATCCATGCCGTTTCCATGACTCTCCTCCTCCCGTGGCGGGCGTAAGCTCACCTGCAGCCTTCCCTGCCGGCCGTCTTCTTGTTCGGCCCGCCGCACGGACGTGTCGTCCAGACTACCACAGGCCGGGCGAAAATCGGCTCGGTTGCGGGCGCCGGAAGCCAGTGCGCGACGACCGTGAAATTCGCACGGGCCGCAAAGCCTGCGCGCGCCGCCCGGAGTGTCGGGCGGGCCGCGCCGAGACCTCGTGCCGCGCTAGCCGACCGCGAGTGCCGGCAGCGTGAATATCAGCAACAGTCCGGCCAGGATGCCCGCACGATAGGACCAGCCCTGTCGCTGGGTCTCGCCCTCGACCGGGTGCTGATGGCTGGCGCCGAACGCCGCCACGTGGACGAGCGAGCCCGAGACGAAGGCCTGGAACCAGGCGACGCTGCGGGCCTCCGCCAGTGCAAGGACTGGCTCCGCCGAGAAGTAGGCGATCACGGTCACCGCGATGATCAGGCCGAAGACGCCGAGTGCGACCTTGCTCCCGAAATTCGGGCGCACCGACCACCACACGGCCATGCCGACCGGCAAGCGGTGGAGGATGACGCTGATCGCGAGCTGACGGCTGCCCCACGCACCGGCGTCCGCCGCACCCGGGTCGGCCGGCAGCAATGCGATGCCGTCGATCGCCGCATGCACGACGATCCCGAGAGCCGCCAGGAACAGGATGAAGCCGTGCGCCTTCGGTACGGCGTCGTGAAAGCGGTGTTCCAGCAGCACCGGGAAGGCCAGACCGAGGAGCAGGAAAACGACAGCGCCGCGCCCGCCCGTGGATATCGACTCCGGGATGATGTGGACGCAGACGATGCCCGCGATCGTTATGAAGACCAGCCCGTCGAGAAACTGGCGCAGGGCGGGACGGCGGCGGCCGAGCTCGTAGACGAACGGCCCGAGCAACAGCGCCACGATGCTGAACGCAAGCATCATGGCGACCGGCCACCTGAGCGGCACGGCCTGGCCCGGTCAGCACTCGTGACGGCGAAGTCCATCAGTGGAGGTTAGCAGGCTTCGTCCGAGTCCGGAATCAGGCGCGAAGTCCCGCCGGGCAGGCGGGTCGCTCAGGCAAAGACGACGTAGCGTGCAACGAGAACCGCGATCGGCAGCGCGATGACGGTCCGGAGGAGGAAGATGACGAACAGGCGTACGAGGTCCAGCGGAATCGACGACCGAAGCAGCAGCACGCCGACTTCGGTTAGGTAGATCAGCTGGCTGATCGAGACGACGATGATCACGAAGCGTGTCAGCTCGCTCTCGATACCGTTGGCGATAACGGCCGGCAGGAACATGTCGACGAAGCCGACCAGCAGCGCCGGCGCGGCGGCGCCGGCCTCGGGTATGCCGAGCCAGTCGAGCAGGTATGCGAAGGGCACGGCCATCACGGTAAACACCGGCGTGTATTCGACGACGATCAGGCCCAGCGTTCCGATCAGTATGACGGGCGGCAGCAGGCCGAAGAGGATTTCCATCAGGTTGGCGAGCGCCGCCCGCAGGTAGCTCTGCGCCCCCGGCGCGGAGTCTGCCTTGCGGATCGCGGCCTCGAGCCCCGCCTGCAGCAGGCCGTCGGCCGGATCCGGTTCGGGCGGTGCCTGCCGGCCGGCGTCGGAGTAGTCGTCCGGTATCCGCGACAGTGGCGGAATCCGCGGCAGGATTATTGCGCTGACGAAACCGGTGAGACAGATCGTCAGGTAGTACGGCACGAAGAGATGACCGAGGCCCGTGAACTCGGCGACGACGACGCAGAAAGGCAGCGACACGACCGAGAAATTCGTCGCTATGCAGGCCGCCTCGCGCCCCGAGTAGTACCCTCTCGCGTGTTGCTGCGACGTCAGGATGACGCCGACGGAGGCCGCGGCCATCCATGACGCCAGCGCGTCCATGCAGGAGCGTCCGGGGAGCGTGAACAGGCGGCGGAACACGCGGCTCAGGAGCGACCCGACCAGCTCCATCAGGCCGAACTCCGTCAGCAGCGGCAGCAGGAACGACGCGAAAACGAAGATCGTGATGATCGACGGGGCGAGATCGAACAGCATCACGCGGCCGGTCTGTTCCGACCAGACCGCTTGCGGCCCCAGTTGCCAGAAAATCATCGCGCAGGCGACGAAACCGGCAATGCGAATGGCGACCCAGCCGCTGCTTGCCACGAATGGCAGCATGTACCAGCGAATCGCCGCTGCGCGCGGACGCCGGAACCACGACAGCCAGGCGGTAACGAGCGCTGAAATCAGCGCGAGGACGGTCGTCGCGGCCGGCAGGTAGTCGCCGATCAGGGCGCCCAGGAGATCCGCGAGTACACCGATCGGTATCGTGTACTTGCCCTCGTAGGACATCGGCAACAGGAACAGCGCCACGCCGAGCGCGGAAGGCACTACGAAACGCAGCATCCGCGTCAAGAGGGAGTCACCCCGGCATAGAAGTCGGCGTCCACGTCTGTATGCACCGAAACCTCGGCCAAAGCCGCGACGCTGGCGCGTGCCGGCGGGAACTGGATCACCGGCCCTCCTCGCCGGAACCGATCACGGTTCGCCGTTGTCGCCCGTATCTGCAGCAGGCGATAGCAGGATACCGTCCAGGGCGGAGGGCTCGGCAGTGTAGCCGGGCGGCGGCGAAAGACCGAGTATGTCCAGCATGAGCGGGAAAACGTCCACGACCGAGATCTCGCCGACCCGGCGACCGGCCGGCAGTCTCTTGCCGTTGGCGATGAACGTCGCTCCCATAGCTGCGGATTCCGGCGGCCAGCCGTGCGCACCGACCGACAGCCGGTCCAGGCGCGCCCGGTCGGTGACGACGGCGTGACCGGCGTCGGCCTGGATGAAGAGGTCCGGGTAGCGCTCGTCGTCGCTGACGCGCCAGTGTGCCGGCGTCTTGCCCCGCGCATAGGCACGGCCATGCGTCCAGCTGCCGTTGATCGTTGCGACGATCGACTCGATGCGCTCCGGTTCGGGCGCATCGTAGTACAGCATCACGTAATTGCCGCCCTGCACGACGCTCGCGGCGCCGATGTCGACGTGCTCGTCCAGGACGTAGGCCTCGTCCAGCGCGGTGTATTCGGACTGGCCGTGATCGGAGACCACGACGATGTGGACGTCGTCCCGGAACGGCAGCGCATCGAGCCCCGCGAGCAGTGCGGCAACGTAGCCGTCGACGCGTTCGATCGCCGCCGCGGTCTCCGGCGCGCCCGGGCCGTGCCGATGCGAGGTCATGTCGACGTCCTCGAAATACAGCGTGACGAGGTGTGGCCGCTCTGCGTCCGGCAGCGCCAGCCAGTCGAGCACCTGTCCGACCCGCGTCATCCCGTCGACGTTCTCGTCGTACAGGTAGGAATAGGTGGGGCGCAGACCCTGCACGGGCGCCTCCGTGCCGACGAAGAAATAGGCGGCAGCCACCATGCCGGCTTTCTCGGCGACGACCCAGATCGGTTCGCCCTCGTACCAGTCCGGGTTCTGGACGGCCTCCCTGTCGTACAGGGCATACCAGGCGTCACGGGCCTCGTTAGGAAACTTGTTGCCGACGATACCGTGTTCGGCCGGGTAGAGTCCGGTCGCGATCGCGTAGTGATTCGGGAAGGTCAGGCTCGGCCATGCCGGCTGCATCGAACGCGCCACGACGCCCGTATCCGCGAGAAGGTCGAGCGCCGGCGTGTCGGCGCGTGAACGAGCGTCCCAGCCGAAGCCGTCGATCGAAATCAGGATCAGGTAAGGCTTGTCGATGTGCTCGGGCGCGTTGCGGCCGTCCGAGCCGGCGGCGAGGGATACCGGCACCGCGGTCAGCGGCAGCAGCAGGATGAGTGTTATTAGTATGCGCATGATTCTCGTCGTCATCGGGTGTCTCCGGAGCGATGGGATGCCCCGGTCGGCGCCGGGATTGTACGCGGGTCTCGCCCACGAGGCATGCCTCGCACGGCCACCGGGATATGATGACGATCACATTCTGACCGTCGAAAGGTCGACAAAAGGCCATTTTCAGTCCTAAATTCAGGGCTTTGGAACTTGCACCACAGTTAACGATGACCAGAACGCGAGCTGCATTGATACACCTTGCGGTCAGCGCCCTGATCGTGGGCTCCGTGCTGACCGTGGTGTTCCTGGCCTGGTACCCGGGCTACCTGTTCGAACTCTCGGGCGCCATCGACCCGGTACTCGTCATGGTCGGCGTCGACGTGACGCTGGGCCCCATCCTGACCTTTATCGTCTTCAAGGCGGGCAAGCCGGGGCTCAAATTCGATCTCGCGGTGATCTTCTCGGTACAGATCGCGGCACTGCTCTACGGCTCGATCACCCTTTACCAGGAGCGGCCCCACTTCCTCGTTTTCGCCGTCGACAGCTTCACCGCGATCCCCGCGCGCGCCGTCGACATGGACGCGCTGCGCTACGACGAACTCCGCTCGAAACCGACAATCGGCCCGGTCAAGGTCTATGCGCGGATGCCGGACGATCCCGAACGGCGTCGCGAGATCGTCGAAGGCGTCCTGTTCGAGGGCGAACCGGATCTCGAGCGGCGCGCCGAGTGTTATGAACCCTATGAATATGGCGCCGCCGAGATACGGGCTCACGCCATCGACATCCATGACTTCAGCCCGGCCAGCCAGCGCGAAGCCGACGAGATCGCCGCTACCATCGAACGTTTCGAGTCCGCTCACGAGGCGCTCGGGCTGGTGCCGACCCGCTCCTTCTCAGATGACTATGCGCTCGTGATGGACTTAGCGACTCTCGAGCCGCTGACGGCCATTCGCGTCAATGCCTGGCAGACGACCGAAGCGGCCGAAGTCACCGAGACACCCTGACCCGATACATCGCACGACGGCAGCCGCCGGCGTCGCCCGCTCGAGGTGGCGCGGCCTCGGCTGCGCGTGAATAATGGAGTCGCTTCAGCGCGGAGAAGAACCATGCAACTCGGAATGATCGGTCTCGGCAAGATGGGCGGCAACATGGCACGCCGCCTCTCTGCAGCGGGCATGCGCATCGTCGGCTACAACCGGCATACCGACGCAACGGCGTCGCTCAACCGCGAGATCGGCCTCGTCGTCGCCGACTCGGTCGCCGACCTCGTCTCGAAACTCGAAGCGCCCCGCCGCGTCTGGCTGATGCTGCCGGCCGGCGACGCGACCGAGACGACCGTGCTCGAGTTGCTGGACCTGCTCGACCCGGGTGACCTCATCGTCGACGGGGCCAATTCCTGGTTCAAGGACTCGATACGCCGCGCCGCCCTGGCGAAGGAAGAAGGCATAGGCTTCGTCGACGCCGGCGTTTCCGGCGGCATCTGGGGGCTCGAGAACGGCTACTGCCTGATGGTCGGCGGCGACGACGAGGCGTTCGCGATGATCGAGCCCGCCGTGCGCCGGCTGGCGCCCGGCGAAGACCGGGGCTTTATCCATACCGGTCCGGCCGGCAGCGGTCACTTCGTCAAGATGATCCACAATGGCATCGAGTACGGCATGATGCAGGCCTACGCCGAGGGCTTCGCGCTGATGAAGGGCCGCGAGGATTTCGGGCTCGATCTCGCCGGCATCGCCGAAACCTGGCGCCACGGCAGCGTCGTGCGCAGCTGGCTGCTCGACCTCTCCGCAAGCGTTCTCGACAAGGACCAGGAACTCGACGCCGTCGAACCCTTCGTGGCCGATTCCGGGGAAGGACGCTGGACGGCGCTCGAAGGCATCGAGCAGGGCATACCGACGCCGGTGATGAGCCTCGCGCTCATGGCGCGTTTCGCCAGCCAGGGTCAGCAGGACTACTCCTCGCGCCTGCTCGCGATGATGCGCAACCAGTTCGGCGGCCACCCGATACGCTCCGCGGGCGAGTCCGATCACTAGCTGTTCTCGCCGACCTCCGCCAGGTAGCCCGCCACGTCCTGCCTGAGTTCCGTTCGCTCGGCATCCCAGCGCGCAATCGCCGCCTGGATTCGCTGATCCGCGACAACGGGCTCGAGGAAAGACTGGGCCAGCTTGTCGGGGTAGAACAAGTGGCCGCCCACGGGCTGCGAGAAGACCTCCTCGAGCGCGATACCGACCGCCTTGTCGGTGTCTCCCTCGAGCGCCGTCATCGCGACACGTGCCTCGGCTTCCGTAAGCGGCTCGATGCCGAGCGAGCGGAACCGCTCCGTCAGGACGTTGATTCGCCGCATCACTTCGTCGTGGGACTCGGTCGCGTACCACGCATCGATCAGCATCGGCTGCGTGGCGCGGTATTTCGCCGGCAGCGTCTCGGCGTCGACGTCGAGCAGGCCCGGTGCATATTCCCGCAGCCAGTCGAGTTCCTCGCCCAGGTTGCCGCGACGCCGGGCGACGAGCAACAGGTGCTCGACCGCGGTCGGGAACGCCTGGCCCCTCAGCCCGACATCGTCGCGGATCGCCCGGCGCGCCGCGGCCAGTATTGCCTCATCGTCGGCGGTCGCGATCCCGCGCAGCAGATCGAGCATGTAGGCAAGGTCGATCGTTGGTGACGCGGAGTCCACGAGACGATGAAAGTCGTCGGCCTCCTCGACCAAATTCAGGCGATAGAGGAAACCGGCGATGTAGGCCGGCAGCTCGGTATCCCGCGGATCCAGCCGCATCGCCTCCAGCATATGCTCGAGATACGCGACCCCGTCCCCGCCCTGCATCGCGATCGTCGCCAGCTGGGCATGCGCGTTCGGCTGGTTCGGTTCCAGCTCGAGGGATCGATTGAGCGCGGTCCGGGCTTCTGCGAGGTCACCCAGGCCGAGATACAGCGAGCCGACCTCGAAGAAGATACGTGCGTTCAGCGGATCGCGCTCGAGCGCATCGAGCTGCAGCAACAGCGCCTCGTCGTAATTCTGCAGCAACGACAGCAAGCCGGTCAGGAGCGATCTCGCCTCGTAGTCATCCGGGTGTTCGGTGACGATGTCCCGGAGCCGGTCGATCGCCGCCAGGGTCTCCTCGGCTCGCGTCGCGCCGTCACCGGGAACGGCGGACAGGAACAGTCGTATGGCGCGCGCGGTCACGTGCTTGGGCTCGCTGTCGAGCACCTGGTCGGCGAGCGCGCCGGCCATCGCGAACGCATCGTCCTGGTCCATGAGGCCGGTTGCCTGCTGGTACAGGTAATTGGTCGCGAGTTCGGCTTTGGCCAGCGTGTACTCCGGGTCTGCCCGCAGCGCCGCCTTGAGGTAGCGCTCGGCGGCTTCCAGCCCGCCGTAGGAGTACTTGACCCGCTCGCTGCGCGCCAACAGGAACAGGTCGTACGCCGTCAGGCTGTTCGTTTCCGCGGAGGGCGCCGTCGGGGCGGCCCCCAGCAAGGTCACGGACAGGGCCTGCCCGACCTCCCCGGCAATCTCGTCCTGGATGACGAAAATGTCGTCCATCGTCCGGTCGTAGCTTTCGGACCAGACGTGAAAGCCGTCGCTTGCCCGTATGAGCTGCGCCGTGACCCGCACCTTGTCGCCGGCGAGCTGGACACTGCCCTCGAGGATATGCGCGACCTTGAGCGTGCGTGCAATGTCGCGGACATCCGTATTCGTGCCCTTGAACGCGAAACTCGACGTCCTGGCGGCCACCTTCAGCTCGGGCAGCTGCGCGAGCATGTGCAGCAGCGTCTCTGTAAGCCCGTCGGAAAAATAATCGTTGTCCGGATCGTTGGAGAGATTGACGAAAGGCAGCACGGCGACGGATTGCTCCGGAGCGTCGCCGCCGGCATCGACCGCGTCCTGCACGGTTCGGCTGGCCCCGAAAAATCCCAGGAATACGACGAGAACGATGATGCCGGCAATGGTCACGTAGTCGAGCCGTGAGCCTTGTCTCCGGTGCTCGTGGCCCTCGGCATCCAGCGATGCCTGCGTCTTCAGGCCATCCGGCGTGATCTCGAAGACCCAGGCGAGCACCAGGGTCGGCAGGAAACCGAGCGCAAATACCCAGAGGACCGCGTTGGCGATCCACTCCGGGGCGCCCATCGCCGGCAGAATAGCCGTAAGGACTTCGGTCAGCAGCCAGCCCACGACAAGATAGGCGGCAGCGACGCGAAAGACGTTGCGGCGCTTCAGTTCGGCGACGAAAGACATACCAGTTAGAGACCTTCGGAATCGATTTAGATTACACGATTGGACACTGGCCTGCCGTCGATGATTCCCTGCAGCTGCCGGTCCTGGCTCGCCGGCCCGTAATCAGCCCGCTGAATGGCGACGCTACAAGCTGTTACATTTCCGGATGGCTTTGCGACCGGGCATGGCGGAGACTGGGCGGACGAATCACGAGAGCCTGCGATGAGCCCTTCAGAACCCGGAATTGCAACCGACAAAGCGGCGAACGACGTTGCGTCGGATACCACTGCCGCGACCTCGCACGACGCAATGACGCTGAGCGCCGCCAACGAGGCAGAGCGCATCATTGTCGTCGGCGGCGGCGCCGGTGGTCTCGAACTGGCCGTAAAGCTGGGCCGGAAATACCGGCGCAATCGCGATGTCGAAGTCCTCCTTATCGACAAGAACCCGACGCATATCTGGAAGCCGCTCCTCCACGAGGTCGCGACGGGCTCGATGAACAGCTACCACGACGAGACGAGTTATCGACTCATCGCGAAAAAATACCGGTTCCGCTTCATCCTGGGCCGCGTGGACAAAGTCGACTTCGACAACCGCCGCGTGACGCTGGCACCGGTACAGGACGCCGGCGGCCAGGAGATGATGCCCGGGCGCGTCGTCGACTACTCCACCCTCTGCGTCGCGGTCGGCAGCTACAGTAACGATTTCGGCATCCCCGGCGTCCGCCAGTACTCGAAGCAACTGGACTCCCGGGAACAGGCGGAAAATTTCCACAAGCAGTTCACGGCCGCCCTGCACCGGGTTAATTCGAGGCGAGATACGCCGCCGGTGTTTTCCGTAACGATCGTCGGCGGAGGTGCCACCGGCGTCGAACTCGCGGCCGACATGCACAACGTCGTCAAGCGATTGCGCGAATACGGCTTCGAACATTTCTCCCGTGACAGCCTGCGCGTGACCGTCGTCGAAGCGGCGCCGATCCTGCTGCCCCGACTGCCGGAAAGAATCGGCGTGTCAGTAAAGCAGGAACTCGAACGCATCGGCGTCAGGGTTCGCGTCAGCACACGCGTGTCGGAGGTCACCGGTGCCGCCGTTGTGACGAGCGAGGGCGAAGCCATTCCCGCCGACATCAGCGTCTGGGCCGCCGGCGTCAAGGCACCGGGATGGCTCGCGGAAACCGGCTTCCCGGTCGATCACCTCGGCCGCATCGAGGTCAACGCGGATCTCACGGTCAGGGGCCACGAAAACGTCTTCGCGATCGGCGACTGCTGCGTGACGACGGATGCCGACGGCAAGGAAATTCCGCCGCGTGCCCAGGCCGCGCACCAGATGGCCTCCGCGACGGCGAAAAACGTCCAGCGAAAGCGCAAGGGTCGCGCGACCCGGGCCTTCGTCTACAAGGACTTCGGCAGCCTGGTGAGCCTCAGCCAGTTCTCGACCATCGGCAACCTGATGGGCAATCTCGTACGCGGCACGGTCTTCGTCGAGGGATGGATCGCGCGGCTGGTCTACCTGTCACTGTACCGTATGCACCAGAGTGCCATTTACGGCCCTTTCTCGACGCTCTTGATCATGCTGGGGGATCGCATCTACAAGGCGACACGCGCCGAGGTGAAGCTGCACTGACGGCATGGGCGCTCAGGCGAAGCGGACGCTCCTGCCGAAGGGCAGCGTCCTGATCCGCCGGCCAGTCGCCGCGAAAATCGCGTTGCCGAGCGCGGGTGCCGCGGGCGGCGTGCCGGGCTCCCCGATGCCACGGATCTTGTGACCGTTCTCGAGTATCCGTACCTCGATGGCGGGCACCTGGTCGAGGCGCATGAGCCGATAGTCGTGGAAGTTGCGCTGTTCGACTCGCCCCTCGCTGAGAGTGATCTCGTTCAGCATTGCGGCGCTCAGACCGAAGACGATGCCGGACTGCACCTGCGCCTCGATGTTGCGCGGGTCGAGAGCCGTACCCACATCGACGGCGGCCCAGACCCTGAGGATGCGAATCCCGTTCGGCGTATCGACGACCTCGACGATTTCCGCCACCGGTACACCGAAGGACATCACCAGTGCGACGCCCATCCCCCGGCCCGGCGGCAAATCCGCGCCCCAGCCGGCCATGGTCGCCGCCGCCTCGAGCACGCCGCGGCTGACCTCGTCGGTCAGCATGTCGAAACGGAAGTCGAGCGGATCCCTGCCCGCCGCATGCGCCATCTCGTCGATGATGCATTCGTGGAAAAACCCGTTCTGCGAAGCACCGACGGATCGCCATGAGCTGATCGGCAGCATGACCGGCGGGCGGTAGCCCGTGACCCGGTAATTCGTCATCGAGTACGGCTGGTCCCATGCCGACTGCACGATCGACCCGTCGGGGCCCATCGTCGATTGCCCGATTCGGCCGAACTGCGATTCGAAGACCGAGGGCGCGGACAGCGCGAGTTCGAGCGTATGCGCCGCGCCGTCCTCGACGCGCGCGCGGTAACGCGCCATTGCCAGTGGCCGGTAGCAGTCGTGCGTCGTGTCCTCCTCGCGCGACCACGTCGTCTTGACCGGCGTACCTTCTAGCGCCACGGCGACGGACACCGCAGCACGGATGAAGTCCATCTCGGCCCGGCGACCGAAGCCGCCGCCCATCCATGTCGTGTGCACCCGCACGCGCTCTTCATCGATGCCGGCGAGTGCAGCGCCCTCTTTCACGGCCTGCGTCGGCATCTGGTTCCCCGCCCAGATATCCAGCCGCCCATCGCGAAACCAGGCGACGGCATTCAATGGCTCCATCGTCGCGTGGGCGAGGTACGGTACCCGGTACTCGCCCTCCAGATCGGCACCCTCTGCGAGCGCGGCGTCCACGTCACCCTCGTCCCGGAAACGGCTGTCGCTCTCGCCGTCGAAGGCTGCCCTGACGACCTCGTAGTGGTCGTCCGTCGAATCGGGGTAAGCGGAGGCTTCCCAGTCGAAGCTGATCGCTTTCGCAGCCTCGAAGGCGTACCACGTGTTGCTCGCGACCACGGCAACGCCGTCGTCGAGCGGCACGATGTGCCTGACACCCGGCATCGTCTCCGCGGTCGCGGCGTCGTAGCCACGCATTGCGGCCCCTAGCCGCGGATTGCGTCGCACCGTGGCGTGCAACATGCCCGGCAGCCGGACATCGATCGAGAATTCGGCCGCGCCGGTGCACTTCGGTACCATGTCGACGCGCGGCTGCGGTCTGCCGAGGAGCTTCCATTCACTGCTCGGCCGAAGTTCCGGGTCGCCGGGCGGCTCTATACCGGCGGCGCGTTCGGCGAGCGCCTCGTAGCGCAGCCGGCGGCCGTCGGGGGCGACGACGGCCCCTTGCTCGGTGACGAGGCCGGAGCGTTCGCTGCCGAGCGCCTCGGCAGCGGCCGTGAGCAGCACCTCGCGCGCCGCGGCACCGGCTTTGCGCATCTTGACGAAGCCGTCCACCGTCGATGTCGACCCACCGGTCACCTGCATCCCGAGAAACTTGGCCGGAACGTGTGTTAGGCGACGCGCCCTCTCGGCGCCGCGGCCGACATCGGTCGCCGGTATCGGGATGGCCTCTTCGAGGATCGCGCCGTTGAAGTAGGCCCGCGATGCAGGCCCGTGCTCGACGCGAACGGCGTCCAGCGCAACGTCCAGCTCCTCCGCCACCATGGCCGCCAGGGTCGTGTGTATACCCTGTCCCATCTCGGCACGCGGCGCGATAATGGTCACGCCGTCGCGGTCGATGCGGACATACGGTGTCAGTGCCGCTTCACCCTCGGCGAGATTCTCGAGCAAGGGATTTGCGTAAGGGGTCTTGTACCGCCAGATACCGAAAACCACGCCACCGGTGACTGCAGCGGAGCCGACCAGGAAGACACGACGCGTGACTGTCTTGACCCGACCCACTACGCCCCACCCCGGAGTCGCTCGGCCGCCGTCCTGACAGCAGCGCGGATCCGCGGGTACGTACCGCAGCGGCAGAGGTTTCCTGACAGTGCACGGTCGATGTCCGCATCGGTGGGCTCCGCGTTCTCGGCGAGCAGTGCGGCAGCCGACATTATCTGGCCCGGCTGACAGTAGCCGCACTGGGCAACCTGGTGCTCGATCCACGCCGACTGGACGGCGGAGAGGCTATCCGGCGTGCCGAGGCCTTCGATCGTCGTGACCTCGCCGTCGACGGCCGCTACCGGCAGCGCGCATGAGCGCACCGGGCTGCCGTCGACGTGGACGGTGCAGGCGCCGCACATACCGATACCACAGCCGTACTTGGGGCCAGTGATGCCCAGTTCGTCACGCAGTACCCACAAGAGCGGCATGTCTCCGCTGACGTCGGCCTCGTAGGCGGTTCCGTTCACGATCAGTTTCATGCGTCGCCTCTTCACGAGCGAGTCTCGTTGCCCGGCTAGACTAGTACGAAGCAGCCGAGATCGCGAGCCTTCGGCGGCGATCACGACGGTGTTCGCGTTCACGGTATACTCCCCCGCTAGTTTTCCCGAGCGACCCAGCCATGACCCAACGCATCGCACTCAGCAGCCTGCTTTTGCTCCTCGCTGCCCTGCCCGTGCTGGCAGAAGACACCCGCCTGCTCCGCTACCCCGACATTCACGGAGACCAGGTCGTCTTCGTCTACGCCGGTGACCTCTACGTCGCGGCGACCGCGGGCGGCACCGCGCGCCGGCTGACGTCGCACGGGGGCATGGAACTGTTCCCGAAATTCTCGCCGGACGGCAGCCAGGTCGCGTTCTCGGCCGAGTACAACGGCACGCGGCAGGTCTACGTGATGCCGACCACCGGGGGCGAGCCGCGCCAGCTGACCTGGTACAACGACGTCGGTTCGATGCCGCCCCGCGGCGGACATGACTATCGCGTGCTCGACTGGACGCCGGACGGCCGCCACGTCCTCGTGCGTGCGAACCGGCTACCCTGGGGTTTGCGGATTGGTCGTTACTACCTGGTACCTGCAACCGGCGGAGACGAGATGCCACTGGAGATTCCAGAGGGCGGCGGCGGCATGCTGTCGCCCGACGGCAAGCGCGTCGTTTACACGCCGATCGATCGCGAATTCCGGACCTGGAAACGCTACCGAGGCGGCCGCGCCCAGGACGTCTGGGTGTACGACCTCGAGGCGAGCGCGTCCGAGCGGCTCACCGATGACAGCGCCACCGACAACCAGCCGCTGTGGGTAGGTGACGACATTTACTTCACATCGGACCGAAACTACACGCTCAATCTCTTCCGCTATGTCGACGGCGCCGAGCCCGAGCAACTCACGACGCACGACGAGTTCGACGTTCTGTGGCCGAGCGCCGGACCGGGGGCAATCGTCTACGAGAACGGTGGCTGGCTCTACCGCTACGACCCGGCGACAAAGACCAGTCAGCGCCTTGAGATCGAGGTCACCGGCGACCGGCCCGGGAGGCTGCCGCGGATCGTCGAGGCAGCCGACTTCATCCAGTCGGCCGACCTCGCGCCGGACGGCAAGCGCGTCGCCGTCAGCGCCCGTGGCGAAGTCTTCACGGTGCCAGCCGAAAAGGGCCCGGTACGGAACATCACGCGCAGCCCCGCAGCCCGGGAAATCGATGCGACCTGGTCCCCGGACGGCAGCCTGATCGCCTACCTCTCGGACGAGAGCGGCGAATACGAGATCTGGGTACGCCCCCAGGACGGGGGCGGTACGCCGCGCCGCGTGACGACCGACGGCAGCATCTGGCGTTTCCCGCCGGTCTGGTCACCGGATGGCAGCAAGCTTTTGTTCGGCGACAAGCGTCAGCGGCTCAATATCGCGGACTTCCGCACGGGCCGCATCACGATCGTCGACAACTCGCGGCATAACGATTTCACCGAGTATGGCTGGTCGCCCGACAGCCGCTACGTGGTCTACACGAAGAACAACGACGTGGGTTACGGCAACCTGTGGATCTACTCGGTCGAGAATGAAACGACGCGCCAGGTGACCAGCGACATGACCGACGACGCCAACGGCGTCTTCGATCCAAAGGGCCGTTACCTGTATTTCCTGTCGTCGCGAGACCAGGACCTCGAGTTCAGCTCCATCGAATTCAACTACATGGTGACGGATTCGATCCGCGTCTACGCGGCCCAGCTCAACGCGGACGTACCTGCCCTGCGTCGACCGAAGAGCGACGAGGTCTCGACCGGTGGCGCGGCTGACGAGTCGAAGGACGCCGGCAAGGATGCCGACGAGCCCGTCCGTGTCCGCATCGACTACACGGGGCTCGGCTCGCGCGTCGTGGCCTTGCAGGATTCCGGCGGCACCTACCGGAGCCTCTCCGCCACCGATAAGGGCCCCCTGTATCTCGCCGGCGAAGACGCGGATACCGCGCTGCACCTGTTCGACCTCGACGCCGAGGAAGAGAAAGTCATCCTGAAGGGGATCAACGCCTACTCACCGTCTGCCGACGGCGCGTCCGTCCTGTTCGGCAAGAACGGAGATTGGGGTATCGCTAAGGTCGAACCCGAACAGGATGCCGGCAAGGGACTCCTCGACCTCGACAACATGGAAGTCCGCATCGACCCGGCGGTCGAGTGGGCGCAGATGTACACGGACGGCTGGCGCATCCTCCGCGACTGGTTCTACGACCCGAACATGCACGGCATGGACTGGCAGGCAATACACGACAAGTACCTCCCGCTGGTCGAGCATGTCGCTCACCGTGCGGATCTCGACTACATCTTCGGTGAAATCGCCGGTGAAATGAACGCGGGACACATCTACGTGCAAAACGGCGATCAACCCGACGTGGAACGCCGCGACGGCGGTCTGCTGGGCGCCGAGGTCTCCCGGGCCGACGGCTACTACCGGATCGACAAGGTCTTTCCGGGCGAACCGTGGCACGAGAACTTCTACTCCCCGCTGGCCGCACCGGGCGTCGACATTAACGCGGGCGACTACGTGCTGGCGGTGAACGGCCAGTCGACCGCGGACGTGGACAACTTCTACCGGCTGCTCGAAAACACCGGTGGTGACGTCATTACCCTGCGCGTCAACGACGCGCCGCGCGACCGCGGCGCCCGCGACGTCCTGATCCGCACTGTCACCAGCGAGACCGATCTCCGTTACCTCGACTGGGTCGAGGACCGGGCGCGGCGTGTCGAGGAACTGTCCGGCGGACGTATCGGCTATGTCCACCTGCCGAACACGGCCGTCGCAGGCAATCGCGAGCTGTTCAAGCGTTTCTTCCCGCAGGTGCGCAAGGATGCACTGATCATCGACGCCCGCTACAACGGCGGTGGATTCATTCCCGATCGCATGATCGAGATCGTCTCCCGGCAGCCGCTCAACTACTGGAAGCGCCGCGGCCTCGACCCCCAGGCGACGCCCGTGATTTCGCACATCGGGCCCAAGGCAACCCTGATCAACGGCTACTCGTCTTCCGGCGGCGACGCCTTCCCCTACTACTTCAGGAAACTGGGACTGGGTCCCCTGATCGGGACGCGTACCTGGGGCGGCCTGATCGGCATCTCCGGGAACCCGGGCCTCGCCGACGGTGGCAGCATTA
The DNA here is from genome assembly GCA_036350895.1 of Woeseiaceae bacterium. Taxonomy (GTDB): domain Bacteria; phylum Pseudomonadota; class Gammaproteobacteria; order Steroidobacterales; family Woeseiaceae; genus UBA1847. Next base: position 86,173 of record JAZBNZ010000234.1, read on the forward strand.
TCGCATCGACGTTCCGCTTCATGGATACCGACGGTAACTGGGCGGTCGAAAACGAAGGTGTGGCGCCCGACATCGAGGTCATCGATCGTCCGGAACAGGTTGCCGCCGGCCAGGACCCGTCCCTGGAACGTGCCGTGCGCTACCTGCTGGAACAGCTGGAGAAGGCGCCGCCCAAGCATCCCGACGCGCCGCCCGCACCGACAGACTTCCGCTAGCGGGCGAGTCCCAGGGAGACTCTGATGAATTCTCGTAGCACACGTTGCCGTCATTTCGGCTGCCGCGCGGCGCGGTTCGCAGGGCGTATGTCAATACGCACAAGAAGCGCAACAAAGCGGCAGCCGAAATGACGGCAACCCTCTTCCGATCAATCATTTATCGAGGGACGAACGGGTATCGGGCAAGGCTGCGTTGAGCGTCGCTCATGTACCTGCA
>JAZBNZ010000235.1:0-11584 GCA_036350895.1 Woeseiaceae bacterium
CAAGCCGACCCTGCATAGCGCCGACGTGGCGCGCTTTTCCTGGCGCGCCCTTGCCGGCTATCCGGCGCGCACGGTGCTGATGCTCATCGCCATGGCCATCGGCGTCGGCTCCGTGGTGGTGCTCACGGCGCTCGGCGAGGGGGCCCGCGGCTACGTCACGGGCGAGTTTGCGTCCCTGGGGACCAATCTCGTCGTGGTGCTGCCCGGCCGGTCCGAGACCGCGGGCGTCAACCCCGGCGCCATGTTCGGAGAAACACCCCGCGACCTGACTCTCGATGACGCCCTTGCGCTCACGCGCAGCAGCAGGGTCCGGCGCGTCGCGCCGCTCAACGTGGGCTCCGTGTCCGTCAGCTACGGCCCCCGCTCCCGGGACGTGGTGATGCTCGGCTCGACGAGCGAGCTGCTGCCGATCCGCCACTGGGCGATGGCGCGCGGCAGTTTTCTTCCCGTCTCGGATATGGATCGCGCCCTGCCCGTCGCCGTGATCGGCAAGACCCTGCGCGAGGAGCTCTTTGGAGCGCAGCGCGCCCTCGGGGAGTGGCTGCGCATTGGCGACCGGCGCTTCCGTGTCATCGGCATCCTCGAATCGGAGGGCCGATCAATCGGCGTGGACACGGACGAAACCATCATCATCCCGGTTGCCGCCGCCCAGCAGCTGCTCAACACCCGTTCCCTGTTCCGCATCCTCGTCGAGGCGCGAAGCCGCGAGGACATTATCCCGGTCCGTGATCGTGTCGAGGAGATCATCGCCCGGCGGCACCAGGGCGAGCGCGACGTCACCGTGGTCACGCAGGACGCGGTGCTGTCGACCTTCGACGATATTCTCGGCGCCCTGACCCTCGCCGTGGGCGGCATCGCGGCGATCAGCCTGGCCGTCGCCGGCATCCTGATCATGAACGTCATGCTGGTGGCGGTCTCCGAGCGAACAGCGGAGATCGGCCTGCTCAAGGCGATCGGCGCCACACCCCGGCAGATCCTGCTCCTGATTCTCGCCGAGGCCTCGCTCCTGTCGCTGCTCGGCGCCCTTGCCGGCATCGCTCTTGGCGAGGCCGGGGCCCTGGCGCTGCGCGTCGCCCTGCCGACCCTGCCGGCCCATGCACCGGCCTGGGTGATCGGCGTGGTCCTGACCGTTGCCATGGTCACGGGCATCGTGTTCAGCGTGCTGCCTGCACGCAACGCGGCACGGCTGGACCCCGTCCTGGCGCTGTCGCGGAGATAGGGCGTGAGAACCGCGGACTTTCTCTCCCTGACCAGCAGCTCCCTGGTCGCGCATCGCGCCCGCAGCCTGCTCACGGCCCTGGGTATCGCGGTGGGTATCGGCGCCGTCGTCCTGCTCACCTCGATCGGTGCGGGACTGCAGCAGTTCGTACTGGCCCAGTTCACGCAGTTCGGCACCACGATCGTCGCGGTCAATCCCGGCAAGGCGACGACGGCGGGAACCAGCGTCGGCGTATTCGGTACGGAACGTCCGCTGACCATCGAGGATGCCGTCGCCCTGGAACAACTGCCCTACGCCCGCGCCGTCGTACCCTTTGTGCAGGGCAATGCGGCCGTCGAGTTCGGCAGCCTCAGCCGGCGCACCACGATCTACGGCGCCGGCCCCGCCATGCCGGAGGCCTTCCGCATGGACGTGGCCATCGGTCGCTTCCTGCCCGCGGACGATCCGACGGCACCGCGCGCCTTCGCGGTCCTGGGCAGCAAGATGCGCGACGAACTGTTTCGCGAGGAGAACCCGCTCGGTCAGCTGGTGACTATCGCGGGCAGCCGTTTCCGCGTGATCGGCGTGATGGAATCCAAGGGCACGGTGCTGGGCTTTGACCTGGACGATACCGTCTACATCCCCGCGGCGCGCGCCATGAGCCTGTTCAACGTCGACGGGCTGATCGAGATCGATGTCATGTACGAGGAGAACACGGCGATCGACACCGTCGTGGAGGGAATCCGCCGCGTGCTCACGGCCCGCCACGGGCGCGACGACGTGACGATCACGACCCAACAGCAGATGCTCGACGTACTCGGTGGTGTCCTGGACGTGCTGACATTTGCCGTCGGCGCGATCGGCGGCGTATCGCTGCTGGTCGGCGCCATCGGCATCGTGACGATCATGACGATCGCGGTGAACGAACGGACCAATGAAATCGGCCTGCTGCGGGCGTTGGGAGCTCGCCAGGTGCAGATCATGGCCCTGTTTCTCGGCGAAGCGATCGTTCTCGCCGCTGTGGGGGGGATAGCCGGACTCGCCCTCGGCACCGGCCTGGGCCAGGTCCTGCGCCTTGTCGTGCCGGCCCTGCCCGTACAACCGTCCCTGTTCTACGTGGTGCTCGCCGAATCCATCGCCATCACCATCGGACTGCTGGCCGGCGTGCTGCCGGCCCGCCGCGCCGCGCGTCTCGATCCCGTCGAGGCCCTGCGGGCCGAGTAGCGCCTTGACTACACGGTTTAATTCAGCGTCACCTTCTTGAGCGCCCTTGCGTTGCCCGAGCCACTCAGCAGACTGTAGCGGTCGATGCTCGCGAGAATCTCGGCTCCGGCGCGGGTAGCGTTGACTTCTTCGATCGTCACTTCGATGTCGACGGTAAGCTGGCGCCCGGGCCCCAACCTCCCCACCAGGGCTTCGGCTTCGACGGGCGGCACGGACAACACAAACGCATCGTCAGCGTTTGTAAAAATCAGCTTGACTCCGCCCTCGAGCGGGTTGGGCTTGCGCCGGCTGAAGGGTCGGTAGGTGACAAACATGGAAGGGGAAAAGGCGTTAAGGTAGAACTCCTCGTAGGTCGCATCGTATTCACTCAGGCGAGAGTTCAGGGTCAGCCTCATGCGATCGTAGCCGCGCGCGCCGTCGCGCGTGCGCTCGATGCCAGCTTTCGCGGCCCGAAGGTGTTCCGCATAATTGAACTCGGTCACGCCGTCAGTGCCAACGCGAACCATGGCCTGGGCCCAACGGTCGATGGGCGCCTCGACCCCCATACGCTCAAGGACCAGCCAGCCCACGGTGTCGTCGTCAGTGCTTCGCAGCAGACGACCTCGTGCTTGCCCGGCGTCGGAACCCGACTGCGCGAGCGCTGCAGTGACGAAAGCGGGCGCGCCGGCCGCCCATGCGAGGGCAGCGATACTCAACGCGGCGAGGTAACGCCTGGAAATCACAGGTCGATGTCCACGGCCGCTCCGGCAGCCCGAGCCGCCTCTGCCGCCTGCTGGGTTTCCTGTAGCGCGCGCAGCGCCGCCTCCATCTCCTGCTGACCGTCGTACAAGCCAGCCTCGTCCATGATGCCCAAATGCAAGGTCGCCAACAGCAGGGGATTGTCCGGTGCCGGCACCAGGCGGGCACCGATAGTGACTCCGCAGTCGCTGGACCATGCCTGGCTGCGCTCGAAACTCGGCTCGATATCGCAGCGCTTGAAAGCGGGGTTGCTTGGCGACATGCGGCGGCCCCGCGTGTCGTAGACCCAGACCAGGCGCTCGTTCCCGCGCTCGGGATAGGCTCTGGCCGGTTCCCCGTACTTTTCGATCAGGGCTGTTCTGACCGACTCGATCGGCGGCCGGCCGTCACCCTGGTAGGTCTTGTCCCGGAACACGGCATGCGCGGTTTCCTCGCCCTGCAGGCCAGTGAACACCACGTGGGTCGAGTCCGTGATTTCGGTGAAGGGACGCTTGTCGCCCATACCGATCGTTCGGCATGTTCCGCCGGCCCTGTCACTCTGTAACTGCTTGCCCAGGGGCGGAATTTCCTCGTCACGACACGGACGACCGTCCGTCGCGAGCAGGACCTGTCGCACCGTCTGGCCGTAGAGGTTCGCTCGCAGGTAGGTTCCCGCGTCCTCGATCCGAGTGGTCGAATCGGTACAACCAAGAATGAGCTTGACCTCGTCATAGGATTGACCCGGTTCAACACCGCGCAAGTCGATCGCTCGCTCTTGAGACGCTTGCGGCTGCGACGCACATTCGGCTTCAGAGGGCAGCCTGCCTTCGGCCTGCGTCGCAGTCACAGCTTGTTTATTTTCCGGGGTTTTGGCTTCCGGAGCTGCCGCCGTACCATCGGCATCCGGTGTATCACCCGAGTCGCCGCCGCAGGCGGCAAGACCTGTAACGATCACAGCGACCATTGCAGTACGGAATAGGGTTGGGAACCTCGAGTCAGGCATGACAACTCTCCCGAGTATGGTGTTCGTATCGGTGTTCTTGATCCGCGCTTACCCCGTCGCCGCCTGAGCGCCTCACAGGCACTGCTCGGCCTTCCTTTCGGCGATATCGAAGCGCTTGAGGCGTGCCGTGACCTCGGGGTCGCCGTCACCGAAGGCACTGGCCAGGACCGCGGTACCGAACGCCATTGCATCGCCCTCGCCCTCGATCATCGCGGCGAACCATTCGAGGTCCTCAGCGTTGAGAGACTCACCGAACGCATCGGCGGTGCAGCCGCAGAGCTTCTTGTCGGACATCGTGGCCATACAGTTGTCGTAAACCAATTGCTCGCCGGAAGATCGGCCGCAAGCAGACACGACGACCAGTGATGCAAGTACACACGAGCGGAGCAGCGTTTTGTTCGTTGGACCAACCATCGTTTTCACCCCTCAAAAATTTGTCTCACCCACAGTTAAGCTGTCAGCCCGAACCACGGTCAACGAGATTCGGATTCCTTACTGAATTTGTCAGCTTCGAGGTAGCAGGGGCGGAAAAACGGGCATTTCCGCGGGACGATGGGATGGCGAGCAATGGGAATGTAACGTAGTACTGCTTCGGCCTATGAGGCCAGCGCAGCCGGAAAAGCGACGCGCACTTCCGTACCGGGTTTGTGATTGCTGAACGTCACGCGGGCGCCGTGGCGAATAGCGATCGCGCGAACCATCCGCAAGCCAATGCCGTGGCTTTCAGTAGACGCGGACTCTGCCTTGCCAGGATTGGCCGTGAATATCAGGCCCTCGAGATCCGGAACGATGACGCCGCGGCCTTCGTCACGTACGGACAGCACGACTCGCGCCCCCTGCTCCTCGGCGACCCTGAGCGACACACAACCCCCGGGCAGCGAGGCAGCGAGCGCATTCTCGACGAGGTTGGCCACAAGGCGCGTCAGTAACCAGCGGTCGCCCCGCAGCTGTGCAGGCGCCGCCGACACGCTGAGCTCGACGCCTTTTTCGTCGAAACGCTCACGGAACAGTTCCAGTTGGTCCGCGACGATGTCCGACACCTCGACCGTATCCGCAGAATCGAAGTAAGCGGTTTCGTGCTCGGAGATCTCGAGCAATCCCTGGCACAGACTGAGTAACGCCTCAGCCTGGATCAGTGCAGCCTCGATCTCGTCATCCGCCTGGGTATCGAGCGCCTGTTCGAGGCGTCGAATTTGTGTAGACAGCGGCGATCTGAACTCGTGTGCAATGACGCGCGATATCTCGCGAAGGTGATGCAGCTGGCGGTTCAGCGTGTCCAGCATTTCGTTGACCTGAAGGGCCAGGTCGGTTATCTCGTCGTCGCCTTCAATGGCCGCACGGGCGGAGCGATCGCCGCCGCGCGCCTCGTCGATCGTGGTTCCGATGCGCCGGAAGCGGCCATTGACGTTGAGGCCGCTGGCGATCACGGTGCCGCACAACGCCACGAACAGCACCCCACCGGAGGCGGCGATAACGCCGGCCACCGACTGACTGAACTGCCGGGACCGCCGCAGTGTCCGGCCCACGAGCAACTGAAAGCCGCCGTGTAGCGGCTCGACGCGTGCCACGAACTCTTCGTCGCGCTCGGCAACGATCCCCTGCAGTGTGAGGAACTCACCGCGCGCGGCGGCGCGTGCCGCCGCCGGCCAGGCGTCCAGATTTCCTGTTACGACTGTCCCGTCTGCATCGATCAGCGAGTAGACGCTGTCGATCTCATTCGCGAGCGAGCGCAGCAGGCGGTAGTCGATAGCATCTACCACCGCGACAACTTTCAGGCGTTCGGTCCGCTGCTTCAACAATACGAAGTCGGCGACGATCTCGCGCCGGAGTTGCTCGTTGTAGTGACTCGAGATGAGCGACCACGTCACGAGCGCACTAGCAACGATGAAAACACCGAAGGCGATGATCTGCGGCAACGCCAGCTTAAGCACCAGCCTCGGAAGGCGTGCTTCAAGCCATTTCAAAACGATACCCCGCGCGACGAACGCTGCGGATGCAATTCTGACCCGTTATCGCCTTGAGCTCGCGCCGCAATCGCGCCACGGCCACCTCAATCGTGTTGACCTGCGGCTCCAGCCGGACGAACTCCGGCCAGATTTCCTGCCACAAGGTGTCCTTGGTCACGACATCATCGCGGCGGCTCGCGAGCGCCCACAGCAGATCGAACTGCTTCTGCGAGAGGCGCACGGACCGCTCGTTCCAGGTCACGGTTCGTGCCGCCCGCCGAATCTCCAACGCACCCACCAGCAGAACCGTCGGATAGGCCGTGTACTTGCCGGCACGCCGGGCCAGCGCAATGAGCCGCGCTCGCAACTCAGCGGAGTCGAACGGCTTGATCAGGTAGTCGTCGGCGCCCGTCTCGAGACCGAGCACGCGCTCGCCGGTTGTCGAGAGCTGGCTGACGACCAGGGTCAAAAGCGTCAGCTCGTAGCGGCGGATCTCGTCGAGAAGCCGCAGCCCATCATCCGAATCGCCAAGCAGCCGGTCGATGACGGCAATGTCGAAACGTTGCTGCAGCAGCGCCGCCCGCGCCTCGTCCACTGAGGTTACCCGGAAGCTTTTCCACAGCAGCGCATCCGTAACCTCCTGCACGCACAAGGCCCATTCGGGCTCGTCATCAAGGATCAGAACTCTGATCGTGTTGGACAACGGAAGGACCACGTCGGTAGCGTGACTTGCCACGCTATACTAATCGAAACAAGTAAGAATCAGGGGCTGTGTCATGGGCATCTTTCATGCGCGTGCGCATTGTAACTTACGACGCCAGCGCCACGATCGAAACGCCTGGTGGATCGTCGCCATCGCCCTTGCAGTCCTTGGCGGAGACCTCAGTCGCGCCGATCCGCGCAGCACCGACACGGCCGTTAGCGCGATGATTCAGCAGGTCGCCGATTCACGCCGCCTGTACCAGCGTGCGCTGGCCCGGCAGGACGCGGCGATGCTTGCGATCGCCGCCGAACTGCGTGCCGAGGCCCTTGGCACCTGGCAACCGACCGGCAACGCCGATGGCGGCATACCGACACCTTACGACATGCTTGAGCAGGCGCGACAGTGGGCGAGTCACGACGACGCACTGGGTGTCGTCGTCGATCGTATCGGACAGCGTCGTCACCGTGGCAACATCAACGGTCCGCTCGTTCGCCATGTAACGATCGATTCGCGGCGTCCGTTCAGCATCGATACGGCGTTCACGCCGAAGTTCCCGGCCGTGGTCTACGTCGAGGGCGTCCCCAACGCGCGCTTCGCCGTACGCATCCTGGATCCCGACGGCGCGCCGGTGTGTGAGGACGCATCGGCAAGAACGTACAAGCTGTGCCGCTTCCTGCCCGATCGATCCGAGCCCTATTCCGTCGAGGCTACCAGCTCGGACGCCGCGCCGCTCGAGCTCTTGATCATTACTAACTGAGAAGACAACCACATGCATCGAACCGGTGCGCTATGTGCAGCGCTGATGAGCCTTTGCTGCCACGGATATGTCGCTGCGCAGACGGCTGATCGGTCGTCCGCCGAGCCCCCTGCGATAGAGGTCGAGCGGGCCAAAGCCGCTGGCGACTGGCAACGAGCGGCGGCGCGCGTTGTCGATGTCTTTACAACGGAACGCGTCGACGGCCTCGCCGACGACGATGCGCTGTCGCTGTACAACACCGGCGTTGACCTGTTGGCAGCACTGGATGACGCCGATCGCAGTCGCGTACTCGACGAGGCGGCGCTGGCCGAATTTTCCAGGCGCGGCAACCAGACCGGCGTGCTGACAGCGCGGCTCAACCTTGCCAGCACGGCCTTCTGGGAACGTCAGCTCGACGAAGCGCTCATCATGATCGAGGCACTCATTGGCGAGACTCAAGATTCGTCGCAGTTCGCCGATCAGCACATCGGTGCCGTGGTGCTGCGTGCGCACGCCTACCGGTTCGATCAGGACTACGACGCCTGCATCGCACTACTGGCTCCGTTTGCCGGAAAGCAGCACGACAGGATCTACGCCAGTGCGACCGGCAACACGTGGTTTCTCGTCAATCGTGTGCTGTCGCTCTGCCATCGGAACCAGGGTGTGGCGGACGACTGGGACATGGCAGCGCTGGAGAAAGCCGCATCGTTCGCTGAAGCGGCGGCGATGCACATCGAGCAGGATCCGGAGTCGCAACCGCTCGATCGCGCCATCGCCTGGGATACGCGTGCGCGGACCTACTGGGAGATGGACCGCAGGGACGAGGCTATCGCGTTCGAGCGCAAAGCCGTGACCGAGCTGGAATCCTTCGGGCTCGACGTCGGTCGCGACTATGCGCTGCTGGCGGCAGTTTTGAGTGTCTACCTTGCGCGGAACGGCGATGCCAATACCGCGCTCGTCTATGGCGAGCGCGCGGTGGCGGCCGCACGCGCGCACTACCTTCGCGCTTTTTTTGGCCCGAGAGCCGCGACCAGCGACGACCGCTACTACCTGCTGTACGCCACCAACGCCTACTTTGGTGCGTTGGCGGGTCTGGCGAAGAACGGCGTCGAGATTCCCGAGTCGCGCCTTGATGCTGCCTTCCAATACGCACAGTACACGGCGACGAGCGACATCGGCGACGCTCTGAAGCGCGTGGCGGCGGACGCCTCGATACGGTCCGAGGATGTGCGGCGCTACCTCGATGCGCAAAACCGCCTGCGCGATCAGTGGCGCGAGCTATCGCGCGACGTCTCGCTGCTCGCTACCGAAAGCGAGCGCTACGCCAGCGCGCTCGCGGAAAAGCGGAAGGAGCGCAAGCGCGTCACCGCAGAACTCGCAAGCCTGCAGGAAGGGGCCTCGACCGACGTGCGCACATATCTCGGGCTGTGGGACACCGATGCCGTATCGCTGGCCACGATGCAGCAATCACTCGATGACGACGAAGTATATTTCATCATCACGGGTATCTTCAGCTACGTCACGGTAATAGCCGTTACCGCGACCGACGTGCATTGGCACCGACCGGCGTTCGAGCGCGACGAGTTTTGCGACCTGGCACGCGCACACCGTCGTTCGCTGTCGGTGATGACTGATCTGGATTGCGCCAACGAGATGGTCGGCGTAAAGGCGGTCTTCCAGCCCCTCGCGCCGTTTGACACGGAACTTGCCCATGATCTCTACGACCGGCTGTTCGGCCCGGCCGTTCGAAAACTCGGCAACAAACCCAACTGGATCATTTCGGCGACCGGGCTTGCATCAACCGTCGCGTTTCCGGCGCTCCTCACCGAGGCCGTGCCGGGCGACGGGAACGCCGCCCCGCGATTTGCATCGCTACCCTGGCTGGGCAGCGAGAAAGCCCTGTTCCTGGCGCCGAAGGCCAGTGCCGTGACGGCGGCACGGTCCGCCCGAAACAAACGCGGGTCGTCTGCCCGGGACCTGCGCGTCGTCGTCGCCGGCTCACCCTGTATCGGCGAATTTTCCGGCGATGCCTGTGTGGCAATGGCCAACGCATCGGTCGCGGCCAGCCCCGAGACGCTCGCGGCCATGGTGACCCGACGCGGCGCCGCGAATCGGAACTATACGAACCTGCCGGCGCTGCCTGGAGCCCTCGCGGAACTGCAGCACATCGCACAGCGCATTGACGGCGTGACCGAGCTGACCGGCCCGGCGTTTACGCGGCCGCGAATGCTCGAGACTTTGTCCGAACCGGGCGACGTCCTGGTCGTGTCGACGCATGCGCTGGCGGCCAACGAATCCGGCCTGGAGCAGGCCGCGCTGGTGCTCTCGCCGCTCGTGTCAGACGAGCCGCAGTCGATGCTGTTGTCAGCCGGCGATGTTGCGCAACTGGAGCTGCCCTACGACTGGGTCGTTTTGTCCGGGTGCCACACGGGGAGTCCCGCGGGCGACCCGCGCGCCGAGGTCTTCACGGGTCTCGCGCTCGCCTTTCTGCAGGCGGGCAGTCAGGCCGTACTGGTCTCGACGTTCGAGGTGCTGGACGGCTCCAGCGCGGAGTTCGTACCCGATGTACTGGCGACCTACGCGAAGGGAGCACACGTCGAGAAAGCGGAAGCAATCCGTGCGGCGATCGCCGGCCTGCTGGCCGATCCCGGCAAACGCGCCCTGCACCATCCGAGCCACTGGGCGGCATACGCGCTGGTCGGTGCGGCGCCGCAGTAGGGAACCGGGCACCCGGAGCGGAAGCTCGCAGGGCGCCCGTATTACGGCCTGATCGTGGCGAGCAGGAGGACGGAGAGTGCGGCGTCGGACGCAATCTCCCTGTGACCGGGATGCCGGGGCCTGCCCGCCGGGGCTACGGCGGCGACCACTTACGCGCTCAGGCCATCGCGCGCGCCGCCGCCGCGGCCGCCTGTTCGCTTTTCACATCGGCCAGGTCTTCGCGCAGGGAGCGCGCCGCCATGAAGTAGTGGAAGGCGGACCACAGATTGATCAGGGTGACGGCGCAGAGCGCGTAGCGCAGTCCCTGCGCCGTGGCCATGCCGGCCTCCGTACCACCCGCGGCCAGCGACGTCCGGAACAGGTCACTCAACCAGCCCGCCAGCGTCGGGCCGAGTCCCAGGCCGATCAGGTTGATGATGAGCAGGAGCACCGCCCCGGCCAGGGCGCGTTCGCGCACGCCGGCGAGGCTCTGGGTCATGGTGAAGCTCGGCCCGAGATACATGTAGCCGAGCAGTTGGGCGGGCAGCATCAGCGCCAGGATGAGGTACTTGGCCGGAAGCAGGTATATGCACAGGGCGATGGGCACGGCCAGTACGGTCGCGATGCCCGGCACCAGCATGTAGTAGCGCTCATCGCCCCGCGTGCGCGCCATGCGATCGGACAGGGACCCGCCCAGGTAGATACCGCCCATGATGCCGACCGCGGAGATCATGGACAGGGCGAGACCGACCTCGGCAACGGTCATGCCATGCGTGCGGATCAGAAACGCCGGCAGGAAGGAGCCCACGCCGTAGCCCGCGAAAGCATGCAGCGCCGCGGCCAGGGAAAGATGCCGGAAAGCGCGGCGCCGCCACAGCGCAGTGACCGCCTCGCCGAAAGGCGGCGGCTTGGCCGCGACGCTGATATTGTCGGAGAAACCGCGCGGCGGCTCGCGCAGCGTCAGCTTCAGGAGCAGGCCCAGGAGAATCCCGGGCAGGCCGATGATGAAAAAGGCCGCGCGCCAGCCGTACTGCTCGGCCACTATCCCGGATACGAGATAACCGAGGAAAACACCGCCGCCGATGCCCATGGAGTAAATCGACATGGCGCGGGCACGACGCTGGGGCTCGAAGTAGTCGCTGATCAGCGAATAGGCCGGCGGACTGCAGCCCGCCTCGCCGATACCCACGCACAGCCGGGCGATCAGGAGGTGCGTAAAGGACTTCGCAAAACCGGTGAAGGCCGTTGCCGCACTCCACACCACGATGGAGAAGGCGATGATGTTCACGCGGCTGCGCTGATCGGCGAGGCGGGCGATCGGGATACCCAGGGTCGAATAGAACAGGGCGAAGGCCAGTCC
>JAZBNZ010000236.1:0-3043 GCA_036350895.1 Woeseiaceae bacterium
GCAACGTACCTGCCTGGCAGGTCGGTGCGGGAGTCACGGCGCAAGCCGCGAGCATGATCATCACGAGTCCGTTCAGTAACAGGACGGAAATCGCTGACGACCTGCCAACGAATCGTTTTTGCGGGCAGCTTGCGGAACCTGACATAGCATGAATCATGCCCGATCGTGGCGGAATTTGCGATCGGTCCGGGCCGGAAAATCACCGCCTGGAAATTCGGCCGCGGCTGATTCGTTTTTCCTGTAGATTTGTAGTTCCCCGGCATCCTGATGCCAAGCGTGGCAGAGTACATGCAATCCAGATTCTTGACGTTCCTCACGATCCCCTTGTTGCTGGCTGCGTGCCCGTCAATTACTAAGACAGATCTTGAGAAGCCGTATGGCAGTGCGGCGCCACGTCAACGTGTGGTTATGCAGATGCCTCCCAACGATGTGGACTACTGGACCGACATAAAGCCGGTATTGGAAAGCCGTTGCGTCGTATGCCACGCTTGTTACGATGCCCCCTGCCAGCTAAAGCTCAGCTCTATCGAGGGCATAGAGCGCGGCGCGTCACCGCAAGTCGTCTACCAGCAGTCGCGCTTGAAGAGCGCACAACCGACCCGTTTATTCGAGGATGCGCAGTCCATCGAAGAATGGCGCGCGCTGGGTTTTCATCCGGTATTGAACGAACATAGTGATGCGGCAGATGCCAACCAACACGCCAGCGTGATCTGGCGCATACTCAAACTCAAGGACGAACATCCGCTCCCGGATGACAAACTGTTGCCCGACAGTTTTGACCTGGACCTGAATCGACGCAACGCCTGCCCGTCGCCTGCGACCTTCGACAAATTCGCGAAGGATTCCCCGGAATCGGGCATGCCTTTCGCACTGCCCGCGCTGGATGACAGCGAGCAGTCGCTGTTGCTGCGCTGGCTGGAGCAGGGGGCGAAGTACACCCCGCGTGCATCGCTCGGCGAGGACTTCAATGCGGAAATCAGACAATGGGAAGCATTCCTCAACGAGGATTCACTCAAGGCGCAGCTGTCGTCACGATACATCTACGAACACCTGTTTCTCACGCACCTGTATTTCCCCGAGCTCGATGATCTCCGGTTCTTCCGTATCGTTCGCTCATCGACGCCGCCGGGCGAGCCTATCGACTTGATCGCGACGCGAAGACCCTATGATGAACCGGGCGTCTCGCGAGTCTATTACCGCCTGACGCCGGAGCTGGCCACGATTGTTGCGAAGACACACATGCCGTATGCATTGACAGCGGAACGGCAGGCGAAGTGGAAGACCTGGTTCCGGGACGCGGATTACGAAGTTGACGAACTTCCTTCGTACGATCCGGAAATTGCTTCGAACCCATTCCGCAGTTTTGACGCGATCCCGGTACAGAGTCGCTATCGATTCCTGCTCGACGAAGCTCGAAATACAATTAATGCGTTTATCAAGGGTCCGGTCTGCCGCGGCCAGGTTGCGTTGAATGTCGTCAACGATCATTTCTGGGTTTTCTTTGTCGACCCGGACGATCCGAGGCTGGCAGCGATGGAAGAGTTTCTGTCCGCACAACTCGAGGGAATCGAATTGCCGGCCAGCGAGGTGAACATTTACCGGCCGATCGCACACTGGCGCCGCTACTCGAAGCAACAGAAGAGGTTCATTGCAGCGGCCGACCAATATCTCAGTGAGCGCGCGAGCGTGCAGCAAGACCTGTCTCTGGATCTTGTCTGGGATGGCGGCGGTACCAATGACAATGCTGCGTTGACGGTGTTTCGTCACTTCGACAGTGCGACAGTTGAAAAGGGCCTGGTCGGCGAGGAGCCGCAGACGGCCTGGCTCATCGGCTACTCGCTGCTGGAACGGATTCATTATTTACTGGTCGCGGGTTATGACGTATTCGGCAATGTCGGGCACCAGCTGTTTTCCCGCATTTACATGGACTTCCTTAGAATGGAGGGTGAGGCCGCCTTCCTGTTGCTGCTGCCGAAAGAGGCCCGGGACCGGGAACGCGCATACTGGTATCGCGAAGCCGAGAAGGAGGTACGGGATTTCATGGTTCTGCCGAGATTTGAGAACCGCCTGACTCTGAATATCGACTACCAGACCAACGACGAGAAAAGCGAATTGTTTTCCTTGCTACGGCGGCGGCTGCAGCCTGTACTACCGGCCGAGCGCGACCTGTCGTCACTCGGCGATGCCGCGATCAGTGAGGCTCTGGCGCCCCTCCGGGACCTCGAGGGCGCATCGGTAGGCCAGCTGCCGCAAACTGTATTCGTCGAAATACGGCGCGGCGAGACGAGTCGTTACATCACTATCCTGCGCAACAATGCACATCTGAATATTACCTCGATGTTCGCGGAGCAAAAGTATCGCGCACCGGAAGAGGATACGCTCTCCGTCGTCAGCGGCCTGCTGGGCTCCTACCCCAATGCGTTTTGGCGAGTCGAAGCGTCGAAACTAATGAGTTTCACGGCCTCGCTCGCATCGATCGAGAATCGTGCGGACTACGAACGCTTTGTTGACGAGTATGGTGTGCGCCGCACCGACCCCTTCTTCTGGCGACATAGCGACGCCTTGCACGCGGCGTGGCAACGCGCGGCTCCGATTGAATACGGCATCCTGGATTTCGGTCGATTGGAGAATCGATGACGGGCCCTCGGTCAGCAATGGTCCGTCGGGCCAGCCAGGGCTGTTTGACCCGGACCCTGGTCCGTGTTGTCGGACCGAGATGATCGACAGGCTGTGAGCCTGAGCTTCCCCAAAAGAATTCGGAGACAACAGAATAAGCAAGGAATTAACTGATCTCGAGAAAAATGTGCAAGCTGCGAAAACGCAGTTCGTCAGCAACGCCAGGAAGACCAAACGCGAGCTGGATCGTCAGCGCAAGAAGCTCAGAACCGAGATTAATCGCGCCACTGCTCGCGCCAGGCGAAGCCGGGAGCAGCTACAGAAGAAAGCCGAGCGACTGGCAAGTACCACCAGCGCCAAGACCAAGCGCGAACTGAAGAAACAGATCAACAGTCTCGAGAAAACCTACGACGAAGCCCGGGCGGAC
>JAZBNZ010000237.1:0-5978 GCA_036350895.1 Woeseiaceae bacterium
ATGACCTAAGCCTTTGACTTTAATGGTCGGGGCGAGAGGATTTGAACCTCCGACCCCCACAACCCCATTGTGGTGCGCTACCAGGCTGCGCTACGCCCCGACCGTGTGTGCTGACTCGCAGGGGTGGCAATCATACTTGCCGGAATGCGATGTGGGAAGCGCGGGTCTGTCCCGACGCTATCGCCGCAGGATCTTCAGGATTTGCTCGAGCTCGATACGAACCTGCTTGATGATCTGCTGGCTCTGGCTGACGTCCGTCTTGGCTTCATCGCCCGTCAGCCGCTGCCGGGCCCCACCGATGGTGAAGCCTTCGTCGTACAGCAACGAACGAATCTGTCGAATGATGAGAACGTCCTGGCGCTGGTAATAGCGCCTGTTTCCGCGCCGCTTCACCGGCTTGAGCTGTGGGAACTCCTGCTCCCAGTATCTCAGGACGTGCGGCTTGACCAGGCACAAATCGCTGACCTCACCAATGGTGAAATAGCGTTTGCCCGGGATTGGAGGAAGTTCGTCGTTATTCCCCGGTTCCAGCATAGGCTTCCACTCGGGCTTTTAGTTTTTGTCCCGGCCTGAAGGTTACAACGCGACGGGCCGAGATGGGAATCTCTTCGCCCGTCTTCGGGTTGCGACCCGGCCTTTCTTTTTTGTCCCGAAGATCAAAATTACCGAAGCCGGAAAGTTTGACCTGTTCCCCGACCGCGAGCGATGCACGCAGTTCTTCAAAATACATATCGACGAGTTCACGAGCTTCACGCTTGTTGAGACCCAGTTCGTTGAACAGGGACTCGGCCATGTCAGCTTTGGTCAACGCCATCGATATTAATCTCTTAGTTCGGCACCGAAATCCTGTTGCAGTTTTTGCACTGCCACGGCCACTGCAGCATCTGCATCTTCGTCAGTAAGGGTGCGCGAAGTTTCCTGCAAAATCAAGCCTAAAGCTACGCTTTTTAGCCCTGCTTCTATGCCCGGTCCAGTGTAAATGTCAAAAATCCTGACAGAACGGATCAGCGTATTGTTGGTTGCCTTGATCGCGTCTGCCAACTGTGACGCAGTGACGCTCTCCGCGACGACTACCGCGATGTCCCGACGTATCGCCGGGAACCTCGAAACGGGTGTCGCGCGCGGCGCCGAGGATGCAAGCGCCGCCATGGCGTCGAGTTCGAAGACGTAGGTCGGCCGCTTGAGTTCGAAGTGCCTGGCAACGTTCGGATGCAGCTTGCCAAGTAACCCGATATCCCTGTCGCCTCGGCGTATCGCCGCCGACTGTCCCGGCTGTAACGCCGGATGCTCGAGCGATTCGAAGCGCACATCGTCGGTGCTGCCGCCCAGGCCGATCAGCGCCATGACGTCGGCCTTGACGTCAAAGAAATCGACCGGGCGGGTGTTTGCCCCCCACTGCTCGGGGAGCGCAGAGCCGCTCGTCACGGCGGCGATGCGCACGACTTCGTCCGGCGCCTCGAGCGTGCCATGGTAGGAGCGGCCGATTTCGAACAGGCGGACCCGGTCCTGCTGGCGGGCGAGATTGGTCGCCGCGGCGTGCAGGAGCCCCGGCCACAGCGAGCTGCGCATCA
Source organism: Woeseiaceae bacterium (assembly GCA_036350895.1). Taxonomy (GTDB): domain Bacteria; phylum Pseudomonadota; class Gammaproteobacteria; order Steroidobacterales; family Woeseiaceae; genus UBA1847. Next base: position 1,572 of record JAZBNZ010000237.1, read on the forward strand.
CCGACATCTCCGAGGAGATCGGGTTGCTGAGCTCGAGTTCGGATGCTTCGCCCGCAATCAGCGTGTTGTCCGCCGCGTCGACGAAACTGTAGGTAATCGCTTCCTGGTAATCGCGCCCGACGAGCGTCGCGGCGGCCAGGTCCGGATCCACCGACGTCTCGGTGACCGTCTCGAGGGGTGTTGCCGCGATGGCCGTGGTCTTGGGAATCCGGTCGTAGCCGTAGATTCTCGCGATTTCCTCGATCAGGTCCGCCTCGATGACGATGTCGAAGCGATGGCTGGGCGGCGTAACCTGCCAACCGTCATCGGTGGCGGCAAGCGTCAGTCCGAGGCCTTCGAGGATGCGCTCTACCTCGTCGTCGGCTATCTCGGCCCCGAGCAACATCGCGAGGCGCGCCCGGCGCAGGCGAACCGGCTTTCTTTCCGGCTGGTCCGCGGCCGACTGCTCTATAACGAGCGGGCCGGGCTTGCCGCCCGCAATCTCTACGAGCAGCGCGGTCGCCCTCTCCACCGCGCGAGCCTGCCCGCCGGGATCGACGCCGCGCTCGAAGCGCAGGGACGCGTCGGTGTGCAGCCCGTAGGAACGCGCACGACCGGCCATCGCCGCTGGCGGCCAGTACGCGCCTTCGAAGAACACGTTCACGGTCGCGTCGGTCACGGCAGTGCTGAGGCCGCCCATGATGCCGGCCAGGCCGATGACGCCGCTGTCGTCGGTGATCGCGATCGTTCCCTCAACGAGTTCGACCGCCTTCTCGTCCAGCAGCGTCAGCGCCTCCCCGCCCTTCGCCCGCCGCGGCCGGATCGCACCCTGGATCAGGTCGAGATCGTAGCCGTGCAGTGGCTGCCCCAGCTCCAGCATGACGTAGTTGGTCACGTCGACGACGGGATGGATCTCGCGCAATCCCGCTCGCCGCAACCGCTCGACCATCCACAAGGGCGAGCGCGCGCTCGAGTCGATGCCTTCGATAACCCGGCCCGCGAAGGTCGGGCAAATACCCGGCTCGACGAGTTCGACCGGCTGACTGCGCTCCGTGACGGCCTTCGGGCCGTCGACCTCCGCGCGCTTGAGCTCGGCACCCGTCAGGGCCGAGACGTCACGGGCGATGCCGAGAATACTGAAGCAGTCACCGCGGTTGGGGGTCAGGTCCACATCGATAACGGCGTCGGGCAGACCCAGGTAAGCCGCGATGTCTGCTCCGGTCGGCGCGTCATCGGGCAGATGCATGATGCCGTCGGACTCGTCACCGAGGCCGAGCTCGACGGCCGAGCACAGCATCCCGTTCGAGACGACGCCGCGAATCTTCGATTTGCGCAGCTTGAGACCGTTCGGCAGCGTGACGCCGGGCTGCGCCAGCGGGGTCTTCATACCCTGCACGACATTCGGCGCGCCGCAGACGATCTCCAGCGGCTCACCGCTTCCGGTCGAGACCTGGCAGACACTCAGTCGATCGGCGTCGGGATGCATTGCGACGGCGAGGACTTCGCCGACGATCACGCCATCGAGCCCTTCGCCTTCGATCTCCACCGCATCGACCTCGTGGCCGAGCATCGTGAGCTGGTGGGCCAGCTCCTCGCTGTTCAGCTCGGGGTCAACCCATTCGCGCAACCAGGATTCTGCAATCTTCATGGCGTTTACCGAAACTGGGCCAGGAACCGCAGGTCGTTCTCGAAGAACGTCCTGAGATCGGTGACGCCGTAACGCAGCATTGCAAGCCGCTCGACGCCCATGCCGAAGGCATAACCCGTGAACTCCTCGGAATCGATGCCGGCGCTCTCCAGCACGTTAGGATGCACCATGCCGCAGCCGAGGATCTCGAGCCACTTGTCCTCCCCCCAGAGCACATCGACCTCGGCCGACGGTTCCGTGAACGGGAAATACGAGGGGCGAAAGCGCAGCTCGGCATCGCGTTCGAAAAAGGCCTCGACGAACTGGTGCAGGACGGCCTTGAGGTTGGCGAAGCTGATGCCGCGATCGACCACGAGCCCCTCGACCTGGTGAAACATCGGCGTGTGGGTCTGGTCCGAGTCGCAGCGGTAGACGCGCCCCGGCGCGATAATCCGGATCGGAACACCCTCTTCCACCATCGAACGAATCTGCACCGGCGACGTGTGGGTCCGGAGCAGATTGCCCCCGGGAAAATAGAAGGTGTCGTGCATGGCGCGCGCCGGATGGTCGTCCGGGATATTGAGCGCCGTGAAGTTGTGGAAATCGTCTTCGATCTCCGGCCCGGAACGCACGCCGAAGCCGGCGTTCCGAAAAATCTGCTCGATGCGGATGCGTGCCCGCGACACGGGATGCCTGCCGCCGATGCCGGCGCCGCGGCCAGGCAGCGTAACGTCGACAGAGTCCGCGGCGAGCCGGGCAGCGAGGGCCTCGGACTCCAGCGCCTCGCGGCGGGAGTTGAGCCGTTCCTGGACGGCCTGTTTCGCCTCGTTGATGGCCTGTCCCGCTTTCGGCCGTTCTTCGGCCGGCAGCGAACTCAGGCCCTTGAGGAGAGCGGTGAGTTGCCCCTTCTTGCCGAGGTAGGACACGCGCACCGCGTCGAGCGCGGACAGTTCGGCTGCCGCGTCGATTTCGGCATACGCCGCCTCAACGAGCTTCTGGATTTCCTGCATGACACAGAACCACCGCTGGGCAGGCCGCAGCCTGCCCGCAGGGTTCGAATCTAGTCAGCCGTCGCCAGCGCTGCCTTGGCCTGCTCGGCAATGGCACCAAAGGCGTCGGGATCGTGGACGGCGATGTCGGCCAGCACCTTGCGATCGATATCGACGTTGGCCCGGTTGAGACCGTTGATCAGCCGGCTGTAGGACAAGCCATGCAGACGCGCCGCGGCGTTGATGCGGGCGATCCACAGCGCCCGGAACTGGCGCTTGCGCTGCCGGCGGTCGCGGTAGGCGTACTGGCCCGCCTTGATGACGGCCTGCTTGGCCGTCTTGAACAGCTTGCTGCGAGCGCCGTAGTAGCCCTTCGCTTTCTTCAGAACTTTCTTGTGCTTCGCTTTGGCAATCGTGCCGCGCTTTACTCTAGCCATGACTCAATCACCCTCTAGCTGTAAGGGAGCATGCGGCGCACGCTCTTGACATCGGCTTCGGCCACCTGCTCGGTTTTGCCGAGCTGGCGCTTACGCTTCGAGTTCTTCTTGGTAAGAATGTGATTGAGGTGGGACTGGGCTCGCTTGAAGCCGCCCTTACCCGTGCGCCGGAAGCGCTTGGCTGCGCCCCGGTTGGTCTTCATCTTCGACATGACGTCGTCTCCAAATTTTCTGGCCGTGCTACGTACCGGGTGACCGGCCGATGCAGGCGGGGTAAATGGCCCAGGCGTTACCGCCTTTGCCGTTACTCACTTTTGTCGGTGCCGCTAACGCCCTAGTGTTTCTTGGGCGCGAGAACCATGACCATCTGCCGCCCTTCCATCTGCGGCATTTGCTCAACGGAACCGTATTCTTCAAGGTCGTCCCGGACCCTGGCCAGGAGCTGCGCGCCCAATTCCTTGTGCGCCATCTCCCGCCCTCTGAATCTCAATGTTACTTTGGTCTTGTCACCGTGCTCGAGGAACTGCATCAGCTTCCGGAGCTTGATCTTGTAATCGCCTTCGTCCGTACCCGGCCGGAACTTGATTTCCTTGACGTGGACCTGCTTCTGCTTGCGCTTCGCGGACTGGGCCTTCTTGTTCTGTTCGAACAGGTACTTGCCGAAGTCCATGATGCGGCAGACCGGCGGGTCAGCCGTTGGCGATACCTCCACGAGATCCAGACTTTCGTCTTTCGCCAGGTCGATGGCGTCCCTAACGGGCATCACGCCCTTTTGCTCTCCGTCCGATCCGATAACTCGGACTTCCCGGGCGTCGATCTCTTCGTTGCGCCGCACGCGCTTGTTGACTGCGATCCTCAGATCCTCCAGGTGACAAAATTAATCCGCGCGCAGGCATCACGCCCTTCTCTGACGCGGGACGGCGATTCTATAGGCGCTGATACCACAACACAAGCCGCAATGACCCGTAATTTCTAAAGAAATCGGGCGTCGACCGTACCGGGAATGGACCGTCGGGTCGGGTTCGGCGGCTGCCGGGCGATACTGGTTTGACTGGAATCGCCTCGGGGCGATTCTCGCCCTCCGGGGCGCCCTCCGGGCGTCCAAATTGCTGTCGCAATTTGTCGAACCACCTCCTTCGGACCGCATCGCGGCGGCGAGGAATGGTGGGCGATGGTGGTTTGATTCGAATCGCCTGGGGGCGATTCTCACCCCTGCGGGGCGCCCTTCGGGCGTCCAAATTGCTGTCGCAATTTGTCGAACCACCTCCTTCGGACCGCCCCGTGGCGGCGAGGAATGGTGGGCGATGGTGGTTTCGAACCACCGACCTCCACGATGTCAACGTGGCGCTCTACCCCTGAGCTAATCACCCTACTG
>JAZBNZ010000238.1:0-2606 GCA_036350895.1 Woeseiaceae bacterium
CGGCCACCCCGGTGACACGCTGTGGGTCGAGATCTATTACAAGCGGGAGATGCACTGGAACCGGACGATGGCCCGGGCGACCGTCGTCGAGGGGCCTTTCTGGAACCCGCCGCGGCGGCGAAGCACGCCGCCGGGACCGTACTGACACTACTGCCGGTTGTAGTTGTAGATGTCGGCGACGTTCTCCCACTCGCCGGCGCTGTTCTTTCGCCAGACCGTGACGATTTTGCCGGGAACGGAAACGCGATCGCCGTTTTCGGCGTCGAACTCCATGCGTAATTCCTCGACCAGGTAGGCGAGGTCGCCGCTTTCGGCGACGTAGCCGCTACGCGTCGTCCACTCGATGCTGAAGTTCTCCAGCGTCGATTCCTGCTCGAGGAATGCCCGGATTGCCGCCTTGCCGTCGAGGAAGTCGGTGCCGGGCGGCATGAAGACGGCATCGTCCGCCCAGAAGGACAGCTCGGCGTCGATGTCGCCGGTGCCGGACACGTCGGACCAGCGCGCCGAGATCTGCCTGAGTGCCTCGAGTTCCGCCGCCTGGTCTACGCCGGGCGATTGACAGGCCGCGATGCACGCTGCGGCAAGCGCGACGGACAGTGTTCGTAACATGCTCGAGGATCTCCCGTTCAGGTGAGGCGATAGCCCGCGGTGAGATCCTCGGAGATCGCCCACAGCCGTTTCGCCTTCGCATCGTCCTGCATCGTCGGCATCGGGATCGCCATGTTGCAGTCGTCGAAGTAGAAGCCCGTGACGCCCTCGAGCCCCGGGTTGGTCGCGACGTAGCAGCTCGTGGCTGCGCCCTGCGGGATCGTCTTGTAGTTGATGTTGCGTCGCTGGTCCGGGTCGCGCGGCGGCAGGTGCCGGCTCAGGTTCGTCTCGATGACGCCCGGGTGCAGCGAGTTCGACGTCGCGTTCGTCGTGCCGTGCAGCCGGCGGGCCAGTTCGCGGGAAAAGAGCCCGTTGGCGACCTTGGACATGCCGTACGCGACGAAGGGATCGTAGCCCTTGCTACCGTCCAGGTTGTCGAGGTCCAGCCCTTCGTCGCCTGCCCAGCGGTGCGCCCCGCTGCTGACGACGACCACCCGGCCGGCGGGCGCCGCGGTGACGGCAGGCAGCAGGTGCTCGGTCAAGAGGAAATGACCGAGGTGATTGACTGCGAACTGGCGCTCGACGCCGTTGACGGTCTCCAGTTCGGGCAGCGCCATGATGCCGGCGTTGAGGATCAGCATGTCGATGGCATCGGTCGTCCGGCGAACCTCAGCCGCGGTGGCGACGATCGTGGCGAAGTCGGTCAGCTCGACGGCGACGGGCGTCGTCCGGCCCGCGACGCCGGCACAGGCCTGTTCGGCCTTTTCCAGCGTCCGCGCGGCGCCGATGACGTGCGCGCCGCGCAGCGCGAGCACCCGCATCGTCTCGAGTCCGAGTCCGGAATTGCAGCCCGTGACGAAGGCCGTCTTGCCTGCGAGGTCCAACCCGGCAGTGACCGCCTCGGCCGTCGATGCAAAGCCGAACGGCGACGGCGGTGGCGGCTTGCCGCCTGGAACCGCGGGGAAATAACCTTCGTTGGCCAGCGTAAGCCGTGCCAGCGGGGCGCTGGCCAGGAGCAGGGTGCAGGCCTTGACGACCTGCCGGCGTGACATCTGCACAGTAAGATTCCTGAAGCGGCGGAGCCCCGATTCTAGTGATCGCGCCCGCCGGATGCACCCACTTGACGATGCCGGCCGGCACAGGCTTTAGTACCCTTGCGCTCCGCGCCCGGCTATACGGGGCGGGCGAGTTACACCATGCCAACAACCGGGTGACACATGTCGGCCAACGGATACCCTGAGAGTTACTACGCGAATACCGCGATCGGCGTCGTCGACCATGCCGCCCTCGACGATACGCTTCGCGCCGACGTCTGCGTCATAGGCGGCGGCTTCACCGGCCTTGCCGCAGCCCTGAATCTAGCCGAGGCGGGCAAGTCGGTGGTGTTGCTTGAGGCAGAGCGCATCGGTTTCGGCGCCTCCGGGCGCTGCGGAGGCCTTATCGGCTCCGGGCAGCGCAAGGACGTGCTCGAGACCGAGGAACTGTTCGGTTACGAGCGCTCGCGCGCGCTCTGGGACCTGGCCGAGGCCGCCAAGAACGAGATTCGCCGGCGCGTTGACACCCATGCCATCGACTGCGATCTCGCCGAGGGCCAGCTCGTCGGCATCCACAAGCAAGCCTACGTCGGCTGGGCCGACGAGCTTGCCGAGGCACTCGCCGATCGCTACGACTACCCGGGCTGTCGCTCCCTGAGCGCGGAAGAATCCCGGGAAAAAGTCGCGACCGATGATTTCCTGGAGGCATTCTGGGACCCCAACGCGCTGACCATTCACCCGCTGAACTTCGCCCTCGGCCTCGCGCGAGCCGCGCGGGATGCCGGTGTGCAGATCTTCGAGAACTCGCGGGTCCTCGGCTACTCGACCCGGGAACCGACCGAGGTGACGACGGCGGGCGGGCGCGTGGTGGCCGACCAGGTCGTGCTGGCCTGCAACGGCTATCTCGGCAGGCTCGAGAAGCGCGTGGCGGGCAAGATCATGCCGATCAACAACTTCATGATCGCGACGGAGCCGCTCGGCGAA
>JAZBNZ010000239.1:0-8547 GCA_036350895.1 Woeseiaceae bacterium
GAGTAGAGCGTAGCTTCCAGGAAGACCAGTGTTTCCTGCCAGGATCGTTTCGCGAGGCCGGCGTCGTAATTCCGGCCTTCGGGGTTGGCGAAACCGTGTCCGGTACCCGGGAAGACCGTAAGCTCCAGCGTCTTGCCGAGATCCTGCATCATCAACTCGAACGCCTCGACGTCACTGGCGGGTACGGTGCGATCCGCTGCGCCGAAGAAACCCAGCACCGGGGCCTTGATCGCATCCAGTCGGGACGGCTCATCGGAAACCTGCCCGTAGAAGATCACGGCGGCCTGTAATTCATCGGGGAAGAGCATCGCCGCATTCAGCGACCAGCTGCCGCCGAGTCCCCAGCCCAGCGTCGCGACGGCCGGTGCGCCGGCGGTGGCGGTGACGAAGTCCAGCGCCTGGCGCAGGTTCTCGGTCGTGGCGCCCGGATCATTGACGACCTTCAGCATCAGGGAGCGCGCCGCCACGACATCATCGGTCGTCTCGCCGTCCATGAGATCGACGGCCAGCACGATATAACCCTGCCCGGCCAGGCGATCGGCCGCGGCCCGGACCCCATCCGTCAGACCCCACCACTCGTGTATCAGGATGACCGCGGGCAAGGGCTCGACCATGTCTGACGGAAATACGAAATGGCCGTAGACGAGTTCGTTCCCGACTTCGGCGTAGGGCAGACGATCGGAGACGACCGCCCGCGCCGGCGGCTCCGCAGAGGGCGCCTCGGCAGGCTCGTCCACCCGGTCGCCGGCAGGCTCGTTTGCCACCGGCGCGGGCGCGCGCGCTGCCGGCGCCTCGTCGCCGGCCGGCGTGCAGGCACCCAGCAGAAAAGCGGCGAGGAAGAGCATGCGCAGTGCCGGATCGCGCCGACGGATTCGTGCAAACTTGACCATAAACCGTTCCCAAGCGTTCGGGGGGAGTGTAGTCGAAAATGTACTGCCGTCGAAGAACCGGGGCGAAATACGAGAACTCGAGCACATTCCGCTCCCCCGCTAACCGGAACCGGGCGAGTCCACCGGCTACGGCTTGTCGCTGTCCTCGCCGCCGCTCCAGTCGACGAGTTTGCTCTTGTCGACGCGGCGCCATTGCTCGTCACTGACGCGCATGTAGTAGCGCACCTTGGCCACCACGTAGACGACGATGATGGCGAGCAACAGGAACATCGAGGTGAGATTCGCTTGCATGGCGGCGGGCTATGGTCAGGGCAATAGACTAACATCATCGCCATGGCCCGCGTTTCGGATTCAACCGCCCCGTTGAGGCGCACGCTTGCGTTCCTGAGGGAGTCACTCAGGGACAACGACGTCGACTTCACACGCGAACCGGTTCCGAGGGCGCTGGGCCTGCTGGCGATCCCGATGATGCTCGAGATGGCCATGGAGGCGGTCTTCGCCGTCGTCGATATCGCCTTCGTGTCACGTCTCGGCACGGATGCCATTGCGGCCGTCGGGATTACCGAGGCACTCATCACGGTGCTGTACGCGATCGCGATGGGGCTCGGGCTCGCCGTCACGGCGATGGTGTCGCGGCGAATCGGGGCGGGCGACCGCGACGCCGCCGCCGCGGTGACCGGGCAGGCGATCTGGATCGCCTTACTTATTTCGGTGGTCGTGGGCATTACCGGCGCACTCAACGCGACCCCGCTGCTCGAGATCATGGGCGCATCGGCGAGCGTGATCGAAACCGGCGCCGGCTTTACGACGGTCCTGCTCGGCGGCTCCGCGACCATCACGTTCCTGTTCATGCTCAACGCCGCGTTCCGCGGCGCCGGCGATGCCGCCATCGCCCTCCGCTCGCTCTGGCTTGCCAACGGGATCAATATCATCCTCGATCCCTGCCTGATTTTCGGCCTCGGCCCCTTCCCCGAAATGGGCGTCACGGGGGCGGCGGTCGCGACGACGATCGGCCGCGGTACCGGCGTGCTCTACCAGCTCTACTACCTGACGCGAAGCCGTGGCCGTCTCGAGTTTCACTGGCGACACCTCCGGCTGCGGCCCCGCTTGAGCCGGCGCCTGCTGGTCGTCTCGGCAGGCGGCATCGGCCAGTTCCTGGTGGCGACGTCGAGCTGGATCGGGATCATGCGTATCGTCGCGTTCTACGGCAGCGCCCCGATCGCCGCCTACACCATCGCAATCCGCATGATCGAATTCGTTTTGCTACCCGCCTGGGGCCTCGGCAATGCCGCGGCGACGATGGTCGGCCAGAACCTCGGTGCGAACCGGCCGGACCGCGCCGAACAGAGCGCCTGGACCGCAGGGCGCTACAACATCGTCTTCATGGGCGTCGTCGGCGTCATCACCTTCGTGTTTGCGCCGCAGATCACCGGGCTTTTCAGCACCGATCCCGAAGTGCTGGCCTACGGAACGTCCTGCCTGCGCATACTCGGCGTCGGGTACCCGGCCTATGCGCTCGGCATGGTAATGTCGCAGGCCATCAACGGCGCCGGCGACACGATGACTCCCACCACGCTGAATCTCGTCGCGTTCTGGCTGGTCCAGATTCCGCTCGCCTACTGGCTGGCCGCCGGTGCCGGTTTCGGCCCGAACGGCGTCTTCCTGTCCATCGTAATCAGCGAGACCCTACTGACCGTACTCGCCGTCTTCGCATTCCGTCGCGGTGACTGGAAAGCAACTCGCGCGTGAAGGGGCAAGACCGATGAGCGAAGCACCGCTGCTGGAGATCCGTAACGCCACCGTGATGCGCGGACAAAAGCCGGTACTCGAGCGCTTCAGCCTCCGCATCGAGCAGGGGGAGCACGTCGCCATACTCGGACCGAACGGCGCCGGCAAGACCACCCTGATCAAGACCCTCATCAGGGAGCTTTACCCGCGCGCCGATGCCGACACGGTGTTCCGCATCCTCGGACGGGACTCCTGGAACGTCTGGCAGCTGCGTCGCCAGGTCGGCTTCGTCTCCGCCGAGTTACAGCATCGCTATCGCGAGAGCACCACGGTCCATGACGTCGTCATCTCCGGCTTCCTCTCGAGCATCGGCGTCCACGGCATGACCGGGCAAGGCATTACACCCGGGCACCGCGAACGCACCGAGCGAATTCTCGACGCCCTGTCGCTGACCGGCCTGGCCGGCCGGCCGTTCGGCACCTTGTCTACCGGCCAACAGCGGCTCGTACTGTTGGGACGCGCGCTGGTCCACGACCCCGCAACACTGATCCTCGACGAACCCTGTGCGGGCCTCGACTTCGCCGCCGGCGCCGACGTCATGCGCCGCATACGGGCGCTGGCAAAACAGGGCATCAGCCTGGTGATCGTGACCCACCATCTCGACGAGATACCCCCCGAGGTCGAACGCATCATCCTGCTTAAAGAGGGGGCGGTGCTCGCCGACGACTCGCCGGAGAGGGTGCTGACGGACGAGCGTCTCAGCGACGCTTACCAGGTCGGGATCCGCGTCTTCCGGCTCGGCGACCGCTTTTTCGCGGCGCCCGAGTGGTAAAACTGTGACGAACTGCCGGGCCGGTCTGCGATAATCGGATTACGTTAAACCGATGAAACGCGAGATGCCCAGCCTGCTGACGATCCTGATGACGCCTGCCGCAATGGCGGCCGAAGTGCCGCCGACGACGGGTATCGTGTCGACGGAGCCCGCCATCGTCATGTTCGTGATCGCCGGTGCGATGCTCTTGGGGCTCCTGTTCCGGCACACGGCGCACCGGTTTACCCAGGTGATCGTCAACCGGATCGGCGAGTACCGGATTCACCGTGCGCTGGCGAAGAAGAGCAAGGACGTCCTGCATGATTTCATCATCCCCGGCGCGTACGGCGGGCTCGCCCGCATCGACCATGCCGTCCTGACGTCGGGCGGCATTCTCTGCATCCGCACGGTGCACTGTCACGGCGTCGTCTTCGGCGACGAGGACGAGGCGCAGTGGACGCACGTCGACGGCATTACGCGGCGCCGTTTCCTGAATCCCCTCATCCAGAATGAAGGACGCCGGCGCGCCCTCGGCAACATCGTTCCCGACGTGCCGGTCGCCAACCTCGTCGTGTTCACAGGCAACGTGGAGTTTCCCAATCCGCTGCCGAGCAACGTGATCCACGTCGATCGCATCGACAGCTACATCGCGAAGTATGTCTTCGGACCGAGCAAGATCGAGGACTGGGATGCCGTCTGGTTCACGGTCAAATCGGCCATACTCGACGACGAGGCCTCGCGCCGCGACTTCGGCGCGCAGCTCAGCTTCTCCTGACGATCGGGGCTGCCTCCGGTCAATTGCTTTATACTGCGGCCGATTCGGGGCTCTCGCCGGTAACGCATGGAAGACGCGCACACGTTGATATCCTCACCCGCCGGCGTGCTTGCGATGCTGTGTCTCGTCGCCGGAGGTTTCTTCCTGCTCGCCGAGCGCTCGGAGCTCCGGTTCTTCGACTACGTGCCGCCGCTGATCTTCATCTACGCAACGCCGGTACTGCTCAATAATTTCGACGTCATCCCGTCGAGTTCGCCGATCTACGACGGCCTCTCCGCCTACGCGCTGCCGGCGTTTATCGTGCTCATGCTCATCAAGGTCAACGTCCCGGCGGTGGTCCGCGTGATGGGCAAGGGTGTGCTGGTGATGCTCATGGGTACCGCGGGTGTCGTCGTGGGCGCCGTCGTCGCCTACGTGATCGTGCATCCGTGGCTGCCACCGGACGGCTGGAAAGGCTACGGGGCGCTCGCGGGCAGCTGGATCGGCGGTACCGCGAACCTGCTCGCGACGAGCGAGATTCTGGGGACCCCCGAGGAACAGGTGGGCCTCGCGGTCATCGCGGACAACATCATTTATGTCGTCTGGCTGCCGATCCTGCTCATGTCGAAGAACTTCGCAACGCAGTTCAATCGCTGGGCGCGCGTCCCGGAGGATCGCATCAGCAGCATGGAGGCCGCCGCCGAGATCCACATCGAAGAGGACCGGGCTCCCGTCATGACCGAGTACCTCTACCTCGCGGCCGTCGTCGCGTCGGTCACCTGGCTCGGGCATGCGCTCGCGCCCGGCATCGCCGCGGCGATTGCCGGCAACCTGCCGCCGCTGGCCCCGGTGTTCGGCGAGACCACGGTGCGCATCCTGCTGATCACGACAATCGCACTTGTCCTTTCGATCACGCCCGTATCGCGGCTACCGAATTCCACGGCGCTCGGCACGATGCTCGTCTACGTCTTCGTCGCCGGCATGGGTGCGCGCGCTTCAATATCCGGACTGGCGAGCGCGCCGGCGTTCGTCGCCGGTGCCTTCATCTGGATCGCGATCCACGGCGCCTTCTGCCTGCTCGGCGCACGCCTGTTCCACGTCGACGTGCACAGCGTCGCCATCGCCTCCGCCGCCAACATCGGGGCCGCCGCCTCGGCACCGATCGTCGCCGCGCATCACCGGCCGAGCCTCGTCCCGGTCTCGATCCTCATGGCCCTGCTCGGCTATGCCCTCGGCAACTACCTCGCCCCCCTCGCCGGAACGCTCGCAAAACTGGCAGCCGGCCAGTAGCGTGGAAGGCGAGACGCCACCGCTGCGGGAGCGTGCCCGGCGCATCGCGTCGCGGACACTGATCGCGCTCATCGTCCTCGCCGCCTTGCTGGGCGGAACCGTTTATTGGCTCTGGAACGATCGTCCCGCGCTCGACGCGGTACCGATCCCGCCGACGCCCGGCCGCGTGCCGCCCGTCGACGCCGTCACGGCGACGTGGTTCGGGACGTCGACGCTGCTCTTCGACGACGGCGAGACGCAGATCCTCATCGACGGCTACGTCAGCCGGCCGCCGCTCACCGCCCAGCTCTTCAACCGGCCGGTCAGTAGCGACGCTGCCGCCATCAACCGCTTCATGCTGGACAATCGGCTCGACCGCCTCGCGGCGATCATCCCGGCGCACACGCACATGGACCACGCGTTCGACATCGGTGCGCTCGCGAATCGATCCCGGGCGTCGATCATCGGCTCGCCGTCTGCGCTGCTCATCGGTCGCGGCGAGGGAGTGCCCGACGATCAGCTCGTGGCGGTCGGCAGCCGCGCCGAATTCACGTTCGGGGAATTCACGGTAACGCTGATCCCGGTGCCTCATGCGGCCTTCGGCTGGAACGGCACGGTGCCGCTCGACGGCGTGATCAATCGACCGCTGGCACAGCCGGCGCGGCCCGGCGACTATCGAGTCGGGCTGTCCTTCGCGGTGGTCGTTGCCCATCCGCAGGGTACCGCCGTGGTCCAGGCCAGCGCAGGCTTCGCGGCCGGTGCCCTCGACGGCATACCGGCCGACGCGGTGTTCCTCGGCGTCGGGATGCTGGAAAGCCTCGGTCGCGAATACGCAGAGCAGTACTGGCAGAACGTCGTGACCGCGACCGGCGCGACGCGGGTCCTGCCCGTGCATTTCGACGATTACACGCGACCTTTCGGCGAGACCCGCCTCCTGCCCCCCGTCATCGACGACTTCGTCGAGACGGCCGGATGGCTGCGCGACATCCGGGCAACCTGGGACCGGGACACGACCCTTGAGCTACCGGTCTTCGGCGAGCCGATAACGCTCTACGTGCAGGACGAGTCGACGGGAACCTGAGCCTCGCCGACAAGGCTCGTGAGCGCCATGCGACCGGCCACGAGTGCGAGCTTGTCCGCACGGGTGAGTCGCTTGACGCGGGCTTCGGCGCGAGAGGCTGCGGCGCGATCGCCGACGGCCTGGTGGAAGACGAGTCGCAGCGGACCCCGGCTTTTCAGGTACTTGGCGCCGCGGCGACTGTCCGCGTGCTCGCGCAGCCTGCGTTCGACGTCCGTCGCGATGCCGGTATACAGCGTTCCATCCGCGCACTCGACGATATACAGCGAATACGCGCGCCCCGCCATTCAGGCATGGCCTCCCTCGAGGGCGTCGCCGAGTACCCGGAACAGGCCGGCCTCCAGGGCGCTGAGATTGTCCGCGGTCTCGGCGAAGGTCAGCACGATCTCGTCACTGTTACCGAGTTCGGCCGCGGGCTCGTGCAGGCGGAGTGTCAGCGTATTGCCGACGAGCGCCGCCGACTTCAGCAACTCGTGACCACCGAATTGCTGCTCGTTGACCTCGATGTAAACGGACTCGTCGAATTCCTCGTCTACCGTCCGCAGCAGCAGCAGGTAATCCTCGATATCGCTCTCCGACGAGGTCTTCGCGAAGAACAACATCGTAGCGTTGTCGCGGACGTCGAATGCGACCGTGTCGTAATAGCGGCTTTTGCTCACGAGTCTCCCTCCCGTTTCGTTTCGAGTCTAAAGAGCCGGACAGGCAATTGCGAATCGACTAGCCCGGTCGTATCACCGATTCGAGCTTCTCGTCCTTGCGGCGCCACAGCTCGCTGATCCAGCGATGCACCTCGCGCCGGAATGCCCGGTCATTCGCATAGTCACCCGCGGCGAGGTGCGCGTCGACCGGCAACTGGTCGACATGAGCCACCACGCGCACGGCATCGCCGCAGCACATGCCCCAGAACGTCGGCGCGCCGTCGGGATAATAGAGCGTGACGTCGAGCACGGCATCGAAGAGCTCGCCCATCGAGGACAGGGCGATCGCCACGCCCCCGGCCCGCGGCGGCAGCAGGTGCCGGTACGGCGAGTCGCGGCGCCGGGCCTTCTCCTCGCTGAAGCGCGTGCCTTCGATGAAGTTGATGACCGAGGTCGGGGTGTGCTGGAACTTCCTGCAGGCGCGGCGTGTCGCCTCGAGGTCCTGGCCCTTCTTCTCGGGATGCCTGGCAAGATACGACGGCGAGTGCCGCTTCATGAACGGCATGTCCATTGCCCACCAGGCAATGCCGAGCAGCGGAAACCAGATGAGTTCCTGCTTGATGAAGAACTTCAGGAACGGGACTCGCCGGTTGAAGATTTGCTGCAGGACGACGATATCGACCCAGGTCTGGTGATTGGACACGATGAGGTACCAGCGATCCCTGCCGAGCCCCTCCAGGCCCTCTGCGGTCCAGTCGCGGGAGCCGCTGCCGGCCAGGCATAGCGTATTGACGCTCACCCACTGCTCACCGATCCACATCAGGACCTCTGTGATCCGGCGCCTCGCGGCGGGGATCGGCAGCAGCAACTTGACGACTGCCAGCATGAACAGCGGCACGAACCAGAAGATCGTGTTCAGCGTGAGACCGCCGAACACGACGACACCTCGAAGATTGCGCAGGGCTCTTCCCATGGGGCCGGGATTCTAGCGCGACCGGTCGCGCAATTGAGCCTTTGTTTCACCGCTCCGCGGCCGGTATGCTTGCTGCTCCCTTTACAGGACGAGACCGCCGCAATGGGCCAGGAGAGACTCAAGGCACTACTTGCCGAGCTCCACGAAGAACTCCACCAGGTCGGGGAGATCGACCCCGACACGCGCGAGATCCTTGCCGAACTCGGCGAGGATCTCGAGGAAGTGGCGTCGATGGGTGCTACCGAACGTGCGCGGAAACTCGAATCCCGGTTTGCCGCTGAATACCCGGTGCTCGAGCGAATCGCGCGCGAGATCGCGGATACGCTCTCCAAAATGGGCATCTGACCCGCTTCCGCCCGTCCGCTCAGTCGGGCGTCATCCAGACCTTTTCGTAGAGTTCCGTGAC